>DAINBU010000001.1:0-29617 GCA_036732755.1 Planctomycetota bacterium
CACCGGGTACCCGAGCGACCTTTCCGCGGACGGACGCTGCGTCCTCTTCCGGAGCGACTCCGCGGACTTCGTCCCGAACGACGAGAACGACTGGTTCGACCTGTTCGTCCGGGACCTCGAGACCGGCGCGGTCGAACGCGTGAACGTCGCCGACGACGGCAGCGAAGATCCCGGCTCGGGGGGCGTCTCGCCGCGGGGCTCGATCTCCGGCGACGGACGGTTCGTCGCGTTTGCGACCCGGGGTGAGCTCGACCCGGCCGACGTCGGCGACCTCGACGTCTACCTGCGCGACCGCGCCGCCGGGACCACGACCCTCGTCAGTCGCGCCCCGGCGCGCGTCGGGACGAAGCACGACTCCTCGTCGCCGCAGGTCTCGCGCGACGGCTCCTGGGTCGTGTTCGTCAGCTCGGTCAGCAACCTCGTGGACGGCGACACCAACGACGCGAAGGACGTCTTCGCCTGGGAGCGCGCAACCGGGACGATCACGCGCGTCTCGACCGATGCGGCGGGGAACCAGCTCGACGTCGCGAGCGGCGGCGACGTCGCGATCTCCGCCGACGGGACGCAGGTCGCCTTCGTCATCGGCCGTATTCCCGCGGCCGTCGAGCCCGGGAACGTTTTCATCAAGGACCGGGTGAGCGGCGCCCTCGAGGAGGTGGACGGAGACGAATCGGGAGGCTCATTCGCGAGCAGCGCCAAATCCCGCGGACTCTCTCCCGATGGCCGCTTCGTGCTGTTCGAGACGTTCGACGGACTCGTCGCCTCCGACCTGAACGGCCGGCTCGACGGCTACGTCCGCGACCGGACGCTCGCGACGGTGGAGTGCGTGACGCTCGGCACCGGTTCGCGGCTCCTCGCCGCGGACCAGAGCCCGACCGGGATGTCCGACGACGCGCGCCGCATCGCGTTCATGTCCGACGATGACGCGTCGGGGGACGACTCGAATACGACGTCGGACGGTTTCGTCTTCCTGCGCGACAGCGGCGTCGCGCTGCGGGTCACGCTGGGGCCGCAGGACCAGCAGTCGCTGTCTCGGAGTTCGATTGCGCGACTCTCGGCGGACGGCCGCACCGCGCTCTTCTGGAGCGACTCTTCCAATGTCTGGCCTGGGAAACTCGACGGCTTCACCGACACCTTCGTCCGCGTGCTCAGCGACGTCCCCTCCGCATGGAACAACTACGGAGACGGACTCGACGGCCGCTTCGGGACGCCGTCGCTGACGCTCGACGCGCTGCCGCGCCGCAACACGACGATCGGCCTCCACATCGGCAACTCGTCCGGCCTCTACAGCAGCGGGGTGCTGTTCCTCGGCTTCGCGAGCGCGTCGCTCCCGACGTCGCTCGGCGGCACGCTCCTCGTCGCGCCGGCTGCCACGTTCCCGGTGCCGCTTTCACCCTGGGACAACGCGCTCGTCGCGACGGTCCCGAGCTCGGGCAATCTGCCTGGACTCCACCTCTACCTGCAGGTCCTCGAAGTCGACCCGTGGGCGGTGAAGGGCGTGTCGTTCACGGCGGGGCTCGACCTGACGATCGGCGATTGAACCGCGGCGCGCGACGCCAAACGAGAAGGAGAACTCCGTGATGTCCAGACACCATCGCCGCGCGCATTCGTGGCTGCTCACGGCCGGCGGGCTCTTCCTGGCGCAACTCAGCGCGCATGCGCAGTCGATCGTCCGCGTCGACGTCGCGAACGATGGCAGCGAGACGTCGGGCATCGCGATCTTCGTCGACGTCAGCGCCGACGGAACGAAGGTCGTCTTCTCGAGCGGCGTGGACGGGCTGGATCCTGGCGACGCCAACCATCAGGCGGACATCCTCCTGCGCGACGTGGTCGCCGGCACGACGGTGCTCGTGAGCGTGGACTCGAACGGGAATCAGGGGAACAACTCCTGCTCGCGTCCGCGCATTTCCGGAGACGGACGATGCGTGGCGTTCGAGAGTCTCGCCAACAACCTCGTCGACTCCGACGACAACCACCACACGGACGTCTTCCTGCGCGACCTGATCGCCGCGACGACGGCGCGCGTCAGCGTGGCGACGGACGGCTCGGAGGCGAACGGCGAAAACGGGATTGCCGCGATCTCCGGCGACGGGAATCGGATCCTCTTCTGGAGCGATGCGACCAATCTCATCCCGGACGATCACAACGGTCGCCGGGACCTGTTCGTGCGCGACGTCGCCGCCGCCTCGACCGTCCGAGTCGACACTGCGGACGACGGGACGGAGGCGAACCAGGGCGCGATGTTCGGCAGCATCAGTCGGGACGGACAGATCGTGATGTTCACCACCGCCGCGTCGAACCTCGTTCCCGGCGACACGAACGGTGCTTCGGACGTCTTCGTGCGCGATCTTTCGACGGGAACGATCGTGCGAGCGAGCGTCGATGCGACGGGCGCAGAGATCCCGTGGGGTTGCGGGAACCCCAAGGCGGACGGATTCGGCAACGCGCTCTCGTCGGACGGTCGATTCGTCGCTTTCACGACCCAGCAGGGCGACCTGATTGAGGACGACGACAACTACGCGTACGACGTCTTCCTGCGCGATCTCGTCGCGGGAACGACCACGATCCAGAGCCTCGATTCGGACGGTTCGATCTCGGCGTCGGACAGCGCGAAGATCGACATCGGAACATTCGCGACCGGCGTCTCCGACGGCGGTCGCTTCGTCTTGATGGAGGGCGCCGCGCTGACGCTCGCGCCGCACGAGGAGACGAACATCTGGTACGCCGACGTCTACGTCCGCGATAGGAAGCTCGCGATGACGACGCGCCAGAGCAACGACCCGAACGGCTGCGCCGCGAACAATGCGAGCTTCCGATCCCGCTTTACCGCCGACGGAGCGTGCGTCGCCTTCATCAGTCTCGCGGACAACTTGATCGATGGCCATCCGACCCAAGGGGAGTGTGCGTTCCTCGTGCGCCGGCCTTTGCGCGCCGCGACCTCGGAAAGCTACGGCTCCGGTCTCGACGGGGAGCTGGGAGCTCCCGCGCTGTCCGCGGCCACACCGCCTCTCCTGAACCAGTCGTGCGACGTCAAGCTCACGAATTCGTCGGATCAATGGACGGTCGGACTCCTGTTCCTCGGCGTCGAGCCGACGCAGATCCCGACGCGCCTGGGCGGTGACCTTCTCGTAGTCGCGCAGTGGACACAGCTCGTCGTCGTCCCGCCCTCCGGCGTCGACCTGGTCGCGAGGCTCCCCCACGACGAGCGACTCGCGGCGACCGACCTGTATCTGCAGGCGCTCGAGCTCGACGCGACCGCAATCCATGGCATCTCGTTCACGGCGGGGCTCGCGCTCCATCCGGGGTTCTGAGGAGGTCGCGTGATGAATCGCCGCATCCGTTCGAGCATGCGCCTCGTGCTCGCGCCCCTGCTCGCGCTGCCGCTCGTCGCGACTGCGAGTCGCGCCGACGACACGAAGCTCGTGACGACGCGCGACGGGACGACTCCGCTCGGGGGCTGGCCGCTCGACATGAGTCCCGACGGACTGCACGTCCTGTTCAAGAGCAACTCGTCGGACTACGTCGACGACGACACGAACGGGCTGGAGGACCTGTTCGTCCGCGACCTCGACTCCGGCACGGTCGAGCGCGTGAACGTGGCGGACGACGAGAGCGAGTCTTCGTCCGGGGGCATTCAGTTCCAATTTGACGGGAGCATCTCGGCGGACGGCCGGTTCGTCGCCTTCGCGACCGAAGCGAAGCTCGACGCCGCCGACAACTCGGGGAAGGACGTCTACCTGCGTGACCGCGTCGACGGCACGACCGTGCTCGTAAGCCATTCGCCCGCGAAGCTCGGTATCTTCCGGCACTCCTTCTATCCGCGCGTCACGCCCGACGGGTCGTTCGTCGTATTCACCAGCGCGGTCCCCAATCTCGTCAGCGGCGACGGCAACAACGGCTGGGATGTCTTCGAATGGGAGCGCGCGACGGGCGCCATCACGATGGTGTCGACCGACTCGACGGGCAAGCAGCTTCCACAGTCCTATCTCGGGACACCGTGCGTCACCGCCGACGGCAAGACCGTCGCATTCCCGATCGGGACCCATGCCCCGTACACCATCAACACCGTCGTCAAGGACCTCGTGACGGGGACGCTCGAGCAGGTCGACGGCAACGAGGCGGGCGACGCGTTCGCGAACCAGTCATGGCCGGCGTCCATGACCCCCGACGGGCGTTTCGTGCTGCTCTACACCGTGGATCCGCTCGTCGCCGCGGACGGCAACCGAAAGCGGGACGGATATGTGCGCGATCGCCAGCTCGGCACGATTGAGCGAGTCACCCTCGGCGCCGGCATGCGGGAGCTCGTGAACGACCAGACTCCAGTCGGCATGTCCGACGATGCTCGCCGAATCGCGTTCCAATCGATCGCGGACGCCTCTGGAGACGACACCAACGGAGTTCTCGACGGCTTCGTCTTCGATCGCGACTCGGGTGCTGCGTTGCGCGTCACCCTCCGCATGGACGGACGAGAGCTCCATTTCGGCTCCGCAGTTTCGAAACTCTCGGCGGATGGCCGGCGGGCGCTCTATTTCTCGACCAGCGACGTGCTGCAGCGAGATCTCGGCGATATCCCCGCGACCTGGACCAACTTCGGAACCGGCTTCGATGGCCGGTTCGGCACGCCGACGATCACGCTCGATGCGCCTCCGCGCCGCTCCACTCGTGTCTCCGTGCAGGTCGGCAATTCGTCGGGCCTCTACGCCGCGAGCGTGGTCTTCGTCGGCTTCGCCAGTGCGTCGCTCCCGACGTCGCTCGGAGGGACGCTGCTCGTCGATCCGTTCACGAGTCTTTTCCTTCCGCTGACGCCGCTCGGAGGCGAGATCTCGTTCACCGTCCCGACGGACGGCGAACTGCCGGGACTCCATCTGTATCTGCAGGCCCTCGAAATCGACCCGTGGGCGGCGAAGGGCGTGTCGTTCACGCCGGGACTCGACGCGACGATTGGGGACTGACGCGAGACCCTTGCCTTAGCGGGTTCGCGTCGCGCGTGAACGTGAACGTGAGGGGGAGGACGACGGGCGCCTCGTCGCTCTGCGGCGCGCGCGCGACGGCGTCGCGCGACGCTCCGTGCAGCTCGGGCAGCCGTCGTCGAGCGGTCCGGCCCACTTGGGGAGCGGCTTCCCCGTCGTCCAGTGGTAGAGCACGACGGGATCGACGTCGGCGTCGTTCGGCCACCCGATCGTCCCGGTGTCGCGCTCGACGCGGACCCGGCGGAAGTAGGCGGGTGCGAAGAGGGGCCGGAAGACGCCCTTGCGAGGAAGCCAGCGGGCGAGGTCGACTTCGCCGGAAGCGCCGTCGTCGAACTTCAGACGCAAACGCATTCCACCGAGCGGACGCACCGAAACGACGTCGACGAGATCAGGAGTCATGGCACGGCATCCTACTTCACCAGCCCCAGCTCGCCCCCAAACGGCTTCAACGCCTCGATCACGAACCCCACGTGCTCGCCCATCTCGACCCCGAGCAACTTCACCCCCGCCTCGATCTCCTCGCGCTCCACCTTTGCCGCGAAGCCCTTGTCCTTCAGCTTCTTCAGCACGCTCTTCGGCTCGAGCGTCGTGATGCCGCCGGGCCGCACGAGACAGCAGGCGCCGACGAAGCCAGTGAGCTCGTCGCACGCGAGCAGCGCCTTGTCGAGCGCGCTCTCGTAAGGGACATTCCACTTGGTGTAGTGCGCGCTGATCGCGTGGGCGAGCTCGGGCTCGCCGCGCTCGCGCAGCCAGGTGACGATCCGATGGGGATGCTCCTGCGGCCACTGCTCGTAGTCGGCGTCGTGGAGCATGCCGGCGAGGCCGAAGAGCTCGACGAGTGCGGCGGCTTCGGCCGCGCTGCCGGCGTCACCGGCTCCGCTCGCGCCGCCGTAGCGGCCGGCGGCGGCGCGCATCACCACCTCGACGGCGCGCGCGTGCCTGCGCAGCGCCTCGCCCGGCGTCCACTCGCAGAGGAGGCGCCAGCCTTCGTCGCGCGTGAGGCGCGTCGCGTTCATCGGTCGAGCTCCTGCAGGTCGCCCTGCATCGCGTCGAGCATGCGCAGCACGAGACGCACGACGCGGCGCGCCTTGTCGCTGCGCGTGTCGAGCGCGCGCTCGAGCGTCGCGTCCTGCGCCGGCGCGAAGCGCGCGGATCGTACGCGCGGGCTCCCCGCCGCGGGCATCAGTCGTCGGTGGGCTTGCCTCCCGCCGGCTTGGTCGCGTCCGGCTTGGGGTCGGCGGGCTTCACGTCGGAGGGCTTCTTCGCGTCCTTCGGGTCGACCTTCTTCTTGCCGAGCGGGTTGAGGTCCTTGACGCTCCCGGTCGCCTTCTTCTTCAGCGCCTCGCCCTTCGCGGCCAGCTCGTTCTTCAGCTGGTTGGCGAGCTCGCCGGCGCCCGCTTTCGCGAGGTTGTCGGCGAACGCCTTCAGGTCGACGCTCACGCGCGGATGGTCGAGCGGACCCTTGAGCGAGATCGGGACGGCGATCTCCTTCACGGCCGTCGCGCCGAGCTTCGGCAGCTCGATCGTCGTGTTCTTCAGGACGACGTTCAGCGGGTTGTCGAAGGCGGCGGCCTCGCCCTTCCCCCAGCCGAGGCGGAAGCCGGCGTCGAGCGTGCCGCCGTGGGCGGGCGCGTGGCCGAGCTTGCCTGCGAACCTCCCGACGACGTCGTCGGTCGCGAGCCCGGCGAGCTTGACGTCGAGGAAGCTCCGGCCCGGCACGCGCGCCTCGCTGCCGAGCGAAGCGTCGATCGCGCAGGCGCCGCCCTGCGTCCGGATCGTCACGCGCGGCGCGCCGTCGACGAGGCCGGGGTCGGTCGAGAGGTTCTCGATCCTGAGGTCGACCGACATTCCGAGGGAATCGCTCCGGATGTCTTTCGCGACGACTTCGCCGATCTGCAGCGAGGGCGCCCCCTCGATCAGGTGGGTCGCCGCGACGTTGCGCCACCCCTTCGCCGCGACCTCCTTTTCGAGGCGCTCCTTCAACGTCGCGTCGTCGGACGGCGCGCCCGCCGGGTCGCGCGGGCGGCTCTTCAGCTTCTCCAGCCACTCCCGGCCCTGTTTCAGCCGCTCCTGCCAGACCCTCGCGTCCGCCACGTAGTCGTCGAGGGTCTTGCTCTCGCCCTCGGGAGCGGGCGGCGGCGAAGGCTCGGTCGGCGGCGTGACGAGGACGCCCGGCGTCGCGCGCGGCGCGCCGTGGCGGGTCTCCTTGGCGACGAGCCGGTCGATCTTCAGGCGCTTGCGCAGCAGGTCGGCGCCCGAGAGGTCGCCTTCGAGGAGCGCGGCGCGGAAGAGGTCGTGGTCGAGCGCCTGCTTGTCGCAGAGCGCGAGCCCGTGCACGGCGAGGCGGCTGTTCCCGAGGTCGAGGTCGACGGCGGCCACGTCGACGGTCGCGCCGTTCGCCGCCTCGAGGCCGCTCTTGAGTTCGCGCGTGAGCAGCGGTCCGAGGAGGAAGCCCTGCGCGAAGACGACGCCGCCGATCAGGATCGCCACGACCACGACGCCGGAGATCCGGATCGGGTTGCCGACGCGGCGCGCCGCGACGTCGGAGTAGGTGTCGAGCTTGTGCTTCGATCCGAACAGCACCCAGGAGAGGAAGCGCACCAGCGCCTTGTCCTTGTGGCGCGCGTAGAAGCCCGAGCCCGACTCGACCTTCGCCATCGCGGCGCGGAACGCCTTCAGCGGCAGGCAGAGGAGGAAGCCCGCGGCGATTCCGACGACGAGCCCCAGCACGAGGCCGCCCGCGCAGACGTAGTACTCGAAGCCGCACCAGGCGCCGACCGGCGCGTTGATGACGCGCGTGAAGAAGCCGCGTGTCGGACCGTCGAGCAGGAAGCGGCCGAGCGCGAACGCGACCGGCATCGTCGCGAGCGACGCGAGGTGGGAGAGACCGCCGATCAGGCCGGCGACGAAGAGGTTCGCGTTCAGAACGACCAGCAGCGCGAACAGCCCGAGCACCAGCGCCGGAGCGCGCGCCATGCTCGGCGTGAAGCCGAGCAGCGCGCCGAGCCAGCACGCAACGTGGATCTGGAACGGCGTCGCCGAGCCGCGCAGCAGCGCGCCGACATTGCGGATCGAGAACATGGGACGGGGCTTCTCCGCGCTGTCCGCGGAGTGCGGACGAAGCGCATGAGAAAGCCCGATTCGCCCCCGACAGTCAAGGGGCTCGGCGCGGATTCGACGCGCGCGCCGAGGTGCGGCGCGCGACCGCCTACTGGAAGGCGATCGTCTCGGGGATCGACTTGAGCAGCTTGCCCTGGGCGTCGAGCGCGAAGGCCTGCAGCACGAAGGTGTGGCCGGCGAGTCCGGCCGGGACGATGCCCGCGAGCGTGCTGGTGCCGTCCGCCGCGAAGGCGACCGCCGGCCCCAGCGGAATGAAGATCGGGCTGCCGTCCGCCTCGACGAGCGCCGACTGCGTCATGTTGCCCGCAACGCCCTGCGCCGTCTGCAGCGAGAGCGTGTCGCCCGCCGCCGGCGAGCGGAAGTTCGTCGAGAAGTAGAGCTTGCCGCCCGCGTACATGCGCACCATGCCGTCGAAGTCGCCGAACTTCGGCCGGTACTTGCCGAGCGCTCCGACCAGCACCTCCGCGCGCCCGTCGCCGTTCACGTCGCCGACGCTCACCATCGAGACGGTCGCGGTGTCGGTCGGCTCGCCCTCGAAGCGGTAGAGCGGGATCCTGCCTGCACCCGAGAAGAGCCAGGCGCCGTTCACGAAGTCGTCGCGGTCGTCGTCGGCCGAGAAGCCGACCAGGAAGTCGCGCTTGCCGTCGCCGTTCACGTCGCCCGCGTCGGCGACGCGCGTCGCGTAGTAGCCGTCGAGCGTCGGATCCTGGAGCTTCTGGATCAGCGCGCCGCTCGCGCCGGAATAGATGTAGGCGGCGCCGAGCGAGTTGCCGGTCGAGGGGGCGCGCGCGGCGCCGATCAGGTGGTCGTTCTGGCCGTCGCCGTCGACGTCGCCGATCACCGCGCAGGTGGTGCCGAACTCGTCGGTCGTGTCCTCGCCCTCGTAGGTGCGCAGGACCGACTTGTCGAAGCCGGAGTAGATGCGCGCCACGCCGGCATCGACGTCGCCGGCGCTGTTGGTCGCGAGGTAGTCGCCGACCAGCACGTCGTCGTAGCCGTCGGCGTTGAAGTCCCCGACGCTGCAGCCCGCGATGCCGAAGCCGCGCGTGTCGGCGACGACCAGCGTCCAGACCACGTTGCCGGTGGTTCCCGACAGCAGGGACATGCGGCTCGCCGTGACGTCGTCGGCCGGGACGCCCACCAGCACGTCGGGCTTGCCGTCGCTGTTCACGTCGCCGATGCCGGCGACCATCGTCCCGAACAGGGCCTTCGGTCCGTACTGCGTGTAGAGCACCGCGCCGGTCTTGCCGGAGAAGCCCCACACGGCGCCGCGCGCCCTGCCGAGGGCGTTCACCGCGAAGGGGGAGCCGACCACGAAGTCGTTCACGCCGTCGTTGTCGACGTCGCCGACCTTCGCGACCGACGAGCCGAAGCCCTTGATGTCGCCCGTGATCGAGTAGATCAGGCTGCCGTCGAGCCCCGAGCGCACGTAGGCCGCGCCGGTCGCGACGCTGGCGACGACGGCCGAGGGGGCGCCGACCACGAAGTCGGGCTTGCCGTCGTTGTTCACGTCGCCGAGCGCTGCCACGAAGGCCGCGCGGTCGGCGTCGACCTCGCCGTCGACCGCAAGGAGCTGCTGCTGCGCGCGCAGGGACGCCGAGGAGGCGGCAAGGGCGAGGAGGGGCAGGACGACGAGCGCAGATCGGGTCACGGGGGGGCCTCCAGCGGATCGGCGTGGACGGACCGGGCGCGAGAGGTTACGCCCGCAGTGGCGCTCTTGTCACGACGTGGCTCAGCGGTCCCCGTGCTTCTCCGGCTTGGGAGCGGGAACCCACTTCCCGTCGCGCTTCGTCTCCCCGAGGAGGGCGTGCGCCTTCTCGTTCTCCGGGTCGAGGACGAGGGCGGCGCGTGCGTGCGCCTGCGCCAGGTCGTCGAGCTTCTCGGAGCGGCACCAGGTTGCGAGCGCGACCTCGCTCTCGGCGCTCGCGGGATCGAGGGCCTTCCGCTTGCCGAGGTAGAGGATCTGGGGGTCGGTGATGGTCCGGCCGCGCAGGCTCGAGCTGCCGCCGAAGTTCTCGGTCCAGAGGTCGTCGTAACGGCCGACGCCGATCTGCCCGTGGTTGCCGAGCATGTTGCGGTGGTGGCCCGACGAGCCGTACCAGCACTGGAACGCCGAGCGGCCGCGCCCCATGCCCCACGCGATGTTCTCGCCGCTCGCGCCGCCGTACCCCTCGCGCGCGCAGCGCATCCCGAAGGTCGCGTTGGCGGCGACCGGCGAGCCGTGCTCGAAGTAATGGAGGAGCGACATCTCCTCGGAGTGCTTGCGCGCGGCGCGGACCAGCCGCTCGTCGATCTCGAGCAGGCGCACGCCCATCATCTCGCGGTAGTCGTTGGTGACGAGCATGCAGGCGCGCTCCTCCTCGTCGGCGGAGGTGAGCACCTCTTCGGCGTCGTACTTCCGGACCGCCTCGTTCCACTCGACCTGCGACGGCGGGATGCCGACCTTTTCACGCGCCAAGAACGCGTCGAAGCGCGCGAGCCAGCGGTCGATCGTCGGCATCTCCGGCGCCGCGCCGCCGGCCGCTTCGAGGTAGACCAGGTTCTCCTCCATGGCGCGCGCCAGCGTGTCGAGGTCGGGCGCGAGGCTGCGCGCGAAGACGGCCGGCCGCTCCCACGCCTCGCGCACCCGCGCGACGAGCCGGTCGACCTCGGGCTGGCCGACTGCGCCGTGGTTCTCCGCCGGGTAGCGCGCCGGGTCGAAGATGCAGTCGAGCGCGTCCTTGCGGCGGGCCACCAGCGCGTCGTCGTAGCGTTTGCGCACCATCGCCTGGTGGGGCTTCACCCACTCCTCGAGCGCGCGCCGGTCGTGGTCGAGCTTCGCCGTGACGATCGTCTTCAGCTTCGCGACGCCGTCGTCGCCGAAGCGGAGCAGCTCCTCCCACGCCGCGAGGCGCGTCTTGTCGTTCCAGTCGGTGGCGTCGCGCGCCAACGCGAAGAGGCGCTGCTTGCGCAGCTCCTGCGGCGAGGGGGGCGGCGGGGTCTTCTGGGCGTGCAGCGGTGCAGCGCACGCGCACAGGACGACGGCCGTCCACGCCCGGAGCGCCATCCGGGACGGCGGGAGGAGGACGAACTTCAAGCGGTTTCCAGGTGGGAGCGGATCAGGGGGCCGCGAGCTAAGCGGCTGCGCCCCGCGGCGTAAAGTCGCCGTTCCGCTCCGAGGAGCGGATCCGCGTTCAGGAGTTCTCCCATGTCGCGCCCGCCGTCCATCCCGATCGCCGCGTCGCTCACCCACGCGCAGCGGGTGGCGCTGTTCCCCAAGCTCGACGCCGCGGCGATCGAGCGCCTCGCCGTGCTCGGGAAGCGGCGCGCCGTCCGCGCGGGCGAGCTCCTCTCCGACGTGGGCGACACGAGCGTCGGCATCTTCGTCGTGCTCGCGGGCCACATCGAGATCCTGAACCCGGCGTGGGGCGGCGAGGCGCTCGTCGTCTCGCTCGGGCCGGGCCAGTTCACTGGCGAGACGCCGATGCTCTCCGGCGCGCGGAGCCTGATGCGCGTGCGCGCCAGCGGCGACGGCGAGCTGCTCGAGCTCGACCGCGCCGCGCTGCGCCGCGTCGTCGACTCCGACGTCGAGCTCGGCGAGCTCTTCCTCCGGACCTTCCTGCAGCGGCGCGCGCAGATCGTCGCGCGCAGCCTCGGCGACGTCGTGCTGGTCGGCTCGAACCACTCGGCCGACACGCTGCGGCTGCGCGAGTTCATCACGCGCAGCGGGCATCCCTTCTCCTACCTCGACGTCGACGGCGACCCGAGCGTGCAGGCGCTGCTCGACCAGTTCCACGTCGGCGTCGCCGACATCCCGGTGCTGCTGCGCTCCGAGCCGCCCGCGCTGCGCAACCCGAGCAACGCCGAGGTCGCCGACGCGCTCGGCTTCAATCCGGTGCTGAGCGGGAAGGACGTCCACGACCTGATCGTGGTCGGCGCCGGTCCGGCCGGGCTGGCCGCCGCCGTCTACGGCGCCTCCGAGGGGCTCGACGTCCTGGTGATCGAGGGGGACGCGCCGGGCGGCCAGGCCGGTTCGAGCTCCCGCATCGAGAACTACCTCGGCTTCCCGAACGGCATCTCGGGCCAGGAGCTGGCGCAGAGCGCCTTCGTGCAGGCAGAAAAGTTCGGCGCGCGCGTGGCGCTGGCGACGCGGGTGCGCAAGCTCTCGTGCGATTCGCGGCCGTTCACGATCGAGCTCGCCGACGGCAAGCGCGTGCACTCGCGCACGCTGATCATCGCGACGGGCGCCAACTACCGGAAGCCGGCCTGCGTGCGCCTCGCGCAGTTCATCGGGCTCGGCGTCTATTTCGGCGCGACCCACGTCGAGGCGCAGCTCTGCACGCAGCAGGAGGTCGCGGTCGTCGGCGCCGGCAACTCGGCCGGGCAGGCGGCGGTCTTCCTCGCAACGCGCGCGAAGCACGTCCACATGCTGGTGCGCGGCGAGGGGCTGACCGACACGATGTCGCGCTACCTGATCGCGCGCATCGAATCGAGCCCGAACATCACGCTGCGCACGCACACGCAGATCGAGGAGATCGACGGGACCGACTGCCTGAAGCGCATCACGTGGCGCAACACGTTGACGCGCGCCGCCGAGACGCGCGACGTGTGCCATCTCTTCCTCATGACCGGCGCGACGCCCAACACCGAGTTCCTGGTCGGCTGCCTCGAGCTCGACGAACACAACTTCGTCCTGACCGGCACCGACCTGACCCCCGAGACGCTCGCCGCCGCCGGCTGGCCGCTGGCACGCCCGCCCTATCCGCTCGAGACCAGCGCGCCGGGCGTCTTCGCCGTCGGCGACGTCCGCAGCGGCAGCGTGAAGCGCGTCGCCTCCGCGGTCGGCGAGGGCTCGGTGGCGGTGCAGTACGTCCACTCCGTGCTGGCGGAGTGAACGGCGCCGCGCGGCGGCGGCCGGACGCGACGTTCACTTCAGTTCGACCGTCGCCTCCGCGTGGCCGCCCTTCTCCGCGTCGAAGACCACCTTCGCCGTCCCCTGGCCGCGCACGATGAAGCGGACCTTCACCTCGCCGCGGCCGGGGATGCCCTGCTCGAGGCGCAGCTTCGCCGGCGACTTGGTGTCGATCGGCTCGTCGCGCTCGGGGCGGAAGCGGTCGGAGGGGTAAGCGGCGGAGACGACGGTGAGGCCGTCGCCGGCGACGCTCAGGAGGTCGGGCCGGCCTTCGCGCTTCTGCTGGGCGAGCGCGGAGCGCGTCGGGATGAGTCCCTCGTTCGCGACGGTGACGGTCAGCGCGAAGACGCCGTCGGCGATCCGGGTCGACTCGGTCTTCTTGAGCGCGGTCTTCGGCATCGAGGCGGCGTGGAACCAGCAGAACGCCGCGTTGCGATGGAGCATCTCCTCGATCATGAAGCTCGGCGGCACGCGGCCGGTCATCTTCTTGTCGCCGCCGATCTCGACGTCGCCGTAGAGCGGATGCTTGAAGGGCGCGAATGGCGTGGTGAGGTCGCCGAGCAGCAGCTTCTCGTTGAAGAAGCGCTCGCTCTCGTCGCCGGTCGGCGCGCCGTCCTGCTTCTGGAAGTACTGGCCGCTGTTCCACAACTCGTTGGTGAAGCTGAGGATCCCGAGCCCCTCGTAGGTCCACGTCACGAAGCCGCCGTAGACGGTGTAGAGGTCGCGCCAGATCACCATGTACCGGTAGAAGGGGAGGATGTTCTGGCCGGCGCGGCCGATCTCGTCGTAGGCGCGCACGTCGGCCGCCGGGTACTCGCCGTAGCCCTCGAAGCCCGGCCCGCGCAGGATCATCCCGCCGTTGTTGTGGAAGGACTGCACCGCCGCGATGTTGGGGTGGGCGAGGATGAAGCTCGCGACCGCCTTGACTTCGGGGAAGCAGAGCGGCCATTCGCCCGCGCCGGACTGGATGAAGTTGGGCATCCAGCCCGCCGGCCAGTTGCGGTTCATGTCGTAACCGCCGGGGCCGTCCTCGTTGATCCGGCCGTCGCCGTCGTTGTCGATCCCCTCCTCGCCGAGCAGGATCCAGTCGCCCTTCTTGCCGGGCGGCACGCGGATCAGCACGTTGCGGTCGTCGGGGTCGAGCCGGTAGTCGCCTTCGCCCGGCAGCTGCTTGCGCATGTATCCGATATGGCCGTCGCCGTTCAGGTCGTCGGCGCCGTCCTCGTCGAAGAGGCCGTCGCCGTCGTTGTCGGTCGGGCGCGTGCCGCTGCGCGAGCTCGAGGCGTTGTTGGCGTGCTCGAACCACCACGCGCGGCCGTCGGGGTTCTGGGAGGGGAGGACGTAGAAGACGCGCTCGTCGATCAGTTTCGTCGCCTCGGCCACCTCGCCGTAGTGGTCGAGCAGGTACCAGATCGCGTAGAGCGACGCCTCGCTCCCCTGCACCTCGTTGCCGTGCACGTTCCCGTCGATCCACATGGCGCACTTGCCCGCTTCGGGGCCGGTGGCCGGGTTCATCACCGTCAGTACGACGAGGTCGCGCCCCTCGATCGACTTGCCGATCGTGGTCATCTGCACGAACTGCGGCCAGCCGGCCTGGATGCGGCGGCAGAGCTCGAGCAGCTCGGGGTAGTCGTAGAAGCGGTTCCAGGCGATCTCGACCTTGTGGGTCGCCTTGGTCTGCGCGGGCGCCGGCGCGGCGGCGGCCGCGAGCAGCAGTGCGGCGAGCGGGAGCGCGGCGAGTTTCGTCGGGTGCATGGACGCGTCTCCCGTTTCAGCGCAGCGGGACGGGGCGCTCGTCGTCGCCCGCCCGTTCCGACCAGAGCTTGAGCGTCACGTCGCCGCCGTTCGGCGCCGCGACCAGCCACTGCACCTCCCGGCGCGCGCCGCCGCCCTCGATGCGCGACCAGGTGTGGCGCAGCTCGCCCTGCACCAGCGTCGCCTTGCCGAGGTCGAGGTCGAGCCGCGTCGGGCGCGCACGCCGGCCGCGCTCGCCCATCGCCGTCACGGTCGGCAGCCAGCCGTCGTTCACGACGGTGGTCTTCACGCGGAAGAGGCCGCCGCCGAGGTTCTCGACCTTGATCTCGGTCAGCTTGACCTGCGCGAAGAGCTCGCCGAGCTTCAGCACGTAGTCGACGTGCTTCTTCGCGAGCTCCGCGACGTCGGGCAGCGGCGGATTCACGCGCACGTACGGCTTCCAGCCGCCCACCTCGACCTCGCCGAGCGTGGGGTGCTGGACCTTCGTCCACGGCACGAACGCGGCGCCGCCCACCTTCTGGTCGTTCCAGAGGAGGACCTTCTTCTCGTCGGGATCGACGGTCGGCTTCTCGGCCGGCTTCGCGTCGCCCGCTCCGCCCGGTCCGCCGCCGGCTCCGCCGCGCCGTCCGCCGCCGCCACCGCCGCCGCGTCGTCCGCCACCGCCGGCCGGTGGTGCGCCGCCTGGCGGCGGCGTCTCTTGCGGAGGCGTCGCGGGAGGCGCCGCCGGCGCCGCCTCGGGCGCCTTCGCGGCCGCGTCGCCGCCCTCCTTCTTCGCCTCGCCGTCCTTCTTCTCTTCGCCCTCCTTCTTCGGCTCGCCGTCCTTCGGCGGCGCCCCGACGTCGAGCGGCGGCGACCAGACGTGCATGCAGAGCGAAGGGAGGCCGAGCTGGAAGTAGGTCCAGCTCCAGAACGAGCCGTCGTCGTCGGTGAGCGGCGGCTTGCTCGTGACGCCGGTCGCCTCGCGATAGCGCCTCGCGAGCTCGGTCCAGAGCGGCAGGTCGTCCTTCACGATCCCGGTCGGCATGGTGCGCGCGGACCGGAATCCGCCGCCGCCGCCGCCCGCGCCACCGCCGCCCGCGTCAGGGGTGGTGTCGGCTTTCGCGTCGACGGAGAGGTGGTCGTGCAGCCCGAAGACGACGACCAGCGCGATGGCGGGCCGGTCCCACATGAACTGCCCGAGCGCCGCCGCCTCCGGCTCCGACATCGGCACGCGGCCGGCGGTCGGGTCGTGCTCGGGCCAGCGCTGCGGGAAGTTGCGGTCGGGGACCACGTCGCCCGGCCCGTCCTCGGCCCATTCGCCGTCGCCGTCGCGATCGAGCCCTTCGGTGCGCACTTTGTAGACGCCGTGCTCGCCCTTGAGCAGATCGGCCGGCCGCAGCAGGCGCGGCTCGTCCTTGTCCTCGATCCAGGTGCCGGCCGGATCCTTCCAGCGCATCTGCGTGATGACGCCGTCCTTGTTCAGGTCCTCGGGCCCGTCCTCGTCGGCCGTTCCGTCGCGGTCGTCGTCGACGGGATGGAGGTTGCCGCGCACCTCGCGGCGCGCGCCGCCGATCGGATCGAAGAAGCGTTCGGCGCCGTCGGGGTTGGCGCGCGGGATCAGGTACACGACGTGTTCGTCGAGCAGCTTCGTGATCGCGGGCTCGTGGCCGTAGCCGTCGGAGAGGCGCTTCAGCAGCTCGAGCGCCATCTCGGTGCCGACGAGGTGCTGGCCGTCGAGGCCGGCGACGATCAGGAGCGCCGGCAGCTGCGTCCGCTGCGGGTCGTCGACGGGGCCGAGCTCGACGAAGCCGAGCTCGCGGCCGGAGAGCGAGCGGCCGTACGAGCCGGCGCGCGCGAAGTCCTTGTGCGCGCGCGCGACCTCCTGCAGCGCGCGCTGCACCGCCGCGGCGTCGTGCCACTCGGCCGCGCTCGGCGCAGCCGCCGCGGGCGCCGTGGGCGCGGGAGGAGGAGCCTCCTGCTTGGGCGCCGCGGGCGCAGGCTCCTGTGCGGGCGCGCGCGCGAGTCCGACGAAGATCACCGCGGACGGCAGCGCCGCCCGCCTCCACCCGCTCCAGCCCATCGACGGCTCCTTCGCTTCCCGATCGAGAGGCGCGGGACGATACGGGCAGAAGGACCGTCGCGCGCGAGGCGGCGAGCACGCCGTGGGCGGGCGGGCAGTTCCCTCGAAAAAACGGGGGCGGCGGGCCGCCCGGGAGGGGGGCTACTGCAGGACGATCGTCACGCTCGTCGCGGTGAGCGTGTTGGTCAGGACGTCGTGGTCGCCGAACGCGACCACGTCGCGGACCGTTTCGATCCCGGCGAGCGCGGCGGCGAGCGCCGCGACATAGTCGTCGAAGAGGGGGAAGCTCTCGCTCGTGCCGGTGGCGAGGTGGACGAGCGTGAGAGTGAGGTCGCCGGCGGCGCCGACGATCTGCGGGTCGGGCGCGAGCGGGAGCGGCTGCTCGCCGCCGAGCTCCGTCTCGAGCGTCGCCTGCTCGTCGGTCCCCTCGACGCCGGTGATCGTGAAGGTGATCGCGGAGCTCGCGGCGACGGTCGCGACCGTGAAGCCGAGCGCCCGGTCGTGCAGGGTGAGGAGCGTCGGCGCGCCGGTCAGGTCGGCGAGCGCGACGGCGGTCGCGTCGTGGTTGGCGTCGTCGACGGCCGCGACGAAGGCGAAGACCCGCAGCGGCGTCCCGGTCCCGATCGTGAGCCCGTCGCCGAGCGTCCCGATGTCGATCGTGTAGGCGTGCGGATCGGTGGCGGGTGCGGTGCCGGCGTCGGCGAAGACGAAGACGGACGGATCGAGCGGTCCGATCTTCAGGATGTCGAGCGTGAGGATCGGCCCGATCGGGGCGTCGACCGCCAGCCCGGTGAAGGGCGTCGGGAGCTCGCGGAAGACCGAGCCGGTGGCCGTCGCGTCGAGCGTCGTGCCAGTGAGCGCGCCGAACGCCGTGATGTGCTGGCCGACGTTGACCGTGTCGAGCGTGCGCGGGATCACGTCGCCGGCGCGGATTACCTCCGCGCTGCCGAAGCTGCCGTTGATCGTGAAGGTCTGGTTGAACTGGAAGGTCGTGCCGGCGGCGTTGCGGCTCGAGCCGAACACGACGAAGGGGCCGTCGCTGCCCGGGATCAGCGGGCGGTCGAGCACGAAGCCGTCGACGATGTCCTCGCCGCCGTCGAAGGTGCCGCGTCCCGCCTCGACGTAGGCGATGGCGAGGAAGGCGGCGCCGGGCTCGAGCCCGCCGAGAGCGCGCATCGAGGTGCCGGTCGGCATGGCCGCGAGCGCCGCGACGCCCGCCGCCCCCGTGAACCCCACGCCGTCGATCTGGAAGACGGTGGCGTTGTCGAAGAGGAGGAGCGTCGTGCCGAGCGATTCGAGCGCGAGCGTCCCGAGCTCGATGGCGGAGAACATCGAGACCGGCGTGACCGTGATCGTGTGGCCGAACACGAGCAGCGGGCGCCCGTCGTCACGGTCGACGTGGGCCGTGACCGACGGCTCGAACGTGGCCGAGTTGGCGACGAGGTCGACGATCAGCGACTGGTCGAGGCCGACGTCGAAGTCGATCGAATGGTGGTTGAGCTTGAGAGCGGTCAGCGGCGCCGTCGACAGATCGAGCGTGATCGTGCGCGTGCCGGTGAGCGGCAGCCCCGCCGAGTCGAGGAGCGTCGCCGCGGTCGTCTTGCCCCTGAGGAAGCACTGCGACGTCGTGAAGTCGAGCGTGATCGAGGCGGCGTCGTAGACGGCGGGCGCGACCTCGCGCAGCTTCAGCACCTGCGAGACGTCGGAGAGCCCCGCGAGGTCGATGGTCGCCGGCGCGTCGAGCATGCTGACCGGGATGCCGCCCTGCGCCGTGATCGTGAGCGCGCTCACGACCACAGTGAGCGAGGTGACGTCGGAAGAGGGGGAGTCGCCGATCGAGGCGGTGACGACCGAGACCGGGTCGGTATGGCCGCCCGAGCTGCCGCCGCAGCCGGCTGCGGCGAGCAGCGCGGCGAACCCGGCAAAGCCGGCGAGCAGTCGGAACGAAACGACGGACGTACGACGGGCCATGCCTCCCTCCTCCGCGGGCAGGACGCCCGCGCTTCTCGCTCGTCCATCGTGAATCCGCCGCCGGTCCGAGCAGGAAAAAAATCGGGAGGCCGGCGCCGCCTCGGCGGGGTGCGGGCCTCCCGGGAAATCCTGGGGGGCGCAGCCCGCTACTTCACGATCGCCGTGACCGTCGTCGCGCTGAGCGCGCTGCTGCCGACGTCGAAGGAGCCGGCCGCGACGAAGTTCTTCACGGTCGAGCCGCCCGTGAGCGCGGCCTCGAACGCCGTCACGAAGGTGCCGTACGTCGGGAACGCCTTCACCGTACCGGCCGTCGCGTCCTGGAGGCAGTAGAAGACCGCGCTCGCGCCCGGACCGACGTTGACGGTCGACGGGTCGGGCAGGTTCACGAAACCGAGCAGCCCGAGGTCGAGCGCGGCGCGCTCGTCGGTGCCGGGCGTGCCGGTCACCGTGAACACGATCTGCGCGCCGTTCACCTGCGTGTCGAGCGTCATGCCGAGGTCGCGGTCGCGCAACGACAGCAGGCGCGAGGTGTCGGAGAGCTTCGCGAGCGTGAGCGCGGTGGCGTCGAAACTGGCCTCGTCCACGTTCGAGAAGTAGACGTCCATCCGGACTGGATCGCCGAGCCCGATGCCGAGGCTGTTGCCGAGCGAGCCGACGTTGACGTCGAAGAAGTTGGCGTCGCGTGCGACCGAGTTGTCGGCGCCCCACGCGAAGGGCGTCGAGACCGTCACCACTCCGATCTCTTCGACACGGGCGAGCGGAGCGGCGACGACCAGGTCGACCTGGAGATTGCCCCCGCTCGGCGCCGAGTTGGCGAAGGCGAAGAGGGAGGTCGGCTCGGCGCGCACGATCGCCGTGGTGGCCGTCGCGTCCATGATGGTGCCGGTCAGCGTCCCGAACACCTGCACGCGCTGGCCGATGTTGAGCGAATCGAGCGTGAAGAACGTGGACGACGACGTGTCGCGCACCACGCGCGTCCCGACGCCCGCGCCGCCCGGCTTCATCGTCACCTGGAAGTCGGTGTTGAACAGCTCCGTCGAGTGGTCGAAACTGCTGCTGCGGCCGTGCACCGTGAACAGCTTGTTGGGACCCGAGTCGCCGCGATCGACGATCACGCCCTCGATCAGCGCCTGCCCGCCGTTCCACGTCCCGGTCCCGACCTCGACGTAGGCGATCGTGCTCGTGCCGTTCGCCGGGTTCACCGCGACGAAGGCCTGGACCCACTTCCCCACCTTTGCTGGGAGCAGTTGCACGCCGGTGTTGCCGACCGCCGGCACGCCGTCGACCTGGAAGATCGTCGAGTTGCTGAATTGGAGGCCCGCCGCGCCGAGAAAGAACTTCGAGGGCGTCTGGAGATCCATGGTGGCAAAGCCGCCGACGACGTCGACGCCGGTGAGCTCGCCCATGGCGACGTTCACGTGCGCGTCGGTCCGGTTGGTCCGGATCACGACCGCGGGGGCGACGCTCACCGAGTTGGCGATCGGGTCGATCGTGAGCGCCTGGTCGAGATCGAAGTCGAGCTCGAACTCGTAGCGACCGCCGTCCGAGACGAGGATCGGCGTCGCGGAGAGGTCGATCGGGAGCGTGACGGTGCCCGCGAGCGGCGCGCCGTCGTCGTCGAGCAGCGTCGCTTCCGTCGTCTGGTCGACCAGGAAGCAGCTCGAGTTCGTGAAGTCGAAGGTGATGCTCGCGGAGGTGTAGTGGCCGCCGTTGATCGCCTGGATCGAGAGCACCTGCGAGAAGCGGGTGAGCGTCGCGAGGTCGACCGTGATGGCGTGCTGGAGGCCATCCACCACGCTTGCCTCGGTGCTGGTGAGCGTGATGGCGGTGATGTCGACGGTGAAGCGCGAGACGTCGTGCGCGG
The DNA here is from genome assembly GCA_036732755.1 of Planctomycetota bacterium. Lineage (GTDB taxonomy): Bacteria > Planctomycetota > B15-G4 > B15-G4 > SIAN01 > DASRRB01. The sequence goes on from DAINBU010000001.1 coordinate 20,631, forward strand.
GCGAATCCGTGAGCGTGACCGTCAGCGAGCCGACGCCGCCGGTGCTGTCGGAGCCTCCGCCGCCGCCGCAGCCGGCGAGGAGCAGGGAGATGGAGAGGAGCGACGCGAAAACTGGATTGGAACCGCGGGACATGAGGTACCTCGAGGGAAAGTTCGACGCTGCGGCGGCCGGATCGGACGGCTGGACTTCGCAGGCGATGCTTCTGCTTCACGAATCGGGGGGCGAACAAAGTAGCGGTAGGGCGGCGGAGGCGGGAGGTATCCGTCCGTTTCCGCCGTGCGATTCCGCGCGCGGGTTGCTCTCGGCCGCCGATTGATCCAATGTGCTCCGGTCTGCGCCTGCGGACGGCAGGGGGCGAAGATGGAAGGTGCGACCGGCCAGCGCGTGCAGGTGGTGATCCTGGGGGGCGGCTTCGCCGGCATCGGCGCCGCGCTCGAGTTCGGGAAGCTCCTGAGGCGCCTCGGCGCGACCGGGATCGACGTCCACCTGGTCAGCGACGAGAACTACTGCGTTTTCCAGCCGATGCTGCCCGAGGTGGTGGCGGGCGGGATCGAGCCGACGCACATCGTCAATCCGGTGCGCCAGCTCTGCGCCGGGATGATCTTCCACTGTGCTCGTGTCGAAGCGATCGACGCGAAGGCGAAGTCGGTGCGGCTGATCGGCGCCGACGGGCGGCGCGAGCTGACCCTGCCCTACGACCACCTCGTGCTCGCGCTCGGGCAGATCGTCGACCTCTCGCGCGTGCCGGGGATGAGCCAGCACGCGCTCCCGATCAAGACGCTCGGCGACGCGTTCCACCTGCGCAACCAGGTGCTCTCCCGCCTGGAACAGGCCGATCTCGAGCCGGACGAGGCGCGCCGCAAGCACCTGCTCACCTTCGTCACGGTGGGCGGCGGCTTCAGCGGCGTCGAGACGGCGGCCGAGATCCACGACCTGATCCGGCGCGTGCTGCCCTTCTATCCCAACGCGCAGCGCACCGGCCACCGCATGATCCTCGTGCACTCGCGCGAGCGCATCCTGAACGAGCTGCCGGCGTCGCTCGGCGACTTCGCGCAGCGCACGCTCGCCGGGCGCGGCGTCGAGATCCTCACCAACTTGAAGAGCGTCGAGGCGACCGCCGACGGCGTGAAGCTCTCCGACCAGCGCTTCGTCGGCTGCGGCACGCTGATCTGCACCATCGGCAACGCGCCCCACCCGCTGATCGCGAACGGCGAGTTTCCGCAGGAGGGCGGGCGCGTCGTCACTGACGACTGCATGCGCGTGAAGGGGACGAGCGACGTCTGGGCGATGGGCGACATGGCGGCGGTGCCCGACCGCGTGACCGGCGCGACCTGCCCGCCGACCGCGCAGTACGCGATCCGCCAGGGGCGCGCGCTCGCGCGCAACGTCCTCGCCGCGATCCGCGGCGGCGCGCCGCAGCCGTTCCAATTCAAGTGCCTCGGCCAGCTCGCCGTCGTCGGCCACCACTGCGGCGTCGCGCAGGTGTTCGGGTGGAAGTTCTCCGGCGTGATCGCCTGGATGATGTGGCGCGCCGTTTACTGGTCGAAGCTGCCGAGCTTCGTCAGCAAGGTGCGCGTCGGACTGGACTGGGCGCTCGACCTGATTTTCCCGCGGGACTTGACCAAGTTCGAGACGCGCCGCACCGAGGCGCTCGCGGTGGCGCACTTCCGGCCGGGTGATCCGATCATCACGCAGGGCGAGCGCGGCGACTCCTTCTACGTCATCCAGCGCGGCCGCGTGGAGATCGTGCGCACGGATGGCGCGGCGGGCGCCGAGACGAAGCTCGGCGAGAAGGGTCCCGGCGAGAGGTTTGGCGAGGCCGCGCTGCTGCACGACGCGCCGAGAAACGCAACGGTGCGCGCGCTGACGGCCGTCGACGTCCTCGCCGTCTCGCGGGGCGACTTCAAGAAGCTCGTCGCCAGCTACGGTGCCGTGCGCGAGCAGGTCGAGCGCGACGTCGCGAAGCACGCGGCGGGCGCCGCGGCGACGCCTTCCGGCTCCTGACGAGCGACGCGTCTGCGCCATCGCCCGCGTCTGCGCGCCGGGGTCAGTGGCCGAGGATGAGTTCAAGTCCTCGGGTGAAGGAGACGCCCTTCGCGGCGCCTGGATCGAGTTCGAGTGTCTGCAGGTCGATCGTGAAGCCGCAGAGCGCGGGGTTGTTCGGGAGGGTGCTGGAGATCGTCGTGCCGTTGGCGGGGAGCGCGAGTACCGACGTGATCACGGGATCGACGAGCAGGTCGCCTCCCAACGGAGTGGCAACGTCGATGCGTTGGAAACCGAGGAACAGCAGGCCGATCGTGGAAGCGCCGCAGGAATTCGCAAGGTCGAGCGTGAGCGTCGAGCCAAGAATCGGGTCAGCCTGCGCGGTGAAGCCGGGGACGCCTGACGTTCCGGGAAAGCCGGTTCCGTACTCGACCCAGAGCGCGTCGCAGCGGTCGTGAACGAAAACGTCTCCGCAATTGTTGGTGTCGTTCGCGACGAGGTTCGTCGAACCACCGAAGAACACGACGCTCTCTCCATTGCCCGAGATCGCCACACCGCCGGAGCCCTGATTGGCTTCGGTTCCCGCGGAATCGACCGAGGCGCGCTCGAGCGTTCCCGCGGTGCGATCGCGCACGAACACATCCTCCGCGTTGTTCGTGTCGTTCGACACGAGATCCGAGGCGTGGCTCACGAAGGCGACGAAGCGTCCGTCCGCAGAGACTGCGGCCTGGGCGCGACTTTCGTCATTCCCCGTCGCGCCCGAGGAGTTCAGGCTCATGCACTCAGTTGCGCCCGAAGCACGATCGTGCACGAAGACGTCGCGGAGGGAATTGCTGTCGTTGGTGGTGAGGTTCGTCGCCGAACTCTCGAAGGAGACGACCAGTCCGTCCGCCGAGATCGTGGGATAGTTCGAGATGCCGTTCGCCTCGGCGCCGCTCGAATCGATGCTGACTCGTTCGGTGACGCCGCTCGAACGGTCGTGCACGAAAACGTCGTCGACGTGGTTCGTATCGCTCGCGATCAAATTGGTCGACTCGCTGAAGAACGCGACGATCGTCCCGTCTGCGGACAGCGCGGGCCAGGCCGACCCGTAGTTGCCCTGAATTCCGAGAGAATCGACGCTCACGAGTTCGGTGACGCCGAGTTGGCGATCGCGGACGAATACGTCGTAGGTGTTGTTCGTGTCACTTGATACGAGATCCGAGGCAAGGCTGTCGAACGCCACGTAGCGACCGTCCGCTGAGATCGACGATGCGAAGCTCGGCCCGTTCGCGGAACCGCCCGATTGGTTCAAGCTGATCAGTTCGGTCGTTCCCGTGGCGCGGTCGTGGACGAAGATGTCACCTGTGCCGTTCGTGTCGCCGACGACCAGATTGTTCGCCCAGCTGAAGAAGGCGACGAAGCGTCCGTCGGCGGAGATGGGCCCGGAATAGCTGTCGTTGTCCGCCTCAACGCCGTTCGAATCGACGCTGACTCTCTCGGTCGATCGTGCGAGGCGATCATGGACGAAGACGTCCTCGCGGCCGTTCCAGTCTTTCGTCACGAGATTGTCCGCGTAACTCTGGAAGACGACGAATCGGCCGTCCGCGGAAATCTGCCAGCCGTAGCTGTTTCCCCTCCCTTGCGCGCCGTTCGAGTTCTTGCTCACCCGCACGGTCTGCTGCGGAACCGCCGAGCCGCAAGCGAACAGGATGCAGCCGATCGTCAGGCAGCCGCGCGTTACGACCATCTCGGAACTCCTCGCTTCGCCCTTGATCACCCCGCTCCGCCGCGCTTCCGGAATTCGCGCGCGCCGGCGATCCCGAGCTTGCTCATCCGGCTGCGCAGCGTGCTCGGCGGGAGGCCGAGGCGCTCGGCGGCGCCGCCCGTGCCGTAGACGCGGCCGCCGGTGCGCTCGAGCATCTGCTCGATGTGGCGGCGCTCCATCTCCTCGAGCGAGCGGTCGCCCTCTTCTCGACTCGCCGCCGGCGGCGGCGCGCCGAGCAGGAGCAGGTCGACGCCGATCTCGTCGCCGCGCGCGAGGATCGTCGCGCGCTCGAGGACGTTCCGGAGCTCGCGCACGTTGCCGGGCCACGGCGCGAGCTCGAGCGCGCGGCGCGCCTCAGGTGACAAGCGCCACGGCGCGCGGCCGGCGAGGCGCGCCAGCTCGGCGAGGTGGAGGTCGGCGAGCGCGACGACGTCCGCGCGCCGCTCGCGCAGCGGCGGCACGTCGATCGGGAAGACGGCGAGCCGCCAGTAGAGGTCTTCGCGGAAGCGCTTCTGCTTCACCGCTGATGCAAGATCGGCGTTGGTCGCCGCGACGACGCGCACGTCGACCTTCACGGTGCGGTCGCTGCCGACCGGCTCGAAGCAGCCCTCCTGCAGCGCGCGCAGCAGCTTCGGCTGGAGGTCGAGCGGCAGCTCGCCGATCTCGTCGAGGAAGAGCGTCCCGCCGTTGGCGGCCTGGAAGCGGCCGAGCCGGTCGGCGGTCGCGCCGGTGAAGGCGCCCTTCACGTGGCCGAAGAGCTCGCTCTCCACGACGCCGGCGGGGAGCACCGCGCAGTTGAGGCTCACCAGCGGCCGGCCGGAGCGCGGCGACCATTCATGGAGCGCACGCGCCAGCAGCTCCTTGCCGGTCCCCGTCTCGCCGCGGATCAGCACCGGCGTCGCGGCGGCCGCGACGCGGCGGGCAATTGCAACGACGCGGCGCATCGCCTCGCTCGGGCACGCCTCGAGATGCGCGCCCGCGCCGGTGGCGCCGTGGACCTGCTCGCGCAGGAGGCGGTTGTTCTCGAGGAGCTGCGAGCGCAGCCGCGTGAGCGCGGCGGTCTGCTCGCCGAAGCTCATCGCCACCGCGAGGAGGCGGCCGAAGACCTCGGCGAGCTGCACGAGGTCGGACGGGTACACGCCGCAGCGCGTGCGGTCGAACGTCACCACGCCGAGCGCGCCGCCCGGACCCTGCAGCGGCACGACCATGCAATGGTGGCCGTGCGGGAGGTCGAGGACGCCGTCGTAGGGATCGCCGTCGCCGTCCGCGTGGTCGTGCTCCTCGAACGCGACGGCGTGGCCCTGCGCGAGCGCCGCCTTCAAGCTCGGGAAGTCGGCGAGCTTCAGCTTGTGGCGGCGCACCCGCTCGCTGTCGAGCGGACCGCGCGCGACGCGGACGCGCAGCTCGTCGCCCACCAGCTCGAGGATCGCCGCGAGGTCGAACGGCACGAGCTGTCCGAACGCCTCGAGCGAGTCGCCGAGCAGCGCGTCGACGCGCTCGATCGAGGTGCCGAGCTCGAGCGCCTGCGCGAGTCCCGCGGTGAGGTCCTCGATGGGGCGCGGCGGCGCGTCCTCGTCGGAACCGCGATCGTTCGTGGTACGGGATCGCGACATGTCGCGGAATCCTAGTCGTTCCCGCCGTCCTGTCGGGGTGGATGCGGCGGTACGGGCTTCGCCAATGGCGCCATCGTCGCCGCCCTCGCCGCCGCGCCCGCGGTGCGCCGTCTCGCCGAAGCCACGGAGGATCCCCGATGTTCGCCAAGCCATCGCTCTTCTTCGCCGGTCTCGCGCTCCTGACGGCGCTTCCCGCTCCGGACGAACCAGGAGCACCGGGCGCGGCGGGCGCGGCGGCCGCGGCCGACGACTTCGGCCAGCTCATGGGCAAGCTCTCGAAGGAGAAGCCCGACGCGACGGCGCGCCACAAGACGTTCCTCGAGTCGCGCTACGACCTCTCCGACCAGCCGGCGGCGGGCGTGACGATGGCGCGCGGCAAGCCGGTGCAGGGCGGCGTGCGCGTGAAGCTCCCGGCCGGCGCGACGTGGGAGTCGCTCGCTCAACTGCCGGCTGATCAGATCAAGGCGAAGAAGTTGTGGCCCGAGGGCTTCTTCCCGCTGTCGCATCCCAACCACGAGCTCGGCGGGATGGTCTTCCCGCAGTCCGTGATCGACGAGACGAAGAAGCAGACCGGCCGCGACCTGCAGCGCTTCGACGTCGACTTCGACTTCCCGCTGCACCTGCTGCCCGAGTTCCCGCCGCCGATCTACCTGACGACTCGGCCCGACCTCGGCGACGTCTCCAAAGGGCAGCTCGTCACGACGGCCAACTACTACGCCCTGTTCAAGGAGATCCTCAATCCGAAGCAGCTCGAGGGGCTGCGGCTGCTCGTGTCGCCCTTCGCGCAGGCGCAGTTCAATCCGACCGAGGACCGGCGCAGCGCGCTGCCGAGCCTCGGCGTCAGCTGCTTCGACTGCCACGTGAACGGCCACACGTCGGCCGCGACGCACACGGTCGGCGACATCCGTCCGAACGACCACCGCCACCGCATCGACACGCCGTCGCTGCGCGGCGTGAACGTCCAGCGGCTGTTCGGATCGCAGCGGGCCCTCAAGAGCGTCGAGGACTTCACCGAATTCGAGCAGCGCGCCGCCTACTTCGACGGCGAGCCCGACCAGGCGACCCGCAAGGGCGTGAACATCCTCGAGCGTGGCAGCCAGGTCCACTTCATGGGGGAGTTCCAGTCGCTGCTCGACTTCCCGCCGGCGCCCAAGCTCGGCTGGGACGGCAAGCTCGATCCCAAGCTCGCGAGCGACGCCGAGAAGCGCGGCCAGGAGCTCTTCTTCGGAAAGGGCCGCTGCAGCGAGTGCCACCCGGCGCCCTACTACACCGACAACTCGATGCACAACCTCCAGACCGAGCGCTTCTTCGAGAAGCGCAAGGTCGAGTGGCTCGTCGCCTACGCCGACGGACCGATCAAGACCTTCCCGCTGCGCGGCATCAAGGACTCGCCGCCCTACTTCCACGACGACCGCCTGCTCACGCTCGAGGACACGGTCGAGTTCTTCAACCTCGTGCTCGGCGTGCAGCTGACCGCGCCGGAGAAGGCCGACCTCGTGGCGTTCCTGCGCACGTTGTGACGGCCGGCGGGAAGCGCAGCGCGGAAGTGCGGCGAGTTCGGGGGCGCGGCGGCGCGCGCCCCCGAACGCCGCCGCGCGCCGCACGGTAAGGTCCCGGCGACGCGTCGATCGCGTCTCGGGAGAGCCCCATGTCCGATGGACCCACGCGCCGCGGCGGCCGCGTCCTCGCCGTCGTCCTGATCGTCCTCGTCGCGGTCGGAGTCGTCGCCTTCACCTCCTACAACGGCCTCGTTTCGCGCAAGGAGAAGGTCGCGGCGGCCTGGAGCGAGATCGACAACCAGTACAAGCGCAGGAACGACCTCGTCCCCAACCTCGTCGCGACCGTGCAGGGCGCCGCCGACTTCGAGAAGAGCACGCTCACCGCCGTGACCGACGCGCGCGCATCCGTCGGCCGCGCGCAGCTCCCGAAGGACGTCCCGACCGACGAGAAGCAGCTCACGGCCTACATCAACGCCCAGCAGGGGCTCAGCTCGGCGCTCGGCCGCCTCTTTTCGGTCGCCGAGAACTATCCCGACCTGAAGGCGTCGGCGGGCTTCCGCGACCTGCAGGTCCAGCTCGAGGGCACCGAGAACCGGATCACCGTCGCGCGCACCGACTACATCGAGGCGGTGCGCGACTACAACGCCGCGATCCAGAAGGTGCCGGGCAACCTCGTCGCCGGCTTCGGCAGCTTCGCGCCGGCGGCGCAGCTCACGATCCCGGAAGCGGAGCGCGCGGTCCCGAAAGTGGACTTCGGCGGCGGCAAGTGACGCGGCGCGCGTGACGCGGTGATCGGAACGCTGCGGTTCGCGGGCGTCCTGCTCGGCGCGCTCCTCGCGTGGCCGGAACCGGCCGTCGCTCCGCGCCAGGCGGTGCCGCAGAACGACGGCTGGGTCACCGACGCCGCCAACCTCCTCACGGCGAGCCAGGAGAACGCGCTCGAGGCGCGGATCGAGTCGTACCGGCGCGGCAGCGGCCACGACGTCGCGCTGCTCACGGTGCCGAGCCTGCGCGGCGAGCCGATCGAGAAGTTCGCGCTGCGCGTCGCGCGCGAGTGGAAGCTCGGCGGCGAGGGGAAGAACGACGGTGCGCTCCTCGTCGTCTCCCGCGACGACCGCCAGATGCGCATCGAGGTCGGACGCGGCCTCGAGGGGACGCTCACCGACGCGACCTGCGGCCGGATCATCCGCGAAGTGATCACGCCGCGCTTCCAGCGCGGCGAGTTCGAGGAGGGGCTGCGCTTCGGCGTCGAGGCGATGCAGCACGCGGCGGGCGGCGACTTCGCGCCGCTCGAGGACCACGCCGAGAGGCCGCGCTCGCACGGCGTCGGCTTCTTCGTGGTCTTCCTGATCCTCATGGCCGCCGTGGCGGTGCTGCGGCGGATCGGGGGGAGTCGCTACGGCGGCGGCGGCGGCAGCGTCTGGCCGTGGCTCTTCGTGGGGAGCGCTCTCGGCCGCTCGTCGCGCGGCGGTTGGGGCGGGGGCTGGGGCGGACGCGGCGGCGGAGGCGGATTCAGCGGTTTCGGCGGAGGCGGCGGCTTCTCCGGCGGGGGAGCTTCGGGGCGATGGTGAACCTGATCGTCGACGTGAAGCAGGGTAGCTGGTCGCCGCCATGGGTCGACGCGGCGCTGCGCTTCGGTCCGCTGCTTCTCGCGGCGCTGGTCGCCGTGCTGGTCGTGCGCGCGCTGCTGCGGCGGCGCCGCTACGACGCGCGCGCGCTGCTCGACGATGCGGCGCGCGCCGCCGTCGTCGAGGCGCTGGTCGCGGCGGAGAAGCGGACCGAGGGCGAGATCGTCCCGGTCGTGCTCGAGCGCTCCGACCGCCATCCGCAGGCGTGCTGGCTCGCGGCGCTTTCGTCGCTCCTGATCGGATCGGCGCTCCTCATGAGCTGGCTGCCGTGGCAGCACCCGCTGCTGCTGCTCGCCTGCCAGGTCGCGGCGGGAGCGGTCGGCTGGCTGCTCGCGTGGTGGCTGCCCGACCTGCGGCGGCTGTTCATCGGCGAGGCGCGCGCGACCGAGGTCGCTGAGGAGCAAGCGTTCCTTCCCACTCGCCGTCGCAGCGTGCACCATCGCTTCGCGCACTTCTTTCTCGAACGGCGTCAGCTTCTCGTCGGGCTTCTCCAGGACCTTGATGGAGAGATCGCTG
>DAINBU010000001.1:29627-105981 GCA_036732755.1 Planctomycetota bacterium
TCATCGGCGAGGCGCGCGCGACCGAGGTCGCCGAGGAGCAGGCGGTGCAGGAGTTCCACCGCCACGGCCTGCACAAGACGAAGAACGCGACCGGCGTGCTCCTCTTGGTGAGCCTGCTCGAGCGGCGCGTCATCGTGCTGGGCGACGAGGGGATCCATGCGAAGGTGGGCGACGACCACTGGACCGGGACGACGCAGGCCGTCCTCGAGTGCATCTCCCACGACTCGCTGCGCGCCGGCCTGATCGCCGCCATCGACCGCTGCGGCAACGTCCTCGCCGAGCACTTCCCGGCCAGGCGCGAGGACGTGAACGAGCTGGTGGACCGCTTGATCGTGCGGCGGGAATAGGGGGCGACCGGAGGTCGCGCGGACGCGCCGTCACCCGTTGGTGGCGAGCGTCCTCGAACCGGCAGCGCTTCCCGCCGGCGGCGATTCGCACGGCAGTTGCCAGCGCGCGCGGCCCCTGCCCGCACCGGAGACCTGCCATGTCGAAGCCGAAGCTCGTGCTTTCCTGCGCCGCGTTCTTCGTCGTTCCGCTCCGTGCCGAGGCGCAGGAGCTCCTGCGCGAGCACGTCGACGGCTACGGGATGGAGGCCGTCGCCCTCGCCGACGTCAACGGCGACGGGATCCCCGACTTCGCGCTCCAGCGGTTCGACCCGACGGCGAAAGGGATGGAGATCGTCGAGGTGCGCGGGGGGAAGAAAGGCGCGTTGATCCGCGCGATCCCGACTCCCGCGCCCGCGGGCGAGAGCTGGTCGTTCGGTGGGTCGCTCGCCGACGCGGGCGACGTCGACGGCGACGGCGTGAGCGACCTCCTCGTCGGCGCGATGCTCGCGCCCGATCCGGCGCAGACCCTCGTCGAGGCCGGCGCCGCGTACGTCTACTCGGGGAGCGACGGCCACCTGATCCGGGCGGCTTACGGCAGTTCGGACCACGAGTGGTTCGGCGCGACGGTCGCCGGGCTCGACGACGTCGCCGGCGACGGGAGCGCCGACTTCCTGGTCGAATCGCGGGTGGGGTCGGGCGTGACGAATCCGTTCGTCACGGCGTTCTCGGGTGCGACCGGCGCGGTGCTCTACACCGTGAGCGACGCGAAAGTCCCGACGCGCATCTCCGACCACGACTTCGACGGGGTCCGCGACTTCGTCGCGGTGTTCACCAGCGCGAACGTCTACTCCGGCGCGACGGGCGGGCTGATCGCGACGATCACGACCAACGTCGGCTTCCTGGGCGGCATCGCCGAGCTCGACGACCTCGACGGCGACGGCGAGCCGGAGCTCGCGCTCGGCGAGTTCGGCGCGGCGAACATCGACGACGGCCAGGTGCGCGTCGTCTCGATCCCGAACCTGGTGACGCTGCGCACCCACCCGTTCGTCGACGCGCACGAGATGTTCGGCGAGCGGATCGACTCGGGCCTCGACGCCGACGGCGACGGCGTGCGCGACTACCTGGTCGGCGCGTGCGGCTTTTTCAATTTGCCGGGCAGCGCGTCGCTCTTCTCCGGCCGCACGGGCGAGCGCCTCTACCGCTTCGTCGATCGCGACGCCGACTCCTTCATGGGCAACGCGGTCGCGGGACTCGGCGACCTCGACGGCGACGGCTTCGACGACTGCCTCATCGGCAGCCCCTACCACGTGCCGCCGGGCACCAACAAGCTCGGCGCCGACCGCGTCTTCCGCGGCAACGACCTCTGGCTCGACGCCTACCCCAAGAGCGTCGCCGCCGGCGCGACCGGGACCGCCGTGATCCACGGCGCGCCCTTCGGCAATCCTGTCGCGCTCTTCGTGGTCGACTTCGCCGGCACGCCCGCCTTCCAGCTCGCGGGCTTCGGCGTGGCGAATTCGCTGGAGGCGTTCAACGTGACCGGCACGGTGCCGGCGGGACTCGCGGGGAAAGAGTGGACGCTGCGGGCGTACGCACTCGACCCGAATGGGAAGCTGATGGTGAGCGCGGACGAGGTGCTCGCGTTCGAGTGATCCGCGTGCAGTTGCCGGCCCGGCTTCGCGCCGCGGTCTCAGTTGGTCTTGATCGTCTCGACCCGGCTCATCTCGATCGGCGGACCGAAGCCGCCCGTGGCGAGCGCGCGCAGCTCGAGGACGTGCACGCCGAGGCCGGAGGCGAGGTTGCCGGTGAGCTTGTACTCGCCGTTCCCGTCGAGCGTCGTCACGAGGAAGAGGTGGAAGGTCGGCACGCCGTCGATCTCGGTGAGCACCAGAGCCGCCGTCGCTCCGGGCGCCCCGTCCGCGATCGTGACCTTGTAGGGCTTGCTCGCCGACAGGACGTCGGGATCGGCCTGCAGCCACAGCGGCGCCGTCCCGAACGCGTACGACGCGCCCGACGCGTTGCCGTTCACGTCGGAGTAGGGCGCTCCGATCGCGAGGTCGGGGAGGCCGTCGCCGTCGAGGTCCCCCGTCGCGGTGAGCCCGACGCCGAAGTTGTCGCCGGCCGCCTCGCCGTCGAACCGGTAGAGCTGCCGCAGCGTGCGCCCCGAGAAGAGGCGCGCGGCTCCGGCGTCCGTGCCGCGCGTGCCGGTGTTGTCGCCGGCCGTGAAATCGGGCACGCCGTCGCCGTCGACGTCTCCGACGTTCGCGAGGTTCGAGCCGAGGAGCTGGCGCGACTCGGTGCCGACGAGCTCGACGCGCAGCGACATGTCGCTCCCGGAGTAGACGAAGACGCTTCCCTCGTCGAAGGTGAGGTGGTCGATGAAGGGCGCGCCCACCGCGAATTCCGAAAGGCCGTCGCCGTCGAGGTCGCCGAGTAGCGCCACCGACTGGCCGAAGACCGCGACGGGCGAGGGGCCCGCGAGGTCCCAGATCACGTGGCCGTCGGCTCCGGAATAGACCGTCGCGGCGCCCTCGCGGTCCGAGACGCGCGTGTCGTTGGGCGCGCCGACGATGAAGTCGGCGACGCCGTCGCCGTCGACGTCCTGCCCGGCGCTCACCGACCCGCCGAAGTTCGGCTGGAACTTCCGCGCGCAGTAGATCGACTGGAGCGGCGCGAAGGTCGCCCCCGAGTACAGGAAGACCGCGCCGCCGTTGAACGACTGGGTCGAGTCGTGATACGCCGCGACCAGGAAATCGCCGACGCCGTCGCCGTCGACGTCGCCCGCCGCCGCGAGGCGCGACCCGAACCTCCCGTCCGCGATCTGCCCGTGCAGCGCCTTCAGCAGCGTGCCGGACCCCCCGGAGTAGACGTACGCGCTGCCGGCGTCCGACGCCTTCCAGTCGTTGCTCATCGCGCCGACCACGAAGTCCGCGGCGCCGTCGCCGTCGAGGTCGGGCAGCATCGCGACCGAGATCCCGAACTGGTCGTTGATCTTGTCGCCGAGCAGCTCGTAGAGGAGGGCGCCGTCGACGCCGGAGTAGACCTGCACGACGCCCTTGCCGCCGCTCTGCTGCCCGCCGCTCACGACGTCGGCGACGCCGTCGCCGTCGAGGTCGTACCCCGACGCGATCGCGCCGCCGCCCGAATCGCCGGCGAGGCCGGACGCCCTCCAGAGGAGCTCCTGCGCGCGCGCGGAGCCGGCCGCGACGGAGCCGACGAGCACGGTCGAGAGGATCGTCTTCATCGGAGGGAGAGCTCCTCGTCGTGGCTCACGGTCGGCATGTGCGTGATCCCGGCCGGGCTCATCGCGTACGCGCGGAAGAAGCAGTCGACGTCGACGACGCCGGGGGGGATCACGGCGCTGAACGAGCCTTCGCCGAATCCGTCGAGCACGAAGAAGGCGATCTGGTTGAACAGCGGCATGCCGTTCAGGTCGACCAGGTAGATCCCGGCGAGCACGGCCGGCGGACCGTCGCGGACCTGGAGCGAGACCTGCGTCCCCTGGTAGGCGACCGGCGGCACCGCCTGCAGGAAGAGGTCGTTGCCGAGGAACGCCGAGACGCTGCCCTCCTGGCCCTGGCGGTCGAAGTCGCCCCGCGCGCCGACCAGCACGTCGGCGAACCCGTCGTGGTCGACGTCGCCCGCGGCCCCGACCGCGATGCCGAACTCGATCCCGAAGTCGTCGGCCCAGAGCTGGTAGAGGAGGCGGGAGGTGCGCCCGCTGAAGATCGCGGCGTAGGAGAGCGCGTTGGTCGGGATGGCGCCGACCACGAAGTCGGGGACGCCGTCCGCGTCGACGTCGCCACACGCGCCGACCGAGGTGCCGAAGTGGTCGAGTCCGACCAGCCGCTCCTCCGTCATCAGCAGCGCGCCGCTGGCCCCGGAGTAGACGTACGCGAGGCCGTAGCCGCCGCCGGTGGGGATCCCGTTCGGCGCGCCCACGATGAAGTCGGCGATCCCGTCGCCGTCGAGGTCGCCGAGATTGGCGATCGCGATGCCGAAGAGGTCGGGATTGTTGGGATCGCCCTTGCGACGGTAGATGAGGCTGCCGGTGTTGCTCTGCATGACGTCGACGAAGCCGTTCTCGCCGATCGCGAGGTCGGGGAAGCCGTCGCCGTCGACGTCGCCGAGGTCCGCGACGGCGATCCCGAAGTTCGCGTTGGAGCGCCCCGGCCCGTCGATCGTCCGGAGGCTCGCGCTGGTCGCGCCGGAGAAGATGCGAATCGCGCCCGAGTTGGAACCGGTGTTGTCGTCTTCAGGGGCGCCGACCACGTAGTCGGCGATGCCGTCGCCGTCGACGTCGCCCGTCCCGGCGACCGCCGCTCCGAACCGGTCGAACAGGCTGTCGCCGAAGTGTTTGCTCCCGAGGAGCTTGCCGCTCACGCCCGCGAGCAGCTTCACGTAGCCGTTGCCGTTCGCCTGGAGCGCGCCCGCGACGACCTCCGGGATCCCGTCGCCTTCGACGTCGGCGCACGCGCCGAGCCCGAAGCCGAAGACGTCGTCGACGCTGTCGCCGTACACCGTCCAGAGCGTGCTGCCGTCCTGCCCCGACAGCATCCGGACGGCGCCGCAGTTGTGCGCGTTCTGGTCCGACTCGGAGATCGTCGTGACGACGTCGACGAAGCCGTCGTTGTTCACGTCACCGACGGGGAAGACGCGCAAGCCCATGCGATCGGCCTGGTTCGGTCCGAAGACCCGCCACGCCTCGTCCTGGGCGCGGGCGCTCGCGGCGACGATCGCGAGCACAGTTCCGGCGGCGGGCGCGACGGCGCCGCGCCGGATCGAACGGTGTTCCATCGGCAGTTCCCTCGTTCCCGACCGGGCGGTCGAATCGGGGCGCGAAAGTAGGGGCCGCTCCGGAAACCCTCAAGACGTTCGTTCGGCGGATTCTCCCTGGAGGCGCTCCCTCCGGCGCAGACCCGGGAACCACCACATCCACAGCGCGACGACGGCGAGCGTGCCGATCCCCCCGACCACCGTCGCCGGCACCGCGCCGATCCACGCGGCGACCATGCCCGACTCGAACTCGCCGAGCTGGTTCGAGGTGTTGATGAAGATGGCGTTGACGGCGCTGACGCGGCCGCGCATGACGTCGGGGGTGTCGAGCTGGACGAGGGCGCTGCGGATCACGACGCTCACCATGTCGAAGGCGCCGAGCGCGAAGAGGGCGGCGAGCGAGAGGGCGAGGCTCGTCGAGACGGCGAAGACGAGCGTCGCGACGCCGAAGCCGGCGACCGCGACGAACATCGTCATGCCGACGCGCCGCTGCAGCGCGTGGCGCGCGAGCCCGAGCGACATGAGCAGTGCGCCGACCGCGGGCGCGGCGCGCAGCAGGCCGAGGCCCCACGGTCCCGTGTGCAGGATGTCGCGGGCAAAGATCGGCAGGAGGGCCGTCGCTCCGCCGAGCAGCACGGCGAAGAGGTCGAGCGAGATCACGCCGAGGATGTCGCGCCGCGCGCGGATGTAGTGGACGCCCGCGAAGAGCGTCGCGAGCGTGACCGGCTCGCGCGGGCGCGCGACCTGCACGTACTTCAGCCGCGCCATGAGCGTGGCCGCGACGAGATAGAGCAGCGCCGCCGCCGCGTAGACGACGCCCGGCCCGAACGTGTAGAGCAGGCCGCCGAGCGCCGGCCCGACGATCATCGCGGTCTGGAACGCCGACGCGCTCGCCGCCATCGCGCGCGGCAGGATCTCGGCCGGCACCAGCGACGGCAGCATCGACTGCAGCGCCGGGAACTCGAACGCCTTCGCCACGCTCACCACGAAGACGAGCGCGAGGATGCCCGCCTCGTGCACCCGGCCGGTGAAGGTCAGCACGGTGAGCGCGACGATCGCGCACCACTCGACGATCTGCCCGTAGAGCACGATGCGCCGCCGCTCGAACTGGTCGGCGAGGTGGCCCGCCGGCAGCGCCAGCACCACCGACGGGATGAACTGCACCAGCCCGATCAGCCCGAGGTCGAAGGCGCGCCCCGTCATCTCGTAGATCTGCCAGCCGACCGCCACCGACAGCATCTGGTACCCGAAGCTCGACGCGATGCGCGCGCACCAGAACGACGGGAAGACGGGATGGCGGAGGAGGGAAGCGGACGCGGACGGAGGCACCGGCGGTCAGTACCTCCAGCTCGAGACGTCGGCGCCCTTCGGCGCGGTGGCGGCGATGCGCGCGAGGATCTTCTCGACGTACATCAAGTTGTAGCGGAGGCGCGACGTCGCGTTCGGGCGGGTCGGGTCGCCGTTCCAGCAGTGCTCGGCGCGCTCGCCGTACGCGACCTCGCCGCCGTACGGAGGATCGGTCGTCGACTTCAGGAAGTCTTCCATCAAGTAGACGGCGTCGTTCAGGAAGTAGTTGTCCATCGTGCCGCAGTAGATGTGGATCTTGCCGGCGAGCTTGGGCCCGATCTTGCTCCAGTCGCGCGCCAGTATTGCGCGCAGGTCGTAGTGGTCGCGCCAGTAGCTCGCGACGCTCGGGTCGATCACGCCCGTCTTCTTGTCCCAGATCCGCTTGGGATACCCGTCCGCGCCGCACGGGCTGAAGACCGCCTCCCAGATGTCCCACTGCCCGCCCGAGCGCGACTTCGTGCCGAGCGCGAGCTCCATGAGATTCAGCTGCTCGACCGTCATCGTCACCTGGTCGAGGCCCTTGCGCATGCCCGGCCGCGGCACGCGCAGGAACGGCCCCTCGTCGTAGTAGGCGTTCTTGTGGGAGTAGACGTCGACGACCGTGTAGGCCCGGAAGTCGATCGGGTCCGGGCACGCCGCGAAGCAGCCGTTGTACTCGTCGGGATAGAAGGTCTGGACCGCGAGCGCCTCCCAGCCGCCGGTCGAGCCGCCGTACGTGAACCTCGCCCAGCCCTGCCCGATCCCGCGGAAGCGCCGATCGATCTCCGGGATCAATTCGTATTGGATCGCGTCGCCGTACGGGCCGAGGTTCTCGGAATTGACGGCGTAGCTGTCGTCGTAATAGGGGTTGGCGTGATGGATCTCGGCGATCAGCAGGCGCGGGAAGCCCGGCCCCGTCCAGGTCTTGAAGAAGTCGTGCGCGTACTCCTGCTGGATCTTGTTGTATCCCGCCAGCTGGAAGCGCTCGTTCCAGTCGGGCTTCAAGTCCGGATCGGGCGGCACTTCACGCACGCCGCCGAACGTGGCCGGAAAGTGGCCGTGGAAGACGACCAGCGGGTAGTGCGCGTCGGGATGGTCGGCGAAACCCGCGGGGATCAGGACGCACGCGCCGAGCTCGACCGGCCGCCCCCAGAACTTCGAGAGCCGTTCGCTCTTGATCTGGATGTGCTTGATCCAGGCGGTGTCCTTGGCCGGCTCGATCGACGGGATCTCCTGGTCGAGCGCGAGCGCGACGACCGGCGACGTGGGCGCGCCCGTCGCCGCCGACTTCGGATCGAAGTGGACGCGTACGGGCCGGCTGTAGAGGTTGCCCGGCTTCTTGTTCCACCGCTGCCCTTCGCCGCGGTCGGGCGGCAGCTTGACGACATGGCCGTCCGCGCGATGGAACGTCTCGTAGCGGTTGAGGACCGCCTGGACGAAGTAGTCGCCCGCCGGCACGTCCTTCAGCGCCGCGAACGGGAAACCGACCGCGCCCCCGTCGATCACCTGTGCGGCGTCGGGCTTCCAGCCGTCGACGTCGATCCCGAAGACCTGCGCGCAGCGCGTGTTCTCCGCCAGCTGCTCGCGCGGCTCGCTCGCCCCGTCGGTCGCGAGGATCAGGAGGAGGCGGCCGTCGAGGGGCTCGGCGCTGCGCGCGGCGGGGAAGGAGACGGTGAAGTTCGCGGCAGGGGTCGCCGCGACAGCCGGCGCGGCGGGCTTCGGCGCGTCCTGCGCTGGAGTCGTCCCGAGCGCGTAGCGGGCGGCGGCGAAAACGAGGAGGACGAGCGCGCCCGAGCGGAGCGACGGCGACGAGGGCATGGGAGCTCCAGCGAGTCCGCGGCGGCGTTCCATCCCGGCGAGTCTAGGAACTCGCGCGTCTTGCCGACGCCGGCGCGCGAGCCGAAAGTAGGGGGCATGCGCTGCAGATCCACCGTCCGCGCGCTCGCCGCCGCCGCTCTGCTCGTCGTCGCCGCGTGTTCCGCGGAGCGAGCGGTCGACGACGCGAACGTGGTCCACGTCTGGAAGTCTCCGCGGCACGCAGGCAACCCCTTCGCTTCGTACGACGCCGAGTCGGAGCGGATCGAATTCCGGGTCGAGTTGCCGAAGGCGTTCACGCGTGGGGCGAACGTGCAGGTCGAGGTCACGAACGACGGGAGCGATCCCGTCTTCGTGCGGTCGCTGGACGGCTCCCGGATCATGCTGTTCTCGGAAGTGGAGCGCGCGGACGGCTTTTCCCCGTCCGGCGGCAACCGGGCCTATCGCCACGATCAGGTGGAACTCGTGCGACTCGATCCCGGCCAATCGATCCTCGGCAGCATTCGCATCGACGAGCTCCTGCCGATCACCGGGACGATTCCGCCGTCCGCTTTGGATTGGGAAGGAGAGAACGAATCGATCGAAGGCGCATACCGTCTCTCCGGACTGTTCCACTCGCGCGGCCACGCGGCCACGCAGGAGCCGCCCGACTGCGACAAGCGCCAGCTCGCCGGCCCGTCCTTCGTCGTCCCTCCCACCGAGTGGAAGCGCTGACGACCCGACTCATCCCATGAGGACCGCGATCATGGAACGCACGACACCTCATGTTCCCTTTGTGATACTGATCGTCTCGGGAACGGTGGCCTTGCTCTCGAGTGGCTCGAGCGCCCAGGAGCCGCTGCTCCAATGGGACGGGGACCACCTATACGACAACCTGGGTTCGGCGATCGCTGCGCTTCCTGACATCACTGGCGACGGGGTTCCCGACGTCCTCGTGGGTGATCTGTCGGGAGACTGCAATGGCACGGATACCGGTGCGGGCTACGTCTATTCGGGCAAGGACGGCACGACTCTCGCGATCGAATGCGGTGTCGGCGACGGATTCGGCAAATCAGCCGCCGCCGTCGGGGACGTCGATGCCGATGGTGTTTGCGATTACGTGATCGGTGGCCCCGCGTATCGGTCCGCGCTTGGTGACAAGGCGGGGCGCGCTTGCGTCTACTCCGGTGGAACTGGAGCTCTGCTCTATCAACTCGAGGGTGAAGAGCAGGGGAACATCTTCGGTTACTCGGCCAGCGGCGTCGGCGACGTCGACGGCGACGGCGTCGGCGATTTTCTCGTAGGCGCAATCGGGTATTCGTTCAATGCTCCGTTTGCCGTGGGTCGAACCTATCTCTTCTCGGGCACGAGCGGGACGCAGATCCGGTATCACGATGGCGAACATCAATCCGATGAGCTCGGCTGGAACTGCGCGGGCGTGGGCGACGTCGACGCAGATGGCGTCCCAGACTACGCGGCGACCGCGCTCTATGACGCCGCGGGAAAAGTCGGAGCGGTGTACGTCTATTCCGGCGCGTCGGGGAATGCGTTCTACAAGTGGGTCGGCGCGAACCCGTCCACGGGCTTCGGATTCGGCCTCGACGGCGGTCTCGACTGGAATCACGACGGCTACGGCGACGTCCTGGTCGGAGCGCCGGGCAACTTGGCGTCCGATGGCAACGTCCACGTCTACTCCGGCAAGGACGGCACGACGCTCGCGACCGTCGTTGGCGAGTCCTTCGCGACGCAATTCGGATCCTCCGTCGCGAACGTCGGCGACATGAACGGCGACGGCAAACCGGAGATCCTGGTCGGCGAGCCCCTCAACAGTGAACTCAACCACTTCGCCGGTCGCGCGACGCTTCTCGATGGCCGGACGCTGCGACGGCTCTATCACTTCTACGGATCGGGGGCGCGCGACATCCAATTCGGCCTCCACGTCGCCGGCGGACAGGACTACAACGGCGACGGCATCCCCGACGTGATCATCAGCGAGCCGGCCGGAAGCAACCAGAAACCCAAGGGCGGGCGCGTCACCGTTTTCGCCGGGAACGACCTCTTCCTCCAGTCCATTCCCGACTCGGCGACAGCGGGCGACGTGCTCGAGCTCGACACGCGCGGCGGACCGAGCGGGTCGCTGGCGATCCTCGTTCTCGAGGACCTGGGCGGGTCGTCCTACTTCCTCCCGCTCCAGATCGCGATGCTCGACGCCAACGGGGAGATGGCGCTGACCGTCACCGTGCCCTCCGGCCTCGCCGGCTTGACGGCGACGTTGCAGTCATTCGCCCAAAACGTTGCGGGAAAGCACGGGACCCTCGACAGCGGCAAGGAGACGATCTCGTTCCAATGACAGGTCGGAACGAGTTCACCACGGCGGATTCGTCCCGCCGAAGTTGAACAGCTTCCCGTTGTCGACGGGCTCGACCTTGTTGATCACCGCCTTGCACTCGCGGAGCGCGACCGCCCGCACTCGCGGCTCTTCGATCTCGCCGCATTTCCACCGACTCCGGGCTGCTCGGGTACGGCATCCTCTCGCCGCGATCGGAGCGTCGCTCCCGTTTGGACGTCTCCGACTTCTCCATTCGTCGAGTTCACGAGGAATCGGGGCCATGAACAAGATCCTGCCCATCGCGGTCTTGGCCGCATCGACCGTCGCCACCTGCCGGTCGCGGGAGCCCGGCGCCGAGGTCGCGATCGTCGGGAGCGCGGCCGGCCAGGCGCTCGATCGCACGATCCTCCCGATCCCCGAACCGAACCCTCCCCATTCGACCGTCTACGACGTCCGCGACGCCAAAGTGCCGTCGCGCTTCGAGGTGAAGCCGCCGGCGGGCGCGCCCAACGTCCTCATCGTCCTCGTCGACGACATGGGCTTCGGGATGCCGAGCGCGTTCGGCGGCCCGGTCCGGATGCCGACGGCCGACCGGCTCGCGAGCCAGGGGCTGCGCTTCAACCAGTTCCACACGACGGCGCTCTGCTCGCCGACGCGCGCCGCGCTGCTCTCCGGGCGCAACCACCACACGAACAACATGGCCTGCATCACCGAGATGGCGACGGGCTTCCCCGGCGCCACCGGACAGCGTCCCGACAACGTCGCGCCGCTCGCCGAGATGCTGCGGCTCAACGGCTACCTGACCTCGTTCTTCGGGAAGAACCACGAGACCGCGGCCTGGGAGGTGAGCCCGTCGGGACCGACGTCGCGCTGGCCGACGCGCTCGGGCTTCGACAAGTTCTACGGCTTCATCGGCGGCGAGACGAACCAGTGGGCGCCGATGCTCTTCGACGGGCTCACGCAGGTCCATCCGCCGCAGACGCCCGGCTACAACTTCATGACCGACATGACCGACCACGCGATCGCGTGGATGGAGTACCAGAAGTCGCTGACGCCGGACCGGCCGTTCTTCATGTACTTCGCGCCCGGCGCGACCCACGCGCCCCACCACGTGCCGAAGGAGTGGATCGAGAAGAACCACGGGCGCTTCGACCAGGGCTGGGACAAGCTGCGCGAGGTGACGCTCGCCAACCAGATCCGGCTCGGCGTCGTTCCCGCGGGGACGAAGCTGGCCGCCAAGCCCGAGGCGATCCAGGACTGGGACAAGCTCCCGGCCGACGAGAAGAGGCTCTTCGCGCGGCAGATGGAGGTCTACGCGGCCTTCGGCGAGTACTGCGACCACGAGATCGGCCGGCTCGTCGACGCGATCGGCGAAACCGGCCAGCTCGACAACACGCTGATCTTCTACATCCTCGGCGACAACGGGACGAGCGCCGAGGGCGGCGCGGTCGGAGTGTTCAACGAATACACCTACTTCAACGGCGTCCAGGAGAAGGTCGAGGACCTCCTCGAGCACTACGACGAGTGGGGCGGGCCGACCACGTATCCCCACATGGCGGCCGGATGGGCCGTCGCCGGCGACACGCCCTTCATGTGGACGAAGCAGGTCGCCTCGAACTACGGCGGGACGCGCAACGGGATGATCGTCTCGTGGCCCAAGCACCTGAAGAACGTGAACGAGGTGCGCTCGCAGTTCCACCACGTGATCGACGTCGCGCCGACGGTCCTCGAGGCGGCGCACCTGCCCGAGCCGAAGGTCGTGAACGGGACGCCGCAGTCGCCGATCGAAGGCGTCAGCATGCTCTACACCTTCGCGGATCCGAGGGCGGAGGGCCGCCACAAGACGCAGTACTTCGAGATCCTCGGCAATCGCGCGATCTACCACGACGGCTGGTTCGCCGGGACGGTCCACCGCGCGCCCTGGGAGATGAAGCCGCGCGGGCCGCTGCTCGAGGACAAGTGGGAGCTCTACGACACGCGCGCCGACTTCAGCCTGTGCAACGACCTCGCCGCCAGGGATCCGAAGAAGCTGAAGGAGATGCAGCAGACCTTCTTCGACGAGGCGGTGAAGTACCGCGTCTTCCCGATCGACGACCGCGGCCTCGAGCGCGCCGCCGCGGCGACGGTCGGACGCCCCGACCTGATGGAGGGGCGCACGTCGCTGACGCTCCACGCCGGCATGGACGGGATGACGGAGAACGTCTTCCTCTCCGTCAAGAACCGCTCGCTCACGATCTCCGCCGACGTCACGATCCCCGACGGCGGCGCGCGCGGCGTGCTGGTCTGCCAGGGCGGCCGCTTCGGCGGCTGGAGCCTCTACCTGAAGGAGGGCAAGCCGGCCTACTGCTACAACTTCCTCGGGATGCAGCGCTTCACGGTCGTCGCCGCGCAGGCGCTGCCCGCCGGCAAGGCGAACATCACGATGGACTTCAAGTACGACGGCGGCGGGCTCGGCAAGGGGGGGACGGCGACGCTCCTCGTCGACGGCCGGAAGGTCGGCGAAGTCCGCATCGAGCACACGCAGGCGATGATCTTCTCGGCCGACGAGACCGCCGACGTCGGCCAGGACGACGCGACGCCGGTCAGCGACGACTACAAAGAGCGCGACAACTCCTTCACCGGCACGATCCGGAAGATCCTCGTCGAAGTGAAGCCGGTCGGCACCGCGTCCAACGAAGGCGAGGCGCAGGAGCGGGCCGAGGCGCTCGTGAAGCGGGGCGCCTCCGACTGATCACCAAGGCGGATTCGTCCCGTCGAAGTTGAAGAGCTTCCCGCTGTCGGCGGGCTCGAGCTGGTCGATGACCTTGCGCATCGCGGTGATGCTCTGCTCCGGCGTCATGGTCGCGTTCGGGCCGCCCATGTCGGTCTTCACCCAGCCGGGCATCAGGGCGATGCAGACGAAGCCCTCGGGCTCGAGCTCCGCCGCGAGCGTGCGGATGAACATGTCGAGCGCCGCCTTGCTCTCGCGGTAGCCGTAGTAACCGCCGTTGGTGTTCCAGGTGATGCTGGCGAGTCCGCTCGTGATCCCGACGATCGTCCTGCCCTTCCCGGCGCGCAGATTCGGCAGCAGCGCCTGCGTGACGCGCACCGGCCCGAGCGCGTTCACCTGCATCACGCGCTCGAAGTCGGCGATCTTCAGCTGCTCGAGCTTCGGCCCGCCCTCGATCGAGACGCCGACGCCGGCGTTGTTGATCAGGAGGTCGATCGGCTGCTTCTCGAGCGCCTTCGCAAGCGCGGCGACGCTCTTCGCGTCGGTGACGTCGAGCGGGACGACCTCGACGCGCTCGCCGAGTTGATGCAGCTCCTCGGCCTTGTCGGGCTCGCGCGCCGTCGCGATCACCTTCCAGCCCGCGTCGCTGAACTGCTTCGCGAACTCGAGCCCGAGCCCGCGGTTCGCGCCGGTGACGAGGACGGTGCGCGTTTCCTTCGCTGCGCCGTGGGCTCCGAGGAAGAGCAGCGCGCCTGCGAACCCGCTCGCCGCGCGCGACCAGGAACGACGGCGTGCCCTCGACATGACCGATCCCCTCGAGGTCTTCAGGAACAAGCGGAGGACGATATCGAGAGCGGAGAATTGAACATTTCGACGTGCAGCAGTGGGAATGGGGCCGCGCCGTGCGTTGCGCGGCGGCGCCTTCGGCTCATTTCCCCCTCGATTCGCCCGAATTGCCGTCCAAGGCACGGGATTTCCGGATGCGAGCCAAAACCGCAGATCGCACCGACGCGACCACGAATGGTTCGTCCGCGGTAGGGCGAAGGAGAAAAGCACCATGGGACGGTTCATCCTCGGTTCTCTGATCGTCGCGCTCGCGACTGTTTCATGCAGCGACGGCTCGTCCGGCCGTGCCACGGGCACGTTGCAGGTCTCGACCACCGACGACCCCTTCCCGCTCGACCTCGTGACCGAGGCGGTCGTCCACGTCACCGAGGTCAAGGTGCACCGCGATGCCGACGGTGACTCGGGCTTCCTGTCGCTGCCGGTCGCGCCGGGCGGCCTGACGATCGACCTCGTCACCCTGCGCGACGGCGTCACCGCCGACCTCGCGATCGGCACGCTGCCGGTCGGGTCGTACGCACAGGCGCGGCTCGTCATCGACGACGGCCGCCTCACGCTCAGCAACGGCAACGTCTATTCGACGGCGCTCGGCAACCTCGACCTCACGAGCGCCGGCACGAGCGGCCTCAAGATCTTCATCGACCCGCCCATCGTGGTCTTGAAGGACCAGACGACCCATCTCCTGCTCGACTTCGACCTCTCGAAGAGCTTCCACTCCGTGCCGGCCGACGATCCTCCCAACGCGACGAAGTTCCTGCTCATGCCGGGCATCCGCGCGACCAACGTCGCCGACAACGCCGAGCTGCGCGGGCTCGTCACGAAGGACGACGGGACGGGACAGCAGGTCGGCGTCGACACGGCGACCGTCTACGTCCTGCCGCCGGGCGAGACCGATCCCGCCAACGCCGTCGCGAGCACCGCGACGATCGCGGACGGGAGCTACGCGTTCCTCGGCCTCGCGGCGGGCACCTACGACGTGCTCGCCGTCAAGGACGCGCTGAAGGGCACGGTGGCCGGCGTCGTGCTCACGGCCGGCACCTCGACGACGGTGGACGTCGTGATCCAATGAACCTCGGCCGACGCGCTGCGCTGGTCCTCGCCGCGAGCCGGCACCCGCGGCGCCTTCGGCTCTTTTCTCTCTCGATTTGCCAGCGGCGCCGTCCAGGGCACGAGATTTCCGGATTCCCGCTCGACCTTGGCAGCGTCGTCCTCGACGGTTAGGAACGCAGATCGCACGGACGCGACACGGACACGAATGGTTCGTCCGCGGAAGGGCGAAGGAGAAAAACACCATGGGCAGACTCATTCTCGGTTCGTTGGCCGTCGCGCTCGCAGCGACGTCATGTGGTGGAGGCAGTGGCAGTTCCAGCGTCGGCGGAGGCGGCGGGGGCGGCGGGGGCACGACGGGCACGCTGAAGTTGAGCGTGACCGACGACCCGTTCCCGCTCGATCTCGTGACCGAGGCGATCGTCCACGTCACGGAAGTCAAGCTGCACCACGAGGCCGAAGGCGACTCGGGATTCATCTCGCTGCCGGTACCGCCGGGCGGCATCACGCTCGAGCTGGTGGCGCTGCGCGACGGCATCACCGCGGACCTCACGACCGCGACGCTTCCGGTCGGCTCGTACGCGCAGGCGCGGCTCGTGATCGACGACGCGAAGCTCACGCTCAGCAACGGCAACGTCTATTCGACGGAGCTCGGCAACCTCGAGCTGACGAGCGCGAAGACGAGCGGGCTCAAGATCTTCATCGACCCGCCGTTCCAGATCGTCGCCGACCACACCACGTCGCTGATCTTCGACTTCGACCTCTCCAAGACCTTCCACGCCGTCCCGGCGAACGATCCGCCGAACGCGAAGAAGTTCCTGCTGATGCCGGGGATCCGAGCGACCGACACCGTCAACGCCGCCGACTTGAACGGCCACGTCACCATGGACGACGGCACCGGCCAGCAGGTCGGCGTCGACACGGCGTCCGTCTACGTCCTGCCGCCGGGTGAGACCAATCTCGACAACGCCATCGCGAGCACCGCGACGACCGCGGACGGGAGCTACGCGGTCCTCGGCCTCAAGGAAGGCACCTACGACGTGCAAGCCGTCAAGGACACGGCGACGGGACTGGTCGCGGGCGTCGTGCTCGCCGCCGGCACCACGACGA
Source organism: Planctomycetota bacterium (assembly GCA_036732755.1). Lineage (GTDB taxonomy): Bacteria > Planctomycetota > B15-G4 > B15-G4 > SIAN01 > DASRRB01. The sequence goes on from DAINBU010000001.1 coordinate 45,886, forward strand.
CCGTCGACATCGTCATCGTCGCGGCCGCCACCGCCGACTTGAACGGCCACGTCACCAAGGACGACGGCACCGGCCAGCAGGTCGGCGTCGACACGGCGACCGTCTACGTCCTGCCGCCGGGTGTGACCGATCCTGCACAAGCCGTCGCGAGCACCACGACGAGCGCGGACGGGAGCTACTCGTTCACCGGCCTCACGGCGGGCACCTACGACCTGCTCGCCGTCAAGGACGCGCTGCAGGGGACGGTGGCGGGCGTCGTGCTCGCCGCCGGCTCCACGTCGACCGTGGACATCGTCATCACGACCACCACCGCCGACTTGAACGGCCACGTCACCCAGGACGACGGCACCGGCCAGCAGGTCGGCGTCGATGCGGCGACCGTCTACGTCCTGCCGCCGGGGGTGACCGATCCCCTCCAGGCCGTCGCGAGCACCACGACGATCGCGGACGGGAGCTACTCGATCCTCGGCATCACGGCGGGCACCTACGACGTGCTCGCGGTCAAGGACCCGGCGCAGGGGACGGTGGCGGGCGTCGTGCTCGCCGCCGGCACCACGACGACCGTGGACGTCATCATCCAGTGATGGCCCGCGGTCGACGCGCACCGATCGTCTTCGCCGCGGCCGGCGCTCTCGCGCTGCTCGCGGCGGGGGCGATCGTTGCGCGGACGCGCGTCGACGACGGGGAACCGTCGTCGGCGCGCGTCGACGCGGCGGAGTCCGTCGTGTGCGAGGCGCCGGTCCCCGTCGCGGGCGTCGAGCCCGACGCGCAGCGGAAGGAGGAGGCCGGCACCGAGCTTTCGAATGCGACGGCGGCGTCCGACTTGGACGACGCGGCCGACGCCGCCGCGCCGATCGAACGAGCCGTCGACAAGAGCCTCGCGGCGCTCGCGGAGCGCCTCGGCGGTGCGGAGTGGAGCCGGGCGACCTGGGACGCCGCGCTCGGCGCGACCGCCGGATCCCTTCCCGACGGCGCGGCGCTGCGGCTCGTCGAGGTCTTCCATGACGGCACGCGGCCGATCGCGGAGCGCCTCGTCGCCGCCGAACTCCTGCACAAGTTCGGGGGCGCGCGCGGCGCGCTGACCGACTGCGCGACGATCGACGAGCTGCGGAACCTTGCTCTTGGATCGCGCGTCGACGGGCGCGCGGGCCTCGCGGCCGCGGCCACGCGCTCGCTCGCGTGGCTCGGCGACGACGTCGACCGCGCGCGCCTGCTCGACGTCGTCTGCGGATCGACTTCCGAGGCAGAGCGGGCGTCGTCGACCTGGGCGCTCGCCGCGGCGCCCGCGGATCGGCTGCTCCCGGCGTTGTGCGAACGGCTCGCGCCGGACCGCGACGCCCGCGCCACCGAGCTCGCGCTCGTGACGCTCGACGCCGTCCTGCGCCGCCCGCCCGAAGCCGGCGCCGGCGAGCTCTCTCCCGCGCAAGTGCACGCCAGCGACGCCGCGCTCGAGGCGTTGCTCCTCGACCAGAAGACGCCGGAGCGCGTGCGCCAGCGCGCCTTCGTCGTCTGCGCCGCGCTCGCCGAGCGGTCCGACGCGTCGCGCGCCGCGGCGCTGCTCGCATCCTGCGTGGACGATCCCGCCGCGCCGTCCGGCCTGCGCCTGCGCGCCGCCGAGTCGCTGCTCCGGATCGGCTCGAACTGCCGCGCCGCCGAGCGCAAGGCCGCGCTCGACCACGTCCTCGCCGTCGCCCGCGACGTCAAGGGCGCGTCCGCGGCCGACCGGCGCCGCGCCTGGTCGGCCTTGATCGGCATGCAGACCCAGGCGGCGCGCGGTGACGCGACGACGGCGGACGTCGCGGCGCAGCTCTCCTCACTGTCGGACGCCGAGACCGACGCGACCGTCCGCGAGGCGATCGCGCGCTCGACTCAGCGCGCGAGCTTGACGAAGTAGACCGCGGCGGCCGTCAGCCCCGCGACGACCACGACGGCGCGCAGCACTTCCGGCTTCACGCGCGAAGCGAGCCGCCCGCCCGCCGTCCCGCCCGCGAGCGCCGCGATCGCCATCGCTCCCGCGATCGGCCAGTCGACCGGTGCCTTGAACGCGAACAGCAGCGCCGTGGTCACGTTCACGGCGAACGAGATCGACTGCTTCAGCGCGTTCAGCCGCGGCAGCGGATCGTCGAGCATCACCGCGAGCACGGCGAGCACCACGACGCCGAGCGCGCCGCCGAAGTAGCCGCCGTAGATCGCCGCGAAGAAGACCGGCACGGCGACCCACGCCTCCGACTTCTTGGGCGCGCCGTTGCGCCGCCGCTCGAGAACGCGCCGGCGGATCCAACCCTGCGCCGCGAGCAGCAGCGACGCGAAGAGCAGCAGCCACGGCGTGAGCTGCCGGAACGTCCGCTCGCCGCTCCACAACAAGAGCAGCCCGCCCGCGAGCCCGCCGAGCGCGCCGGTCGCGGTCAGCAGCATGAAGCGCGTGCGCTGTCCGCTGAGGTCGCCGCGTTGCGCGAAGCTCCCGCCGAAGTAGCCGGGCACGAGCGCGATGGTGTTGGTCGTATTCGCGGTCAGCGCGGAGACGCCCATCGCCGTCAGCGTCGGGAAGGTGATCAGCGTGCCGCCGCCCGCCAGCGCGTTGACGATTCCCGCGGCGAAGGCGGCGGCCGCGGCGAGCGCGATCTGGGATGCGGGGCCCATGCGGCGCGCATTAGAGTGTCGCGCCCTTCATTGTTCATCTCCGGCTTCATCTCGGGAGTCCGCCATGGGCCGAAACTCTTCCCGACTCGCGATCGCGACGGCGGCGCTCGCCGCCTTCACCGTCTTCGCCGGGGCGCCGCGCATCGCCTCCGCCCAGTCGAAGGCGCAGGTCGACGAGTTGTTGAAGTCCCACAAGAAGGGCAGCGAGCTGGTCCAGGCCTCGAAATACGACGAGGCGACCGCCGAGCTGAAGCACTGCCTCGAACTCCTCCCGAACGACGCGAGCGCCGCCTACGACCTCGCCTGCATCGCCTCGATCCGCAGCCAGCTCGACGCGTCGATCGAGTGGCTCGGCAAGGCGATCGACTGGAACTTCGGGCTCGCCTCCGAAGCGGACGTGAAGCACTTCGAGAAGGACGACGCCGACCTGATCAACGTGCGCAAGGACGCGCGCTTCGCCGCACTCGTCGAGAAGCTGAAGGCACGACGGAAAGCCGTCGCCGAAGTGGTCGCGAAACCGGCGATCTACGTCCCGGCGAAGCTCGAGAAGGCCGACAGGGTCCCGCTGCTCGTCGTGCTGCACGACAAGGGCGAGACGTGCTCGGCCGCGCTCGAGAAGGGGCCGTGGAAGAAGATCGCCGACGAGCTCGACTTCGCCCTCCTCGCGCCGTCGGCCAGCTTCCCGGTCGACGCCGATCTCTCGAAGGGCATGCGCTGGTTCAACCTCTGGTACAGCTACGCGAAGGCGCCGTTCGACTTCGAGAAGGGGATCACGACCGGCGTCGACGTCTTCAAGAAGAGCCACAAGGTCGACCCCGAGCGCCTCTTCATCGCCGGCATCGGTCAGGGCGGGATGGTCGCGTTCAATTTCGCCGCGAGCGCGCGCGGCACCTACAAGGGCGTCGTCGTCTTCGGCTCGTCGGTCCTCGTCGACGCGGGGACCACCGCACGCGCGAAGATGGCGGCGAAGTCGGGCTTCAAGGTCGCGCTGATCGAGCCCTCGGGCCCGCTCTACTGCCCGACCGCCGACGCGAAGGGCGTCGACGCCGAGCTCGCCACGCTGCCGAAGTTCCTCGCCGACTGCGGATTCGAAGGCGGCTACCAGAAGCTCGACCAGAAGGCCGACGAGCCCGACGTCGCGTTCACGACGATCCGCGCCGCGTTGCTGCGGTTCCTCCCCGCGCCCGAGGCGCCGGAAGAGCCGGAGAAGAAGGAGGAGGACGGGGACCGCGACGATGACGGCGGGGGCGGCGGGAGGTAATCCGTCGCGCGCCGCGCACGGCTGAATCCCGGAGCAGTGCCATGCGATTCCTCGTCGGTGCCGTCGCCTGCGTTCTCGTCGCGCCGCTCGCGTCTCTCCCCGCTGCAGCGCAGAGCGCTCCCAAGCGTTCCGCCTCCGCGATCGTCGCCGAGTTCGACGGCGTCTCCTACCCGTCGATGTCGGAGGGGAGCGATCCGGAGTCGGTCGCGCGCTTCACGAAGGCGATCGAGGAGGCGGCGCATCGGCAGGAGGCGTGCGCGCTCGAGCTGCTCGAGTCGCATCCGGGCCATGCGCGCGTGCCCGAGCTCTTGCGCATGCGCTGGCAGCTGCTGGTCAACGTCGACCACGACTATTCACGAGTGCGGCGCGAGACGGAGCCGTTCGTAACGAAGGCGAAGGACGCGCGGCTCGTCCCGCTCGCGCACGTCTTGCGCGCGTGGGCGTGCGTGGAGGACGACGCGCTGCCGGCGGCGACGCGCGTGGCCGACCTCGAGAGCGCGGTGAAGGTCGCGCCGGAGGACTTCCTGGCGCGAGTGGCGCTCCTCGAGTTCGCGCAGAAGAAGAGCTGCGACCCGGAGTTCCAGCGCGACGTGGCCAGGCGGATCGCGGCGCTCGACGCGAGCCAGGGCGCGGAGGGCGACGACGCGCGGCGGCTGCAGAAGCTGCTCGCGAAGATCGGGCAGCCGTGGCCGAATGCGGCGGCCGACGCGACCGAGCCGCCGCTGGCGCTCGCCGCGCTGCACGGCCACCCGGTGGTGGTGAGTTTCTTCCCGACGCCCTATTTCGAGCGCGAGCCGCAGGAGGCGGCCGACCTGATTTCGCTCGCCAAGGAGTTCGGCGGGGACAGGCTCGAGATCGCCGTCGTCCACGCGCTCTACTCGCAGGACGACGTCGCCGATCGCAAGAAGCACGTCGCCTCGCTCGGGCTGCCGGGCCGCTCCCACCTCGAAGTGCGCGAATTCGGGTCGACCTACCTCGACCGCACGCTCGGCTTCGAGGTGCCGGTGCTCGCGTGCCTCATCGACCGGGACGGCAAGCTCGTCGCGCTGAGCTTCCAGGTGAAGTCGCTGCGCCCGGCCGTCGCGAGGCTGTGCGCCGCGAAGGCGAAGCGCCGGCCGATCTGACGCCGTCGCGCCGTTATCGTCGCGCCCTCTCGGGAGGGAGGGAGCGATGACGGGAGCGGCGCTGCTGCTCGGGGCTTCGGTCGGGTTCGCGTTCCAGGAGGCTCCGGCGCCGCCGGCCGTCGCGACACCGGCCGCCGCGCCGCTGCACTACGCCAAGCCGCGCCTGCTCACCGCGTACTACATCAGCGAGCCACGCGTCCCGCTCGTCGCCGACCTCGACGGCGACGGGTTCGGCGACCTGCTCTCGATCGACCTCGCCGGAGGCATCGTCGACGTCGCGCGCAGCGTCCGCGGCGGGAAGTTCCTCGGGCCGGTGAACGCGGCGAACGGCCTCGGCGCGGCGAAGCGCGCGACGACGCGCGCCGGCGCGAAGGGGCGCGCGGAGGTCGTGGTCGAGAAGGAGGACGGCGCGAAGAAGATCGTCTCGTTCGGCGACGACGGCGCGTGGAGCGTGCGCGACGAGCCGCCGGCGCCGACGGCGGCGTCGGCCTCCGCGCCCGCGTCCCCGCAAGCCGCCGGCGACGCGGCGGCCGCGGCGCTGCCGGCCGAGCTGCTCGCGGCGCTCCCGCCGGGCGCGCTCACGGCGGTCGGCGACGTGAACGGCGACAAGCTCCAAGACGTCGTCGCCTGCCGGCGCGACGACGCGTGGCGCATCGGGCGCGACGTGCTCGTCTACGTCGCTTATCGCGACGGCGATCCCGATCCCGACGGCGACGGGCTCGACGCCGCGGCCGAGGCGCGCTGGAAGTCCGATCCGCTCGACGGCGATTCCGACCACGACGGGCTGCTCGACGGCTGGGAGGCGAAGGGCGAGGGCGAGCTCGACCTGCCGGCGCTCGGCGCCTCGCCGGCCCACGCCGACTGCTTCGTCTACGTGCAGCGCTACTCGGAGACCGATGGCGCCGGATGCCGCAACGAGATGGCGCGCGTCGTGAAAACCTGGGACGAGCTCCCCAACCCCAATCCCGACGGCACGACCGGCATCCGCCTCCATCCGATCTGGCTGCCGCCGCTGCCGCCCGGCACGCCGGGTCGCGCGTGGTGGGACCTCGGCAACGAAAGCCTCCCCAAGCGCGCGCGCGGCCTCGCCCACTTCATGGTGATCAACGTCGGCGGCGGCGGGCAGGCGGCCGAGCTCGGCGACATGGGCGGCTGCGGGCAGAGGGCGTTCTGGGCGTGCTTCCTGCACGAGTTCGGACATCAGGTCGGACTGTCGCACGCGGGCGGAGCGCTGTGGGGGATGTGCCCGACCTACACCTCGCTCATGAGCTACGCCTACAGCTACGGCTTCAACGACGACGGCATACGAGATCCACTACAGCAAGGGCGAGTTCGCGAGCCTGATCCTGAACGAGACGAAGCTGGTCGAGCGGCTGCCCTTCCCGCTCGACCGGGTGCGCTTCCTCGAGAAGGGGCCCTACCGCTTCAAGCTCGCAGCCGACGGCGACGCGACGAAGGTCGACTGGAACCGCAACGGCGTCTTCGACGAGGGGACCGTGCGCGCCGACATCGACGACGTCTACGGCGTCGGCACCCACCGCTTCGGCATGGGCAAGACGAGCTTCGCGCCCGTGCTGGTCGACCAGCTCGGGAAGTTGTGGTTGTTCGGCGTGATGCGCGACGGGCGGCTCTACGTCCGGACCATCGACGGCGTGAACCAGGCCGGGCCGGAGACCTTCTTCGAAAAGATCAAGCCGAGCGGCGACGCCGCGGCGGTCAGCGACGGGAGCGAGGTGACGCTGTTCGTGCCGACGGCGGAGGGGATCGCCGTCGTCGCCGCCGCGGAGATCGCCGGCCTCGTGGGCGCCGAGCCGAAGCTCCTACCCGGTTCGGTCGGGCTCTCGGTGTCGGCGACGCTGCACCAAGGGAAGGTCGTCGCCCTGTTGTGGAAGGACGCCGCGACGCCGGTGACGTGCGTGCGGCGCGAGGCGGGCGGCGAGTGGGGCGCGGCGCGGCCCTTCGCCAATCTCGTGAGCGCCTTCCCGCCCGGCGCTGCCGAGGACCCCGCGAGCCACGAGCTCGTCGCCGTGATCGGCGCCAAGCGCGGCGCGCCCGGCAAGGAGCACGACGCATGGGTCGCCACGCGTTTGCGCGTCGATGGAGTCGGCGCCGACGGCCGGTTCGAGATCGCGAGCCAGCGGACGGTCGGCGGCGACGCGGCCGGCTGGTACGGCAACTCGCGCCCCGTCGTCCTCTTCGAGTCGGGACCCGGCGCCGTCGCCGAAGGTCGCATGCACGTCGTCTCCAAGGCCTCTGCCGGCCCGCCGAATTTCAATGCCTGCACCTACGAGGCGATCACCATCGGCGACCCGTCGGTGAACGAAGGCTGGCGTCTGCGGCGTTATTGCGACGAATGGTCGACGACCCGTTCGCCCGTTGCCGCCTGCTTCCACGCCAACGACATGGCCGTCGCCTACCGCTGGTTCGGCAACGTCCACGGCGACGAGGACGACGACGTCCACCTCATGCTCAACGGCTCCGGCATCCTCGACGCCGACATGCGCGACTTCGACGACGTGAAGGAGATCGCGGAGATCGGACTGGCGCGCTCGATCCTGTGGAGGGATCCGGCGGCGAAGTGAGCCGGTTGCTCGACCATTCGACGCACTCCCTGCAACGAGTCTGAATGCCGCCGCAGGTTTCGAGTCACCGGCTCGGGAGAAGATCCCTTGCGGTCGCCGGACCACGGTCCGAGAATCCTCCGCCATGAACGTGCGACTCGAAGACCTCAAGCACCTTCCGCTCGCCCAGCGAGTCCAACTCGTCGAGGACCTCTGGGACAGCATCGCCGCTGAACTCGAGTCGATGCCGCTCTCGGATTCGTTGAAGCGGGAGATGGACCGCCGACTCGAGGACTATCTCAAGGATCCGACGCGCGCGGTCCCGTACGAAGAGGTCAAGCGAAGGATGAAAGAGCGCCAGTGATCCTCTGCTTCGCTCCGGAGGCGACGCAGGAACTGATCGAGGCGCGGAGCTGGTACGACGAGCGCCGAGGGGGACTCGGGGACGCATTCCAACGCGCCTTCGAAGCGACGGCGGAAACAGTCACGCTCCATCCGGAGAGATACGCGGTCCACTACGAATCGAGTCGCCGCGTCTTCGTTCGCGGTTTCCCGTACTTCCTGCTCTACCGCGTCGTCGGCGAAGTGATCCTCGTGCAGGGCTGCATTCACGTCGCGCGAGATCCTTCCATCTGGCGGAGACGCCTCGACGGCTGAGCGCGACGCACTGCCGGCGACGAAGTGACGAGGGGCGCGCATGGAACCGAAGAATCACGAGACTTCCGCAGAGATGCGCGGCGACGGGCGCCGCGTCCTCGACGCGCTCGTGATCGCGCTCGCGCCGGTCGGCTTCCGCGTCGAGCGGCGCACCGCGAGTGAAGTGGAGTTCTCCGGGATGCCGCCGCTCGGCTCGCATCACGTCCCGCTCGTCGGGGCGTCTCGGATCGTGGCGCGCGCAGAGAATCGGCGGCTCGTGCTCAAAGCCGAGCTCGGAGGCGTGGAGCAGATCCGCCGATTCCTGCTTCTCTTTCCGCTCTCGATGGGCGTCATGTTGGGGATCGTCTTCGGGGGGATTCTCCCGCTCGTCTTACGCCAGAGGTTCGCCGAACGCGGGTGGATCTTCCTTGCACCGATCTTCGCGATGGTCGTTGTCCTTTCCTTGATCGCACTCGTCGTCAGTCAATTCGCGACGAGGAAGTTCGAAGCGAGGACGAGGGCGGCGCTCGACGCCCTCACGATCAGCGTCGCCTCCATCGGCGCGGATGGCTGAGCCGCGCCCGGTCGCCAACAGGAGCCCGACATGCGAACGAAGTGGAGCCCCGCGTGGGCAGTGACTCTCCTTGCGGCCGTCGGCTGCGCGGGGACCGGATCCGATTGGATCGACGTCCGCTTTCCGCATCGGATCGAATTCGAGACGCGCAGCGCGCAGCGCAGCGACGCCGACACGCTCGAGATCACCGAGCTTCGCGGCACGCGACCGAAGATCGAGCGCGGCGGCGAATACGTCCTGCGCGGGAAGTACCGCCTGAGCTCGTTCGAGAAGGGGCGGGTCGTCTTCTACGAGACGGAAGGCGAAGGGAAGGGCACCTACAGCTACGACGTCGATCTGCAGTACCGGCGGATCACGAAGGGCGAGGGGACGTTCGAGCTGCTGCACGCGATGCCGTTGAAGGGCTGGTTCCACGTCGAGCTCGAGGGCGAGAAGAGTGATGGCTCGATCGTGATCTGCAACATCTATTTCGGCTCGGGCGACACGCTCTATCCCTACGACGTCGCGACCGGGCAGGGCTCTTGAGCGATCGGGATCCGGGAGCGGCGGCGAACGAGCTTCGCGGCGGCCGCCGACCGCAGGCCGTCGTCTCGATCGCGTGCTTCCTCGTCGCCGCTGCCGCGGTCGGCGCGCTGCACTTCCTCCGCCGCGACCTCGACCCGGTCCGTCGCCATCTGAGCGAGTTCGCGGTCGGCGAGTTCGGCGTGCTCATGACGACGGCGTTCCTCGCGGCGGCGGCGGGCGCGGGGGCGCTGGCGGTCCTGTTCTCGACCGAGGTGGCGCCGTCGCGGTCGTTGCGGGTCGCGTGCGGAGCGATCGCCGCGGCGGCCCTCTGCGAGGCGGCGATGGCCGTCTTCGTGACCGACCTCAGCGTGCCGGCGCCGGGCGAGCCGTGGGTGCGGACGACCCACGGGAGGATCCACGACGTCCTCGCGTTGCTGCACGGGATCGCGTGGACGAGCGCCGTCCTCGTGCTCCCGCTCGCGCTGCGCCGCGACGCGCGCTGGAGAGGTTTCGTCGCGGTGTCGTGGTGCTACGCGCTCGCCGTCCTCGCGACCGTCGCGTCGCGCGCCGTCTCGCCGCCGGGGACCGTGGGGCTCACGCAACGGATCTGGATCGGTTCGATCCTCGTGTGGGGGGTGATCCACGCGGCGGCGGCCATGCGTCGGACCGGCGGAGGCGGTCCGATCTGGACGCCGGATCGCGAAACCGCATGATCCGGCGCCGTCGCGCCGACGCCGACATCGCGCGGTGACGCGCGGCACCTCGATCCTTCAGGCGACCAGGGGTGCGGATGATGGACTGTCCCCGCTGCGGCCTCGTGAATCCGCCGAGCGCGATCTCGTGCGACTGCGGATTCAACTTCTCGACGCGCCGGACCGAGCCGTCGTCCCAGCGGACGCCGCTTCCGAAGGGCATTCACGGCCTGATGATCTTCTGCCTGGTGGTCACGACGTTGACAAGCACGTTCCACTTCACCGGCGCTTTTCATCGCACCTTCGGCGCAAGCGACGCCTATTGGCTCGTCGTCATCGGTTTGATGTTGTTCTCGTACATCATGTTCGTCGCCGGCCACGACTGGGCGCGCATCGTCTTCGGGATCCTGACGCTGCCGATCGGGCTCGTGATCCTCTTCTCCGACGCCGCACGGCTCTATTGCCGGCAGAAGCGCGGCGTCGTGAAGGAGCCGTGAGCCGGCTTTCCGCGAGTCAGGTCAGACGGGTGATGCACGATGGCACGAACCAAGAAGCGATCGCAGCCCGATCCTCGCGGGGTCGTGAAACGTGGACTCCACCTTCTCGTCCTGGCAATCGTGGCGGCCTGTGCGCCAGGAAGCGCGCCGAAGTCCGACAAGGCTCCCGTTCCCCGGCCGGCGTTGAAGTTTCAGAAGGCGTCGGGTTGCGGGAACGTCTTCCTGTACGCGGCGTCCGCCGATGGACGGGAGTTCATCGTGGTCTCGCTGGACCAGAGACGGCCGGAGCTGTCGGAGGAGGAGACGGTTCTCGACGTCGCTCGCCTGCCGCGGATTCTCGACGTGCACGTCGACCTCTTCGAGCGCCCGCCCGTGGAGCCGTATTGCACGGACATCGACGACGGGTTGGATCGCGGCCCGATCCACGTTTGGCGCGCGACGTCGGGGCAGGTCAGCATCACGGTGGGGCCGCACCTGCTGGACGCGCGAGGCCGAACCACCGAACGCTTCCGCGCGAAGGTGCGACTCGAACGGTGCCGATTCGAATTCCCGGGCGAAGCGGCGGTCGATCAGGTGGATCCGATCGAGATCGAGGCGGAAGTGGGCTGGTCGCCAGGTTAGGCGCGGATCCAATCTGGAGACCGTCCATGGGCCATCGCTCCCGCCTCCTCGCATCGCTGATCGCCGCGACGCTGACGACGGCTGCAACGACGACGGTGCCCGCATCCCCCGACAAGAAGTACCTCGACGACTACGACTTCCTCGTCGCCACGGTCCGCAAGGACGCCGCCGCGATCGCGTGCAAGAAGCTCGACTGGGATGCACTCGCGAAGCCGTTCCGGGCGCGCTTCGAGAAGTGCGCGAGCGACGTCGACCACGTGAAGAACGTGATGGCGCTGCTGGCGACGCTGCAGGACAGCCACACGGGGGTGCTCGAGTCGAAGGTCGATTGGAAGGAGCTGCCGGGGAAGTTCGACGGGCTCTTCGGCGGCGGGCTGTGGTTCGGGTGGGAGGGGGGGAAGTTCGTGCTGCGCGGCGTCATGGTGGGGCATGGGCTCGCGGCGAGCGCGCCGGTGGGGTCGGTGCTGACGAAAGTCGGCGACGAGCCGGCGTGGTGGGCGATGGCGCGCGAGCGGCGGCGCATCGCGGCGTTCCAGGGGATCTCGACCGACGCGAGCCTCTTCTCGTCGCTCGGCAACAAGCTGCTGCCGTTCGGGGACGCGAAGCAGATCGCGATCGAGATCGTGACGCCGGAAGGAAAGCCCAAGCGCGTCGACGTGCCGCGCTGGGGGCCGAATGGGAAGGCGTTCTATCCGGGGCCCGATCTGCTGCCGGAGACGAAGCCCGCGATCACCTGGGTCGACGGCGGAGCGATCTCGGGCTTCCTCGAGCTGCCGTGGTCGCAGAAAGTCGGCTTCCTCAAGATCACGGGCGAGATGAACGCGGCGACGGTGAAGGCGTTCGGCGCGGCGTTCGACGCGCTGAAGGGGATGGAGGCGCTGCTGCTCGACTGCCGCGGCATGGGCGGGGGCGGGGACGACTTCGCGTGGACGATGTGCGGCCGCCTCTTCAGCAAGGGCGCCGACAACGGCAGCCACGGCAAGCTCGGCCCGAACGGTTCCTGGCAGTTCGACGGCCCCGCCGTGATGCTGCAGGACGAGAGCGAGGTCTCCTCGGCCGAGACGTTCACGTGGGCGCTGAGCGAGACGGGCCGCGTCGTCTCGGTCGGCCGCGCGACGGGCGGATGGGGGATCATCCCCAGGCGCTACGAGCTGCCGAGCGGACTCGCGGCGTTCCGGCTCGGCACCGGCGACCGCGGGACGCCGATCAAGGGGATCCACACCGAAGGCGTCGGCTGGCCGGCCGACGTGACCGTCCCGTTCGGGCCGAAGCTCGTCGAGTTCGGCGGCGGGAAGACGCCCGACCCGGTGCGCGCGCTCGGTCTCGAGGTCCTGAACGTCCTCCACGCCGGCGCGAACCTCGGCGACACGCGCGCGGCGTTCCACGCGCTGGCCGAGGGCGACGTCGCGGCGTTCAAGGGCTTCGCGAAGAAAGTCGCCGGCTCCGCGGCGCTCGCCGCGAAGGCGAAGGGGTTCGACGGCGAGAAGCTCGCGCGCCTCTTCGTCGACGACCTCGCCGCCGAGCTCGCGCTCGAGGCGGCCGCACTCGAAGCCGCAGGCGACGACCTGCCGCCCGACGCGCTCGGCCTCGCGCGCCGCGCGCCGCGGCTGCTCGCGCGCGCGAAAGCGTCAGGCGTGAAGGCCGGCGCGCTCGAGGTCGCGGTCAAGCGGCTCGCGCCGGAGACCGCCGCGCAGGAGGCGCTGCTGCGCGCCGTCGACGACTCCTTCCAGCTCTCCGACGACGCGAAGAAGGCGTTCCTCGCCAAGCACGGCGCGACGAAGACCGGCAAGTACGTCCGCGCGCGCGACGCGAAGTGACTCCGCCCGCGCCTCTGCGCCCTGCGCCGCCGTGCTGCGCGCCGCCGCAGGCGACTACTCGAACGTCACCTCGACCGTGTTGGTGAGCGCGCCGCTCTTCGTCACGTAGTCTTCGACCACCAGCGACTGGAACCACGTCGACAGGCCGATCAGCGCCGGGTCGTTGGGGATCGCGCCGCCGATCGTCGCCGTCCCCGCCGCGCCGATGCTCCCGGTGTGGAGCAGCAGGAAGTGGGAGAGGTCGACGCCGAACGTGCCCCACGGCGGGAACGGCAGGCTGCCCGGACCCGAGCTGAGGAAAAGCCACGTGTCGTCACCGAGCTTGCCGGTGGCTTCCAAGGCAAGGTTGCCGCCGATCTGCGCCGTGCCGCTCGCCATCAGCGTGAAGGGCGGCACGCCGTAGAGGTCGATCGACGCGACGTCCCACTCGACGGCGAACGCATCCGCTCCGCCGACCGCGCCGCCCTTCACGCGCACCGTGAGGCTCGCGAGATCCTGCCAGGTGAGCGACGGCGCGCCGTCGACCTGCGTCCCCTTCGTCACCAGCGCCGAGACCTCGCGCCAGTTGGGCTGGTCGGGCCGCGCGAGGACCGGTGAGCCGAGGCCGGCCGCGCCGACGATCGGGACGATCGTGTTCCAGCTGGTCGAGTCGGCACCGGGCGCCGCGAAGGTCCCGTCCACCGACGCCTCGAAGCGATAGAAGTCGTCGGTGGGCGGCGCGCTGGTGCGGTAGCGGACGTGCACGACGACCTGCGCGAGCTTGCCGTTCGGCGTGGCGTCGAAGCCGGCGAGGCGCACCTCCTGGTCGCCGCCCGGGATCGACGCGCCGACGTCGTCCTGGACCAGCGCGTCGGCGAGGCCGGTCGCGCCGCCGACCAGGTCGGTCGCGACGGTCGGCAGGCGCGTCCCGATCTGCCGGATCCAGCCGAAGTCGCGCGTCTCGGTCGCCGCGCTCGACTCGACGCCGCCGATCCCCTGCCAGACCTTCTGCTCGTGCAGGTCGTAGCCGCGCCGCTTCGGGTGGATCCCGTCGAGCCCGAGGAAATTGCAGATGAGCCCCGCCTCTCCCAGCACCGTGTTGGTGCCGGAATCGAGGTGGGAGTAGTCGGGGAAGATCTCCGCGATGGCGACGCGCCGCCGCTGTCCCCACGCGACGTCGCGCAGCGCCTGGTTCCAGATCGGGCCCCACGTGTTGTGGAAGGCGTTGTTGCCCCCCTTGTTGTCGTAGACGGTGTTGAGCACGACGTCCGCGCCGGGCAGCTCCGATTCGAGCGTCGCGAGGATCTCCTGCAGGTTCTGGCGCGCGGCGACGAGGTTGGCGGCGGTGGCGGCGGTGTTGCCGTCGTTGTTCAGGTAGTCGTTGCCGCCGATCGAGATCGAGACGAGCTGCGGCCCGGCGTTGATCGCGTCGTAGACCGTCCCGGTGTCGTTCGGGTCGAGGAGGTTCTGCGTCTCCTGGCCCAGCACCGCGAGCTTGGTGAGCGACGCGCCCGCCGACGCGAGGTCGAGCCGCCCCGTGAGCGGAGTCACGTAGTCGTTCTGCCCCGAGGTCGAGTCGCAGAGGTTGAAGCCGTACGCGATCGAGTCGCCGAGCGCGACGTGGACGAGCGGCGCGCCGCCCGTCGCCGCGCGCAGGTTCGCGACGAGGAAGTCGGTGGCGCCCGGCCGGCGCCGTCCCTGCGGCCAGTCGGGGATCGGGTCGGGGTCGCCGCCGAGATCCTGGAACGACTCGCGCCACCCCGGTCCCGGCTGGACGTCGAGCACGAACTCGAGGCCCGCCCCCGCGACAACGAAGGAGAAGGTCCCGTCGGCCCCCGTCGCGCTCGCCACGTCGACCGCGCCGCCGTCGCCGAAGAGCGTGACCGGGACGCCCGCGAGCGCCGGCTCCCCGAAGTCGCGCACGCCGTTGCGGTTCACGTCCTCGAAGAGGGTCCCCTGGATCGTCTGGGCGACGGCCGCGGGGGAAAACCCGGCGGCGGCGAGGAGTCCGGCGGCGGCAGCGGCGGCGGCGGGGATGAGGTTCATCACGCTTCTCCCGAGAGGAAATCGGTTCGGGATCATCCCGGGATATCCCGGCAAGCGCCAGCCGATGTGCGGACCCCGACTTGCCGAGTCGCCGCCGTCGTTCGTCCTGACGACATCTGAATGTGACACATCGTCGCAAAAGGTGCATCGATCGGGGCTTCGCGTCCGATCGGGCGCGAGTGGAGAGTCCGGATGCGGAGTCGACGGGGTAGTGGTGCGCGTGCTCTTGCGATTCTTCCCCTGTTGTTCGTGCTGATCGGTACCCGGGAGGCGCTCGGTCAGGGCTGAGTCGCGGCGCGATCCAGTGCGCCCGTGGTCGGCGCACAAGGCAGCCCCTACATCGAGCCCGAGCACTGGCAGTTCAACCTGGGATACCGCTACCAGTACTCCGATCGCCACTTCACCGGTTCCAGTGAGGACAAGGACCGGCAGTCGGGCCAGACGCAGGTCAAGAACACGGTCCACCTGTTCGACTTCGCGTTCACGCGCGGGATCACCAAGCAGACGATGATCACGGGCTCGCTCCCGTTCCTCATCGCCAAGCGCGCGATCCCCGGAATCATCCGGAACACCGCCGGCGACATCGTCCGCGCGCCGAACGGCGACAACACGACCGGCTCGACGGGCATCGGCGACGCGAGCATCACGGCGCGTCACTGGTTGTTCGACGTCGACGCGAACCCCCTCCAGAACATCGCGCTCGGGCTCGGCATCAAGCTCCCGACCGGCGACCCGAGCACGACCGACTCGGTGCAGGTCCGCAACACGCAGGGCACGCCGGACGACCCGACCGACGACACCTTCACCCAGGAGGTGCGCACGAACGACCAGTCGATCCAGCCCGGCGACGGCGGCTTCGGCTTCATCGTCGACCTGATCGCGTTCAAGAAGATGGGGCTCTTCACGCCGTACGCGACCGGCAGCTACCTCTTCAATCCGCAGGGCACGAACGGCGTGCGGACCTACCGGACCGCGCCGGGCGAAGAGATCATGTCGATCCCCGACCAGTACCTGGCGCGCGTCGGGACGATGATCGACTGCCCGCCGCTGCCCGGCATCTCGTTCGGCCTCGGCGGCCGCATCGAGGGCGTGCCGGTGCGCGACCTGATCGGCGCCGACGACGGCTTCCGCCGCCCCGGCTTCGCGATCTCGGTCGAGCCGCAGATCGTCTTCATGCACGGCGCCGACGTATTCTCGATGTCCGTGCCGATCGCCCTCTACCGCAACCGCCAGCGCAGCGTCGCCGACCAGCAGAACGGCACGCACGGCGACGCCGCGTTTGCCGACTGGCTGCTGCTGCTCTCCTGGGCCCATCCGTTCTGAGCGTGAACTGAATAGTGACTCAAGGCGGCCCGGACGTTTCCGTGCGAGACGTCCGGGCCGCTCCGTTCCTGCTGCTCTTTGCCTCGGGCGCGGTGGCCGTCGCCTTCGAGGTGCTCTGGCTGCGGGGCTTCATCGCGCTGCTCGGGGCGACGGCGCCGGCGATCGCCGCGACGCTCTCGGGTGTCTTCCTGGGCTTCGCGCTCGGCAGCCGGCTCGGCGCGTGGCTCGCGCGGCGCTCTCGGCTCCCGTGGCGCAGCTACGGGCTGCTCGAGATCGCCGCCGCGCTCGCCGCCCTGCTCGCGCTTGCCGGCTTCGCCCGTGAAGCGCCGCTGCTCGCGGCGCCGGCCGTCCTGCTCGCGACGATCTGCATGGGGGCGACGCTGCCGGTACTTGCGGCGGCGCGCGGGCGTGCCGGCGTCAATGACCTCTACGGCGCCAATCTCTGCGGCGCGGTCGCGGGCGCGCTCGCCGTGCCCTTTCTCCTGGTGCCGTGGCTCGGCGTGCGCGGCAGCCACTTCTGCGTCGCGGCCCTCGGAGCCGGGGCCGGCGCGGCGGCGCTCGCGCTCGCCACGCGACTGACGGCGGCGAGCGCGGGTGGCGTTGCGAAGGACGCTGCGCGGGTCATCGCAGAGAATCCCGAGGCGACGCCCGACGCGCCGCCCATGCGCGGCACTCTCGCGCTCTCGTTCCTGTCGGGCTTCGTCCTGCTCGCGCTCGAGACGCTCTTCACGCGCCTCTTCGCGCAGGTGCACGAGAGCTCCGTCGCGGCGTTCGCGGTGGTCGTCGCGGTCTTCCTCACGGCGCTCGCGGCGGGGGCCGGGCTCGCGCGGCTGCGCTGGCTCGGGCCGCCGGGCGGAGCGCGAGGGCTCGCGCTCGCGTGGGCGCTCGCCGCGGTGACCGCGGCGGCGATCCCGCTGCTCTTCGCGCCGCTCACGGGCGGCCTTCAGCTGATCGCGATCCAGACCTGGAGCGGGCGCGCCGGGCTCCTCGGGCTCGCGCTGCTCGTGATCGTGCCGGCCGTGGCGACGGCGGGCGTCGGCTTCCCGTGGCTCCTGCGGCAGGCGACCTCCGCCGGCGGCGGCGCGCGCGCGGTCGCCGGCCTGCTCGCCGCGAACACGCTCGGCGCGATCGTGGGGCCGATCGCCGCGACCTTCCTCCTCGCGCCCTGGTTCGGGACGGAGCGGAGCCTTGCGCTGCTGGGCGCGCTGCTCGCCTTCGCGGCGGCGCTCGCCGCCTTCCGCGACCGCAGCGCGAGCGCGCGGCCCGCGACGAAGGTCGCCGCGGTCGGCGGCCTCGCGGCGCTCGCCGTCTTCGCTCTCGCCGACCCGTTGCGCGTGCGCCTCGACGCCCGGCGCGGCGAGGCGCTCGTCGCCCTCGACGAAGGGGCGCTCGGCGTCGTCGCCGTCGTGCGAGACGCCGCCGGCATGCGCATCAAGGTCGACAACCACTACGTGCTCGGCGGGACGGCGGCGGCCGGCGACCTGCGCCAGCTCGCCCATCTGCCGCTCCTGCTCCATCCGGCGCCAAGGCGCATCGCTTTTCTCGGGATGGGCACCGGCATCACGGCGGGCGCCGCGGTCGTCCATCCGGTCGAGTCGATCGACGTCGTCGAGCTCCTGCCCGAGGTGGTCGTGGCGGCGCGCGCCCACTTCGCGGCGGCGAGCCAGGGGCTCTTCACCGACCCGCGCGCGCACGTGGTCGAGGAAGACGCGCGCATCTTCCTCGCGCGCCACGAGCGCGCCTTCGACGTCGTGATCGGCGACCTCGTCGTGCCGTGGCGCGCCGGCGAGTCGGCCCTCTACACGCGTGAGCATTTTTCGCGCGCGCGCGCGTCGCTCGCGGACGGCGGCCTCTTCTGCCAGTGGCTGCCGGCCTACCAGCTCACGGTCGAGCAGTTCGACGCGATCGCGGCCACCTTCCTCGAAGCGTTCCCGCGCGCGTCGCTCTAGCGCGGCGATTTCATCGCAAGGCTGCCGACGCTCGGCCTCGTCGGCCACGACCGCGCCGTCGATCCGGAGCGCGTGGCGGCGCGCGTGCGCGAGCTCGTCCCGAGACTCGACGCAGCGAGCCCCTACCTCATGGATCCCGCCGGGCCGTGGCTCGACCTGATCGGGACGCTCGACCCGGCGGCGCCGCGCTGGCGGGCGGCGCGCCGCCACACGCTCGACCGGCCGTGGCTCGAGCTCGCCGGACCGGGCGAGGCGCGCGGCGAAGGGTCGCGCGCGCGCCTCACCGGCGCACCGCTCGACGACTTGATCGACGAGATCGGCGCCGCGCCCGCGCCGACCAGATCGCCGATCCGCCTCGGTCCGTCGAAGACCGCGTGGCGCAAAGCGGGCCGCGAGCTCTGGCGCGCCTCGACCCTCGTCTTCGAGGGGCGCGGCGACGAGGGGCGCCGGCTCGCGCTCGCGACCTTCGCGCAGCTCCCGGCGCCGCTGCGCGACGCGGTGCTCGGGAAGCGGTGAGCTTCAGCGCACCGCGACGTGCATCGTGAGGTCGTTCACGCCGTCGATCTCGACCTCGCCGCGCCAGCCGACGTCGCCGCTCTCGCGATAGAGCGTGACGTCGAAACGACCCGCGCCGAGGCCGGGGATGACCGGCGCCGTCGCCTGCGCCCCGTTCGAGCCGCGCGCGTAGTTCACGGGGCCGAGGCGGCGCGCGGAGGCGTAGGTCCTCGGCTTCTCGATCCCGTCCGGGACGTCGAGCTCGAGCGTGAGCTGCGAGCCGCGCGGGATCGGGACGCGGCCGAGGTCGCCGCCCGACGCGTCGAGCTCGACGTTGCGGCGGAAGACCGGCGCGCCGAAGCCCGCGTCGATCACGAGGTCGAAGACGCCGGTCGGCACCTGCCCGAAGCGCGCCACTCCGCCCTGCAGGACGGCGATGCGCGCGGCGGCGACCTGGTCGCGCCGCGCCGATTCGGCGAGCCAGACGCGCAGCCACGTCCCGTCGCCGATCGGCTGCTCGCTCGCCGGCTGGAACTGCAGCGACGGCGCCTCCTCGAGCGCGAGTTCGAGCCCGTCGACCGACTCGGAGACCTCGACGTCGCCGCCCTGCTGCGACGGCCGCAGCCACGGGTGCCACGCGTGCAGACGCGCGGCGCGCTTGAGCGGCAGCACGACGCGGAAGGCGCCGTCGCGCTGCACGCCGTAGCCGGGCGTGTTGACGTTGCCGCTCTTCAGGTAGGGCTCGGTCGGCTGCACGCCGTCGTCGACGACGACGCGCGCCATCCAGATCGGGATCCCGGCCGGTGCGACGATGCGGCCGGTCGCGATGACGACGTGCTTGACGTCGAGCTCGACCTCGCTCCTTCGGCCGCCGCCGAACACCTCGACCGCCTCCGACGCGACGCCGCTGCGGCGGTCGACGGCGCGGTAGAGGCCGGGCGCGAGCGAGGTGAAGACGTAGCTGCCGTCGGGGCCGTTCGGCGCCCCGATCCAGCCCGGCATGCCGGGGAAGTCGCCGAAGGCGTCCTGCGCCGCGTCGAAGCGGTCGAGCTTGAGGCGCGGATAGGCCTGCGGCGCCGCGATCGTGCGCACCACCAGCGTGCCGCCCGTCGAGAGCTCGACCTCGAGGCGCGTCGGCACGTCGGGCAGCGCCGGCGGCACCGGGAGCGTCTGCGGCGGGAAGTCGTCGGCGGTGAAGCTCAGCGTGCGCGTGCGGCCGGCGCCGTCCTCCAGCGCGAACAGATGAAGTTCGCCCTTCGCCGGATCCTCGACCGTGCGCGACTTGATCAGCCGCTCGGCCGAGACCTGGAAGCGCGTCGGCAGGCGCGGCTCGCCGTCGATCCGCACGGTGAGCAGGAGCTCGCGCACGCCGGGCAGCTGCGCGTCGAGCCGGCCGTCGCCGTTCGCGAGGTCGAGTACGCCGAGGGCGTAGTCGGGCCACGCGTCGCGGTCGAGCGCGGCGTGCAGGTCGGCGCGCCCCAGCAGGAGGTCGGTGAACTCGACGCGCCCCTCGTCGTCGGTGCGCTTCACGCGGTCGCGCGACCCCTGGCCGCTCGCCGTCTGATGCCGGAGCGAGACGCGGTGGCGCACGCACGGATTCCCTTCCGGGTCGGCGAGCGTGACGACGACGCGGCGCGGCGCCTCGAAGCGGGCGGCGATGGGCATCCGCTGCTCGTTCTCGTCGCTCTGCGTGCGCAGCTCGGCGACGGCGCCGTCGGGCGCGACCGCCCAGAAGGAGAAGTCCCACGGCCACGACGTCTCGACGACGACGGCGCCGTGGTCGACCGCGACCGTCGCCGCGATCGGCTGCCCGAACCAGTCGCGCGCCCCCTGCGCGAGGACGAGCGGCGTCCCGTCGGCCGGCACCGGCGCACTGCCCGCCTCGGCCGCGAAGCGGACGCTCTTCGTCTCGGGCTTCGACACCCAGAGCGTGACCTTGCGCCCGCTGCGCAGGTCGACCTGTCCCGGGAAGCCGTCGTCCCACGACGGGAAGTGGCCCGTCGTCGGGCGCACGGCGATCTGGAAGTTCCCTTCGAGCTCGACGCCCTCGAGACGCGTGACGCCCGACGCGTCGGTGGGCGGGAAGCTGCGCCAGTAGTCGCGCATCGTCTGGCCGCGCTCCTTGTAGGAGCCGCTGGCGTTCCTCGACGGGACGCTCTCCATCAGGACGACGCGCGTGTCGGGGATGGGCGCGCTGCTCTCCTTCGACTTCACCGTCACCTCGATCGGAGGGACCGGCGCGACGCGCAGCGAGAGCTCCGCGGCGCCGCCCGCCTCGACGCGCGCCGTCGCGCGCGCGACGCCGCGGCCGGGGACGAGCGCGTGCACGACGACGTCGCCCGCCGGCACGTCCTCGAAGCGGGCGCGGCCGCCCGCGTCGGTGGTCGCGGTGAGCGCGAGGCGCCGCTCGTCGCCCACCTCCATCAACAGCTCGGCCCCGGCGACGTTGCCGGCGTCGTCGCGCAGGTCGGCGACCACGCGGCCGGCCGGCTCGAGGACGATCGTGCCGACGTCGCGGCGCGCCTGGTCGGCGCCGGAGTCGTCGAAGCCCGCGTTGATCCACATCCAGACCGGCGCCAGCGCCGCGCGGCCCTTGCCGTCGCGCGCGTGCACGCCGCCCGCGACCGAGCCCTGCGCCGTGATCGACGCGGTCGCGATCTCGAAGCGGCCGTCGGCGTCGCTCTTCGCGTCGATGGCGGGCCGGTCGGGCAGCCACAGCGTGAGCTGCGCGTCGGCGACGGGGAAGCGCCGCTCGTCGACGACGCGGCCGAAGTACGTCGTGGTCGGGCCGGACAGCGGCTCGACGAGCGCGGAGACGGCCGCTTCGGCGTCGCGCGCCGGCCCTTCGTCGGCGCGCGTCGCCTCGCCGCCGGCGCCGTGCGCGTCGGCGTCCGCGCTCGCGGCGTGCGCGACGTCGCCCGACGCCGATTCGCCGCACGCCGAGGCGACGCTCTCGACGCCCCGCGCGGCGAAGCGCGAAACCTCGAAGAGGAGGCTCGACGCGAAGAGGCCGAGGGCTCCGACCGACAGGAACAGCAGCAGCGGCTGCCAACGACTGGGACCGCGTCGCGACTCCATCTTCTTCCACCCCGATCGAACTTGCGGACGGGGATCGCGGACGGGCCGCGACAATACGGTCCTGCGCAATGGCTGCCGAGGGGCGAAGGGCCGACCCTGGCGCGGGGCGGGGCGACACGTTGCAATGGCGTGACCGGGCGCCCTTCCGGCGCCGGACCTGCACGGAGCCCTCTCGATGAATGCTGCACGTCGATCCCTGCGCGCCGCCGGACTCGCGCTGCTGCTCGGCTGCGCCGCCTCGCACGACGTGATGAAGCCGGCGCCGGCGCCCTCCGACGATCCGGTCGCCGACCGGGCAACCGTCTACTTCCTCCTCCCGTCGAATTCGCTGCACGGGACGCGCTTCCAGGTCTGGGACCGGACCGAGTTCCTCGGCCTCGGGCTGCCCGCCTCCTACTTCATCGCGCGGTGCACTCCCGGCAACCACCTCTTCGTCATCACGGCGGAGAACAAGGTCGCGGTCGAGGCCGACCTCGAGGCGGGCAAGCGCTACTACGTCCTGCTCGGCCCCACCCGGGGCTTCGTGCGCGCGCGCGCCGACGCGACGGCGGTCACGCGGGGCTCCGACGCGTGGGACAAGGTCGAGGCGATCCAGAAGGGGCTCACCTACTACGAGCCCGACGAGGTCGCGGTCAGCAACTGGCAGACGAGCCACCGCGCCGACGCGGCCGAGCACGCCGCCTGGTTCGCGACGGCGCCCGACCGCGAGAAGTACCTGGAGCACCTCGCGGCGAGCGACGGGCGCTGACGCGCGCGGCCCGCGAGCGACCACGTCGCGTTCGTCCTCGACAAGAGCGCCGACATGACGAAGTCGGCGCGGGGCGGCGGGACCAAGGACGAGCAGGCGCTCGCCGAGCTCGAGCGCGTGCTCGACCACCTGCAGGGCGGCAGATTCCTCTTCAACGTCCGGACGTACGGCGACGCGACGCGCCGCCTCGAGAAGCAGCCGATCGCGCTCGACCAGAAGAGCGAGAAGCACGCCCTCGCGTGGACCGGGAAGGTCGACTGCGAGGGGAACAAGGCGATCTGGGACGTGCTGCAGGCGGTCGTCTCCGAGCCCGACATCGACACCGTCTTCCCGCTGTCGAGCGGCGAGCCGGAGGTCGGCCTCTACTTCCACTGGAACCGCGTCTGCGAGCAGCTCGAGCACATCGCGCTCGCGACCGGCGGGACGTTCAAGGGCGTGGAGTGACGCGCGCGCCGGGCGCTCAGAAGTGCCAGGTGAGGATCAGGTCCTTGGCGTGACGTCCGGACGCGAAACCCGGGGGAAGCGGACCTGAACGGGCCCTGATGACGTCGGTTCTCGGGTGCGTCGGGTACCGCAGAATCCGGCAGGGCGAGCGGGCCGCGCCTACTTGCCGCCCTGCGTGTAACCGAGCTCGCCCATCTCCTTCTGGAGCTGGGAGTCGGGGGTGAACGGGGTGCCGGCGTGCTCCCGCGCGCGCGTCGTCCAGCGTTCGAGCTCCTGCTTCAGGGCTTCGGTGAGGACGGGGTGGTCGCGGCTGACGTCGAGCCGCTCGCCGGGGTCCTTCGCGAGGTCGAAGAGCGCGAAGCCGTCGCGCCCCCAAGGCAGCACCAGCTTCCAGCTCCCGAAGACGACGGCGCGCTGCAGCGGGCCCTTCTTCAGGAAGCGGGCGCTCAGGAATTGCAGCGGCGCCGCGCCGCCCTCCGCCGCCGCCGCGTCGCCGACCATCGCACGCAGCAGCGCCGGGAAATCGGTGAGGCAGAAGGGGGCGTCGACCGTCGTGCCCGCCGGCAGCGGCGAGCCGGGCGCCCAGACCACGAGCGGCACGTGGACCATCTCGTCGAAGAGCTGCGTGTTGTGGCCCATGCGTCCGTGCTGCCCGAACGCCTCGCCGTGGTCGGAGAGGAAGACGACCGCGAGCTTCTCCTCCCCGAACGCCTTCTCCGCCGCCTCGAGCATCGTCTCCACCATCAGGTCGGCGAAGGCGACGTGGTTGTCGTAGAGGCCGGCCATGCGGACCACCGCGGGATCGCTGGCCGAGACGCCCGGCCGGTTGAGGCGCGTGAGCGCCGCGATCGAGCCGTCGGCGCCGGGCGCCGGCTTCTCGAAGCGCGTCGCGAGCGGACCCGGGGCCGTGTAGGGCGCGTGCGGCGGCAGCATGTGGACGTACGCGAAGAGCGGCTGGTCGCGCTGCGCGTTCACCACGGAATGGAACGCGGGGAGGAGGTCGTTGCGCAGGTCGCCGGCGAACTCGCGCCAGTCCTCGAAGCCGCGCGCGATCCCCGACTCCTTCGAGACGAGCGCGTTCTGGATCAGCGCGACCGTCGCGTAGCCGCGCGCCTGCATCGCCTCGGCGAGCGTCGGGACGGCGTCGTCGAGGCGCACGCCGACGTCGCGCACGCCGTGCTCCTCCTGCGCGAGCCCGGTCATGAGCGTCGTCACCGACGGCACCGTCCACGCCGACTGCGCGCGCGCGCTGCGGAAGAGGACGCCCTCCTTGGCGAGCTGGTCGACGCGCGGGCTGGTCGGGCGCGCGCTCCCGTAGCAGCCGAGGTGGTCGGCGTGCAGCGCGTCGGCGAGCAGCACGACGACGTGCCGGCCGGAGAGCGCCCCCGCGAAGCGGCGCGCCATGCTCGGCTCCTCGGGCGCTTCGTCGCTCACCGACGCCGCGACCACTTCGACGCCGGCCGGGAGCGTCCACGTGACGCGGATCGGGCGCGCGCCGGCGCCCGGCAGATCGATCGCGAGCGACGACGACTCGCCGCGCGCCTCGACGCGCGGCGCGGTGATCACGAGCGGATCCTGCTCGACGTGGACGTTCAGGAGGCCCGCGCCGCGCACCTTGAGCCCGAGCCGCGCCGTGCCGCGCACGATGAAGGCGACGTCGCCCTTCGCGACGGCGGCGGCATTCAGCGGACGGAGCGACGGGTCGGACGCGCTCTCGGCCGATGGCGCGGACGAGGTTCGCGGCACGGAGGGCGGCGCGGACTTCGGCTCGTCACGGCAAGCGAGTGCCGCGAGGAGCACCGAGCCCGGGAGTGCGCGCCATCGAGCCATCCGCGGGAGCCTACTGCGGCGGCGCGGCGACGGGAATCCGGCGGACCATGACGAAGCGGCGCGCGGTGCCTACTCTCGCCGCTCCGATGGTCGGGACGCTCCTCACGCTCGTGGTCTTGCCGGCGCTCGCGCTCTCGCCGCGGGGCGACGGCGCCGTCGACTTCGGGAGGGACGTCCAGCCGATCTTCGAGGCGCGCTGCACGAAGTGCCACGCCGGCGACCAGCCCAAGTCGGGCTTCCGGCTCGACGCGCGTCGGATCGCGCTGCGCGGCGGCAACTCGGGCGACCCGGCGATCGTGCCCGGCCACCCGGAGCAGAGCCGCCTGGTGAAGCTGCTCCGGAACGCCGCGGCCCCCGGCGCGGCGGCCGACGCGCTGCGGATGCCCCCGCGGGGCGACCCATTACATGAGGAAGAGATCCGGACGATCGAGCGCTGGATCGCGGACGGCGCCCCCTGGCCCGACGCTCTCTCCGGGGACGCGCTCGTCCGCGACCACTGGTCGTTCGTGGCGCCGCGCCGTCCCGACCTCCCCGAGGTCGCGCGGGCCTGGTGGCCCAGGAACCCGATCGACTTCTTCACGCTGGCGAAGATGGAGAACGCGCACGTCGAGCCGTCGCGCGAGGCGCCGCGCGAGACGCTGATCCGCCGCGCGTCGCTCGATTTGATCGGACTGCCGCCGACGCCCGCCGAGGTCGCCGCGTTCGTGAACGATCCGGCGCCCGACGCCTACGAGCGGCTGGTGCGGCGCCTCCTCGCGAGCCCCCGCTACGGCGAGCGCGTCGCCCGCGTGTGGCTCGACCTGGCGCGCTACGCCGACTCGTACGGCTACGGCCAGGATCCGCTGCGGCCGTTCCTGTGGCGCTGGCGCGACTGGGTGATCGACGCCTTCAACGCGAACCAGCGCTACGACCAGTTCACCATCGACCAGCTCGCCGGCGACCTGCTGCCGCAGCCGACCGACGACCAGCTCCTCGCCACCGCCTTCCACCGCAACACGATGACGAACACGGAGGGCGGCACGATCGACGAGGAGTTCCGGGTCGCGGCGGTGAAGGACCGCGTCGATTCGACGATGCAGATCTGGATGGGGCTCACCTTCGGCTGCGCCAAGTGCCACAGCCACAAGTTCGACCCGATCCCCCAGAAGGACTACTACCGCCTCTTTTCGGTCTGGAACCAGACTGAGGACGCCGACCGCGCCGACGAGGAGCCGCGCCTCGCGACGCCGACGCATGCGCAACACGAGCGGAAACGGGAGCTCGAGCGCAAGCTCGCGGAGATCGCGGCGCGGCGCGACGCGCGGGCCGAGGGACTCGGGCCGGACCAGGAGCGCTGGGAGGCGCAGCTCGCGGCGGCGGAACAGAAGTGGATCGTGCTGACGCCGGCGGTCGCGAAGTCGAAGGAGGGGGCGGAGCTCTCGATCGCGGCCGACGGGAGCGTGCGCGCGGCGGGGCCGGCGCCGGCGACCGACGTCACCACGGTCGAGGTGAGCGTCGACGTGAAGCAGCTCGCGGCGGCGCGCGCGTTCCGGCTCGAGGCGCTGCCCGACCCCGAGCTCCCCAACGGCGGGCCGGGCCGCTCCGAAGGCAACGGCAACTTCGTGCTGAACGAGTTCTCGCTCTCGGTGCTGCCGCAGGACGTCGCGCCGCCGGCGCGCGGGCGGTGGCTGCGGATCGAGCTGCCCGGTCCCGATCGGATCCTCTCGCTCGCCGAGGTCGAGGTCTTCTCGAAAGGAGTCGACCTCGCGCGGAAGGGGACGGCGACGCAGTCGAGCGTCGACTTCGACGGCCCCCCCGAGCTCGCGCTCGACGGCAACAACGACGGCGCCTACCTCGCGGCCAAGTCGACGACCCACACCCGGCAGAGCGCCGATCCGTGGTGGGAGGTCGACCTCGGGGAAGGCGCGTCCGCCCAGCCCATCGACCAAGTCGTCCTCTGGAACCGGACCGACGGGAACCTCGGCTTCCGCCTCGCGAACGCGCGCGTCCGACTCTTCCGCGAAGACGTCCGTCCCGACGGCACACGCGCGCGCGAGGTCGTCTGGCAGACGATCCTCGGCAACTCGCCCGAGCGCGCGACGACCCTCGACCCCGGCGCGCTGAGTGCGGTCGCCTTCGCGCGCGCGACCGCCGACGTCGAGCAGGACCGCTTCTTCGTGAACCTCGCGATCGACGGCAGCGACGCGCCCGCGTCGGGCTGGGCGATCGCGCCGCGCCGTGGCACGCGCCACGTCGCGCAGTTCGAGGCCGACGGGCCGCTCGTCGCGGCGCCGGCCACGGCCGGAGCGGCGGCGCGCATCGCCGGCGACCGCGTGACGCTGCGCTTCGAGCTGCGCCAGACCTGGGGGGCGCAGCACACGCTCGGTCGCTTCCGGCTGTCGTTCTGGCGCGGCCCGAATCCCCCGGAGGTGCTCCCGGAGGCGGTCGCGCTCGCGCTCACCCGGCCGGAGAAGCAGCGGAACGCCGCCGAACGCGCCCGCGTCGCGGCGCACTACCGCGAGCTCGCGCCGGAGCTGGCGCCGTTCCGCGCGGAGGCGAAGCCGGTCGAGGAGGCGCTCGCCTCACTCGACCGGGAGGTCGTGCGCACGCCCGTCATGCGCGAGCTCCCGCCGGAGAAGCGCCGCACGACGCACGTGCTGCAGAAGTCGAACTGGCTCGCGCCCGGCGAGGTCGTCGAGCCCGACACGCCGCGCGCCTTCCCGCCGCTGCCCGCCGGCGCTCCGAAGAACCGCCTCTCCGTGGCGCGCTGGCTCGTCTCGCCCGAAAACCCGCTCTCCGCGCGCGTGACGGTCAACCGCTTCTGGGCGCAGCTCTTCGGGCGCGGGATCGTCGAGACGGAGGAGGACTTCGGGACGCAGGGGGCGCCGCCGACCGACCCCAAGCTCCTCGACTGGCTCGCGACGCGCTTCGTCGAGAGCGGCTGGGACGTGAAGGAGCTGCTCTTCACGATCGCGACGTCGGCGACCTACCGGCAGTCCTCGAACGCCGACGCCGAGCGGCTCGCCGCCGATCCGCGCGACCTGCTGCTCGCGAGGTATCCGCGGCGCCGGCTCGAAGCCGAGATGGTGCGCGACCAGGCGCTCGCGATCGCCGGACTGCTCGCGCCGGAATTGCACGGCCCGTCGGTCTTCCCGCCGCAACCCGACGGCCTCTGGCAGGTCGCCTTCAACGCCGAGCGCACCTATCCGACCAGCACCGGCCCCGACCGTTGGCGGCGCGGCCTCTACTGCTTCTGGCGCCGCACCGTCCCGCCGCCCTCGATGCAGACCTTCGACGCGCCGAGCCGGGAGTTCTGCACGGTGCGAAGGCAGTCGACCAACACGCCGCTCCAGGCGTTCGTCACGCTGAACGACCCTGTCTTCGTCGAGGCGGCGCAGGCCTTCGCGCGGCGGATCGTGACGGAGGGCGGCGCGACGACGGAGGCGCGCGTCGCGTTCGCGCTGCAGTTGGCGCTCGTGCGCGCGCCGCGGGACGAAGAGGTGGCGGTGCTCGTGAAGTTGTTCCAGGGCGAGCTCGCGCGCGACCGCGCCGACCCGGCCGCGGCACGCGCCCTCTGCGAGCAGCCGCTCGGTCCGCTCCCGAAGGAGATGGACCCCGCCGAGCTCGCGGCTTGGACGACCGTGGCGAACGTGGTGCTCAATCTCGACGCGGTTCTGGTGAAGGGCTGACC
This sequence comes from Planctomycetota bacterium, assembly GCA_036732755.1. Classification (GTDB taxonomy): domain Bacteria; phylum Planctomycetota; class B15-G4; order B15-G4; family SIAN01; genus DASRRB01. The sequence continues at coordinate 74,375 of DAINBU010000001.1, forward strand.
CCGCCGAAAGGGCGATTACGAGCGGCCTGGCCCGGGAAACGGGAGGCGTAAGCCTGTGCAGAGCGTGCAGGGTGAGCAGATCGCGGGGGAGGGTTGCTGTCGCCCAGGTCTTGCCTGGAAGTGGACCTTCAACCAACAATGGGAACCGCACGGATCGTCGACGAGGTGATTCGACCTAGGAGAAGGCTCATGAGACTGACAACGTTGTTCGGGAGCATCGGTCTGACGTGCGCGCTCGCCTCCCCATCCCACGCGCAGCAATGGCTCGAGGACTTCGACTCGTATTTGCCCGGACCCTTGGCGGCCCAGAGCCTCTGGGAGGAGTGGACCGGTTCGTCCGGCGTCGACGCGAACGTCGACAACACGCGCTCGTTCACGTCGCCGGAGTCCGTCATCATCGTCACCGACAACGACGTCGTCTGGGACTACGTCAACTCTCCGGGTGGGCGGCCGATCAACGGCAAATGGGCGGTCAGCGTCAAGACCTACGTGCCCACGGGTGCGACCGGCTCGATGTGGTTCATCCTGATGAACGAGTATCCGTCGCCGTTGCAGTGGTCGGTCCAGATCGAGATCGACGCGACCGCCGGCAAGGTGAACGACGGCACGTCGAACCGAGGTATCCGACTCGATCGATGGGTGTCCCTGGTCATCGCCATCGACCTCGACAACGACCGCTACGACAGCTGGTACGGGGACCTGCCGCTCGGAGTCGCCAATACTTGGGCGGGCGCCTCCGGGACGTTGCAGCTCGCGGCGACCGACCTCTACGGCGACACCGGCGCCCAAGGCTCCTCGGGCATGTACTTCGACAACGTCCGCCTGGACAAGTGTGCCGGCGGTCCGCTGGTGCTCACCACCAAGCCGAACCCGATCGGCCCGAACGGGACGCTCAACTTCTATTCGCACTCTTCGCTCCTGGGCCTCGGCGACCCCGGCGCGCTCTTCCTCTGGTCGATCAACGGGGGGCTCTTCATCCTGAATCTCCTTCCCACGTCGTACGACGTGAACGGCGAGTTCGCGTTCTCCGCGACGGTGCCGCCGGGCCTCTCCGGGCTCGAACTCGGCTTCCGGATGTTCGCCCTTCCCGCCGGCGGCAAGATCATGTTGAGCAACGAGGACATCGTCATCTTCAAGTGAGACGCGCGCCACGCTTCGCGTGACGGCAAGCGCGGCACGAAGAGCCACCGCTCTTCGTGCCGCGACTCTTTTCCCCGGCGATCAGCGCGACCGCCACGTCTGCAGGATGCGCGCATAGTTCGCGCGCTCGAGCAGGTGCGGATCGGGACAGCGGCGGTGGCTCAATGCGCCGATGCTCGGCGCGAGCGTCGCGAACTCGTGCTCGTCGAGCCACGTCTCGAGCTCCCGGCGCAGGAGCGCCAGGTACTGCGGGCCGTGCATCAGCAGCGCCGAGACGATCTGGACCGCGTTGGCGCCGGCGAGCAGCGCCTTCACGGCGTCGACGGCGGAGTGCACACCGCCGGTGATCGCGAGGTCGCAGCGGACGCGACCGCAGAGGATCGCGGTCCAGCGCAGCCGCAGGTTGAGCTCCGCCGGCGACGAGAGGCGCAGCTCCGGCTTGATCTCGAGCGTCGCGGGGTCGAAGTCGGGCTGATAGAAGCGGTTGAAGAGCACGAGCGCCCCGGCGCCGGCGTCGACGAGCGCGCTCGCGAAGTTCGGGAGCGCCGTGAAGAAGGGCGAGAGCTTGACCGCGAGCGGGAGCTTCACCTGGCGCCGGATCTCGCGGACGAGCGCGAGGTCGCGCGCCTCCACCGCCGCGGCGCTGCACGCGGGATCGGTCGCGACGTCGTAGAGGTTGAGCTCGAGCGCGTCGGCTCCCGCCTGCTCGATGCGCCTGGCGAAGTCGATCCAGCCCCCTTCGGTGGTGCCGTTCAGCGACGCGACGACGGGAACGCGCACGGCCCGCTTCACGCGGCCGAGGTGCTCGAGGTACTCCTCGGGGCCGAACACGAAGTCCATCGCGTCGGGGAACCAGTGGGTCGCCTCGCTGAACGATTCGGCGGGGGAGTCGAGCGCGCGCGCGAGCGCGAGCTGCTCGTCGACGACCTGCTCCTCGAACAGCGAGCGCAGCGCCATCAGCGGCGCGCCCGCGTCCTCGAGCCGGCGCACGCCGTCGAGGTCGTCGCAGAGCGGACCGGCGCCCGGGATCAGCGGGTGGGGGAGCTCGAAGCCGAGGTAGCGCGTGGTGAGGTCCATGGTCGGCTCCTTCAGCGTGCGTTCGACGCGGGTTCGACCGGGGGACCCGCCGTCGTCGCCGGCCGCGCGGCGAGGTCGAGTCGCGCGAGGTGGGCGTAGACCTTGAGGCGGCGATCGACCTCCGCCTGCGCGGCGCGCGCGAGCCGTCTGAACCGCTCCGGGTCGATCCGCTCGACCATGCGGAAGCGCGCCTCGCCCGCCATGTAGTCGCCGACCTTGACCGTCGGCGGACCGGAGTCGAGCACGAACGGCGGCAGGCCCTTCTCGACGCGGCGCGGGTCGTAGCGGTAGAGCGGCCACATCCCGCTCCCGACCGCCTTCTTCTGCTGCTCGTTGCCGTGGCTCAGGTCGTAGCCGTGCGCGATGCAGTGGCTGTACGCGATGACGAGCGAGGGGCCGGGGAAGCTCTCGGCGTCGAGCAGCGCCTGGACGGTCTGCGCGTCCTTCGCGCCGAACGCGATCGAGGCGACGTAGACGTTGCCGTAGCTGATCGCCATCAGGCCGAGATCCTTCTTGTGCGTCTCCTTGCCGGCGGCGGCGAACTTCGCGGCCGCGCCGAGCGGCGTCGCCTTCGACTGCTGGCCGCCGGTGTTGGAGTAGACCTCGGTGTCGAGCACCAGCACGTTGACCTTGCGTCCCGACGCGAGGACGTGGTCGAGGCCGCCGAAGCCGATGTCGTAGGCCCAGCCGTCGCCGCCGACCGTCCAGACGCTCTTCCCGACGAGGTCGTCGGCGAGTCCTTCGAGCCGCCGCGCGCGCGGATCCTGGAGCGCGGCGAGCCGGCGCCGCAGCGCGACGACCTGCGCGCGGCGCGCCACGAAGTCGGAGGCCGTGACGGCTTCGGCGCCGAGCAGCGCCTGCGTCAGCTCGTCCCCCAGCTCGCTTGCGAGCGAACGCACCAGACCCCGCGCATGTTCGCGCCGCCGGTCGAGCGCGAGGCGCATCCCCAGGCCGAACTCGGCGTTGTCCTCGAAGAGCGAGTTGCTCCACGCCGGCCCGCGCCCGTCCTCGCCGGCGCAGTAGGGCGTCGTCGGCAGGTTGCCGCCGTAGATCGACGAGCAGCCGGTCGCGTTCGCGATCAGCAGCCGGTCGCCGAAGAGCTGGGTCAGCAGCTTGACGTAGGGCGTCTCGCCGCAGCCCGCGCACGCACCCGAGAACTCGAAGAGCGGTCGCAGGAACTGCGACGACTTCACGTCGATCGTGCCGCGCTGCTCGACGCGGATGCGGTCGAGCGGCGGGAGCGCGTCGAAGAAGGCGAAGTTGTCCCGCTCGCGGGCCACGTGCTCGTCGTGCGGCCGCATCATCAGCGCCTTCCTGCTCGGCTCGGTCTTGTCGCGCGCCGGACAGACCACGGCGCAGAGCTGGCAGCCGGTGCAGTCCTCGGGCGCGACCTGGACCACGTACTTCATGTCGGGCAGCTCGCGGCCGCGGTACGGGACCGCCTGGAAGCCGGCCGGCGCGCCCGCGAGCGCCGCCGGTTCGAACGCGCCGACGCGGATGGCCGCGTGCGGACAGACGAACGCGCACTTGTTGCACTGGATGCAGAGCGCCGGATCCCAGATCGGGATGTCGTCGGCGATGTTGCGCTTCTCCCAGCGCGCCGTGCCGACCGGCCAGGTGCCGTCGGGCGGGAAGGCGCTGACCGGCAGCAGGTCGCCGCGATCCGCGAGCATCACGCCGGTGACGCGCTGGACGAAGTCGGGCGCGTGCGCGGCGACCGGCGGCGGCCACCAGCGCGTCGCGGTCGCCGTCGCCGGCACCGCGACCTCGCTCAGGTGGGCGACCGCGTCGCGCGCGGCCGTCACGTTGCGGCGCACCACCTCGTCGCCCTTCTTGCCGTAGGCCGACCGGATCGTCCCCTCGATCGCGGCGAGCGCGTCGTCGAACGCCATGAGCTTCGTGAGAGAGAAGAAGCACGCCTGCATCACGGTGTTGATGCGGCCGGCCATGCCCGCCGCGCGCGCGACCGCGTCGGCGTCGATGACGAAGAAGCGCAGCTTCTTCCCGACGATCGCCTCCTGGACCTCGCGGGACAGCCGCTCCCACACCTGGTCGGCGCCGTACGGCGCGTTCAACAGGAAGGTCGCGCCCGGTCGCGCGGCGGCGAGCAGGTCGTAGCGGTCGAGGAAGGAGAACTGGTGGCACGCGACGAAGTCGGCGCGCGTCACGAGGTAGGGCGCGCGGATCGGCCGGCGGCCGAAGCGCAGGTGCGACACGGTGCGCGCGCCCGCCTTCTTCGAGTCGTAGACGAAGTAGCCCTGGACCTCGAGGTCGGTGTGCTCCCCGACGATCTTGATGGTGTTCTTGTTCGCGCCGACCGTGCCGTCGGAGCCGAGCCCCCAGAAGACGCAGCACGTGACGTCGTCGCCCTCGAGGTCGAAGGAGTCGTCGAGCGCGAGCGAGCGGTGCGTGACGTCGTCGACGATGCCGACGGTGAAGTGGTTGCGCGGCGCCGGCCGGCCGGCGTCGTCGAACACCGCCTTCGCCATCGCCGGCGTGAACTCCTTGCTCGAGAGGCCGTAGCGTCCGCCGACGACGCGTGCGCGGGAGAGCGCGCCGAAAGCGGCGTCGCCGGCGCCGTCGCCCGCTTCGCTCAACGCCGTGACGACGTCCTGGTAGAGCGGCTCGCCGACCGCCCCCGGCTCCTTGGTGCGATCGAGGACGGAAAGGACGCGCACCGTGGCCGGCAGCGCGCGCAGGAACCCCTCGACGTGGAAGGGGCGGAACATGCGGACGACCACGACGCCGACCCGTACACCACGGGCGACCAGCGCGTCGACCGTCCCGCGCACCGTCTGCGCCGCCGAGCCCATCACGACGACGACCCGCTCGGCCTCGGGATGCCCGAAGTACTCGTAGGCCTGGTAGGTGCGCCCGGTGCGCGCGGCGAAGCGCGCCATCGCCTCGGCGAGCACGTTCGGGAAGGCGTCGTACCACGGATTCGCCGCTTCGCGCGCCTGGAAGAACGTGTCGGGATTCTGCGCCGTGCCGCGCACGACCGGATGGTCGGGCGAGAGGCCGCGCTTGCGGTGGGCCGCGACGAGCTCCTCGGGAATCAGCGCGCGCAGGTCGTCGTCGGACAGCGTCTCGATGCGCGTGATCTCGTGCGACGTCCGGAACCCGTCGAAGAAGTGGATCACCGGCACGCGGCTCACGAGCGTCGCGAGCTGGCCGATGCAGGCGAAGTCGTGCGCCTCCTGCACGGAGCCGGACGAGAGCAGGGCGAAGCCGGTCGCGCGACACGCCATCACGTCGGAGTGGTCGCCGAAGATCGAGAGCGCGTGGGTCGCGACGGTGCGCGCGGCGACGTGCAGGCAGCAGGAGGTGAGCTCGCCGGCGATCTTGTAGAGGTTCGGGATCATCAACAGCAGGCCCTGCGACGCGGTGAACGTCGTCGCGAGCGCGCCTGCCTGCAGCGCGCCGTGCACCGCGCCGATCGCCCCGGCCTCGCTCTGCATCTCGGTCACGTCGGGCACGACGCCCCAGAGGTTCGGGCGCTTGCGCGTCGCCCATTCGTCGCAGAGCTCGCCCATCGTGGAGGAGGGCGTGATCGGATAGACGGCGACGACCTCGTTCAGGCGGTACGCCACCGATGCGACCGCTTCGTTGCCGTCGGCGACCAGGAAGCGATCGCTCGCCATCGTGGTTCCCTCAGGCGACGCCGGTGCCGGGCGTCGCGAGCTCGCGCGCGCCGCGCGGGAGCGGCCGGAAGCGCGCGGTGAAGTGCGGCAGGAACGGCGGGCGCTCGACGATCTGGAAGCCGGTGAGCTCCCGCTTCTTCTTCGCGACCTCGCCGCAGATCTCGAGGACGCGGTCGACGTGGCTCTGCGTGTAGCAGCGGCGCGGCAGCGCGAGTCGCACCAGCTCGAGCGCCGCCGGAGCGAAGCCGCCGTCGGTGCCCGGCTTCCCGAACATCACGCTGCCGATCTCGCAGGCGCGGATCTTTCCTTCGAGGTAGAGCGCGACCACGAGCGCCTGACCGGGCAGCTGCTTCGGCGGGATCCAGGGCAGGAACGCGTGCGCGTCGATGAAGACCGCGTGGCCGCCCGGCGGCTGCACGGTCGGGATGCCGATCTTCTCGAGCCCGCGCGCGAGGTAGCGCACCGTCGCCATGCGGTATTCGAGGTAGCGCTCCTCCATCCCCTCCCCGAGGCCGACCGCGAACGCCTCGAGGTCGCGCGCGGCGCACCCGCCGTAGGTCGGGAACCCTTCGGTCAGGATCAGCAGGTGCTTCGCCTTCGCCGCGAGCGCGTCGTCGTCGAGGGCCAGGAACCCGCCCATGTTCACGAGCGCGTCCTTCTTGCCCGACATCGTGCAGCCGTCCGCGAGCGAGAAGATCTCCTGCGCGATGTCGCGCACGCTCCGCCCCGCCTGGCCGCTCTCGCGCTCGCGGATCATCCACGCGTTCTCGGCGAACCGGCAGGCGTCGAGGATGAACGGGATGCGGCGCGCGCGGTAGATCCGCGACTGCGCGCGCAGGTTCTCGAGCGACACCGGCTGTCCGCCGCCGGAGTTGTTGGTGATCGTGCACATGCCGAGCGCGACGTTGGCGCCGGCGTGCCGGCGGTGCTCGTCGAGGTAGCGCTCGAGGCGCGCGAGGTCGACGTTCCCCTTGAACGGATGCGGCGAGCGCGGATCGAGTCCCTCCGCGATCACGAGGTCGTCGGCGATCGCCCCCTGATATTCGATGTTCGCCCTTGTCGTGTCGAAGTGGCTGTTGCTCGGCACGTGCTGGCCCGCCATCAGCGCGCACGAGAAGAGGATGCGCTCGGCGGCGCGACCCTGGTGGGTCGGGATCACGTGGCGGAAGCCCGTGAGCTCCTTGACGACGCGCTCGAACGTCTCGAAGGAGCGCGACCCGGCGTAGCTCTCGTCGGCGATCAGCATCGCCGCCCACTGCGCCGCGCTCATCGCGGCGGTGCCCGAGTCGGTGAGGAAGTCGAAGGTGACCGCCGACGCGGGCAGCTGGAATGCGTTGTAGCCCGCCTCCCGCATGCGCTCCTCGCGCTCGTCGCGCGTCGTGAACGGGATCGGCTCGACGCTCTTGATCTTGAACGGCTCGATGATGACGGCCATGGAATCGCTCCGGAGGGAGGTCTTTCTCGCTCGTCGACGACCGCGCGCGCGCCGGTTCACTGCGCCTCGGCGATCTCCACCGGCTCGCCGCAGATCTCCTTGTGGAAGCGCGCGATGTCTTTGTCGCTCCAGCCGTCGAAGCCGAGGCAGGTGTCGTGCTCGACCGACTGGGTGTCGCAGGAGAGGCGGGTGTCGAAGACCTGCTGGCGCGCGAGCTGCCAGGCGTTGGCGAGATGCTCGAGCTCGGAGCGCGTGACGTGCGGCCGGCTGGCGGCGATCCAGCCGTAGCACCTCTTCAGCTCCTCGAAGTTCCACTGCGAGAAGCCGTGGCAGAGGATTCCCTTCTGGGCGGCGACCTGGCACATCGAGTGGTCGTCGTCGACCAGACGCAGCAGCGACTCGCGGATGTCGGCGATGGCGTGTTCACGATCGATCTTCTTGACCATGGCGGCCTCCAGGTCGGCGGTCGGGGCGGTGGAGGGGGGAGCGTCCCGTGCGTCGGCGCGTGGGGCAGGCGCAAACGGGCGACCGGCGATTGCGCAGGCGGACGACGGGACGATCTCCCGCGCCGCCGGACGATCGCCGCAGGAGTTCCCCGCGTTCGGGAAGGCTCGCCCGCCACGACTGCGGGATTACTCCCGGCGCCGCAACGGGATCGCGAGCCTCTCGATGACGCCGCCCTGCAGCGTCACCTCGACCGGATCGACCGGCTCGTAGCCCGCGAGCGGCGGCACGACGACGCGCCAGCGGCCGGCGGACGGCGTGCGCACGAAGAAGCCGTCGTCCTGGAAGGTCCGCACTTCGATCGCGATCGGCTCGCCCTCCTCCGGCTCGATCCGGATCGTCGTCGCGTCGCGCGGGCAGTCGACCTTCCTGCCGTCGACCTCGAAGCGGAGGAAGAAGCCGAAGGCGCGCCGCACGCGGAGGGTGAACTCGTTGTCGCCGGGACGGACGGCGAGGTACGGGCTCGGCTCGGCGAGCTCCCAGAGCCGGCTCCCGAACGCGACCCACAATTCGACTTCGCCGGCGGGAGCGCGGAAGCGCCAGCCGTGCCGCGCCTCGTCCCATTTCGTCGCCGCGAGTCCTCCCGACCTCGATTCGCCCGGCCAGCGGCACGTCCACAGGAGCAGGCCGTCGTCGCGGACCGGGAGGTCGTTCGCCGCGTCGAGCGCGTGCACGAGGACGTCGGCCGGGTCGCCGATCGAGAGCGCGAGGTCGTCGCGTCCGGCGTCGCCCGTCTCGATCATCTGCTGGAAGGCGAAGGCGTAGCACTTGACCAGGTAGCGGCCGGGCAGGACCGGCGTGAGCTCGAAGCGGAAGAGATCGGGCGACCCGGCGATCGCCGCGAGGTCCGCCAGCCCCAGCGCGCGCGCCTCGAGGCTCGTGCCGCCGGGCACCGCGAACGGCTCGAAGCGCAGGTCGAGCCAGACGCAGTTCCATTCGTGCGAGAGATGGAGCGTGCCGGCGACGCGGACGCGCCGCGGCTCCTGTGGCGGCGCGATGACGATCTCCGCGAGCGTCGTCGCGCCGGCGACGAGCTCGACCGGCGTCCGGCCGAGCCGCTGCGGCCGGTCCCACGACTTCCCCCGTTCGAGCGAGAGGTCGAAGGAGCCCGGTGCGAGCCCTTCGAAGCGCGTCGGCCCGCGGCGCGCCGGCGGCGCCTCGAGCGCGAGCGCCGGGAGATCGCGCGGCCGCAGCCGCAGCACCGCCTGCGAATCGTCGGGCTCGTAGGAGAGCCTCTGCGTGGCCGGTGCGGACGGGATCGTCCCGATCAACGTCACTTCGAGGTCGGCGCCCGGCCCGAGCGCGATCGTCGCCTCGCCGCCCTTCTCGAAGTCGACGATCGTCTTGCCCCACGTGCGACCGGCGGCGTGCGCCCAGACCGAGTCCATCCACTGGAGGTCCGAGCGGTCGTGCGGACCGGCGAGTTCGATCGGTGAGGGCGCCTGCTCGACGAGCTTCTCGGCGGAAGCGAGCGCGCCGGGATGGAGGGCGTCGTTCGTGGTCCAGTTCCCGCGCGCGAGGACGACGGTGACGTCGTCGAGCTCGACCCGGTCGTGCGCGTCGACCACGTGCAGGAGGAACGGCCGCGCCCAGCGCGCGAGCACGTGGATCGGCTGGCCTTCCCTGACGGCGAATTGGAGCCGCGTCCTCTCTCCGGTTTGGCCGGAAGCGGGTCGCTTCGGGTCCGGTGGCAGGTAAGCGCTCCGCCCGCCGAGCACGAGCGACGCGATGCCGAGCTCGCGTCCCGGCGGGAAATGCATGCGGAAGCGGCCCGCGTGCACCGCGACCTTGCGGCCGCCGCCGCCGCTTCCTTCGAGCAACGCGAGCGGCAGGAACTCGCCGTCTTCTTCGCCGTGCTCGCGATCTTCGGCGTCGAGGACGGTGACGGTCCCTTCGACGAGGAGCCCCTGCTCGGGATCGCGCAGCCAGCGCACGAAGGGATCGCTCGGCGCGGTGGCGGCGTCCGGCGCCGCGGTGTCGGGCGACAGCTCCTGCGACGTGCGCTCGACGCCGGCCGGCGGCACGGCGCCGGCCGGCGGGACGACAGGAAGCGGCGTCTCGGCGACGGGCCGCTCGTGCGTCGGTTCCATCCGTGGAGCCCGCGAGCTGATGACCCACGAGAACGTCGTGCCGAGCGCGACGAGGAGCAGCCACCACCACGACTTGCGCGGGGCTTGCATGGCTCGTCGCGTCCCGACTACTCGCTCGGCCGGTCGAGCGCGAGCTCGAGGCACAGCCGCGCGGCGGGGCGGAAGCCCGACCGCGCGAAGAACTCGAGCAGCGCGAACTGATCCCAGTCGACCTCGGTCTGGATGCGGTCGATGCCGAGCGTGCGGAGGTTCATGCGGAGCTGGCGCAGCAGCGCGGCGCCGACGTGGCGGCCGGCGAAGGTCTTCCCCGCGGCGATCGTGTCGAGGGCGGCGACCGGCTCGGGATGGCCGAACTCGCCGTAGTAGACGCGCGCGAGCAGGAACCCGGCGACCTGGCCGTCGAGCTCGGCCGCGAGCGAGATGCGGACGCCGGTGTCGCGCTGCGACTCCTTCAGCTTGAGCTCGTAGTACTCGCGGCGGGCGCGGCCGGTCCACTGCTTGTCGATCCTCACGAGCGCGTCGAGGTCGCGCGGCTCGAGCGTGCGCACGGTGACGGCGTCGGTCTCGAGGGTGCCGGGCGGCAGCTGCGGTTCGATGGGGCGCGGTTGCATGGCGGACTCCTCGAGAGTTTCAGGCTCCGGTGCACTGGCCGCCGTCGACGCGCAGCACGGTGCCCGTCATGTGGCGCGAGAGCGGCGAGCAGAGGAAGAGGATCACGTCGGCCACGTCCTCCGGCTCGGCGACGCGCTGCAGCGGCGTCTCGCGCCGCGCCTCCTCGAACATGGGGCTCGGCAGGTCGGCGGTCATCGTGGTGCGGACGAGACCGGGGGCGATCGCGTTCACGCGGATTCCGAAGGCGCCGGCCTCGTGCGCGACCGACTTCGCGAGCGCGACGACGCCCGCCTTGCTGGCCGCGTAGTTCGACTGCCCGAACTTCCCGCGCAGCCCGTTGATCGACGAGATGAGCACGATCGTGCCCTGCCCGCGTTCGCGCAGCGCCGGGATCGCCGCGCGCACGACGCGAAACGAGCCGGTCAGGTTCACGTCGAGCACGCGCTGCCACTGCGCGTCGTCGAGCTTCCAGACCACGCCGTCGGCGGTCACGCCGGCGCAGTGGACCACGCCGTCGATCCCGCCGAAGCGCTCGTGCGCGGCCGCGAACGCGGCGTCGACGTCGCGCTGCTGCGTCACGTCGCCCACGTGGACGACGAAGCGCGTCTCCGCTCCGTCGCGCGGCGGCGTGCGCACGCGGTCGAACGCCAGCACGTTCGCCCCTTCCTCGAGCAGGCGATCGGCCGCCGCCGCGCCGATCCCCGACGCCGTGCCGGTCACCAGCAGCGTCTTTCCTTCGAGCCCGAGTCCTCGCATCGGAGACTCCTCCCGGTTCTCGCGTCGCCGCGGCTCAGCCCGCCGCCGGCACGCGCAGGTCGATGCCGCGGCGCTGGAGCGTCCGCCGGCGATGGGCGCCCCAGATCGCCGCGCCGATCGCGCCGGCGAAGACCGACTGGGCGTGGGGGCGGATCTCGAGGTCGGCGTTCTGGCGCGCCGCCTCCTCGCGCATCGCCCCGAGCAGCCCGACGTCGGCCGCGAGCCCGCCGCTCACCAGCGCGACGCCCTTCGCGCCGGCCGTGAGCAGCAATCGGACGTAGCGGCCCGCCATCGACTGGTGGATCCCCTTCAGGATGTCCTGCACCAGGATCCCGCGCGAGACCATGTTGATGACGTCGGTCTCCGCGAGCACGGCGCAGATGCTCGAGCACTTCTCGGGCTTGGTCGACGTGAGCGAGAGCTTGCCGATCTCCTCGAGCGTGACGCCGAGGTAGCGCGCGATGTTCTCGAGGAACTGCCCCGAGCCCGAGGCGCACTGGCTCGTCATCGCGTGGGCGAGCACCTTCGAGCGCGCGTCCATCAGGAGCGCGCGCGCGTGGAGGCCGCCGACGTCGAGCACCGCGCGCGCCTCCGGGTCGAGGAAGAGGGCGCCGCGCGCGTGCGCGGTCATCCCGTAGAAGTGGCCGGTGCGGAACTCGATGCGCTCGCCCTCGCCGGTGGTGGCGACGTATTCGAGCTCGTCGGGCCGCACGCCCGCCTGCGCGAGCAGCTCGGCGTGCTCGCGGCGCGCGATCTCGATCGGATCGCGGCGACGCAGCCGCTCGAGGCGCTGGCCGAGCAGCTCGACGCGCTCCGAGGTGCCGTCGGGCTCGGTGCGCGCGAGCACCAGCTTCACGGCGCTCGAGCCGACGTCGATGCCGGTGGTCAGCATGGCCGCGCTCCCGTCACGCGGCGCTGCGCAGCGCGAAGAGCGCCGCGCCGTACGCGCCGGTGTAGATCGAGTCGGGCGAGATGTTGAGGGTGAGCTCGCCGTAGTTCTCCCGCACGAGCTGGCGCAGCGCCGCGACCGCCGCGCTGTTGCGCGCGACGCCGCCGGTGAAGGTGAACTGGTCCTTCACGCCGCCCGAGCGCGCGAGCAGCGACATCGCGCGCAGCACGATCGCCCGATGGAGCCCCGCCACCACGTCCTCGCGCTTCTGCCCGAGCGAGAGGCGGTCGCGCAGCTCGGCGCCCGCGAAGACCGTGCAGGTCGAGTTGATCTTGACGGCGCGCGTGGCGCGCGACGCCAGCGGCCCGAGCTCCTGGACCGCGAGGTTCATCTCGTCGGCGATGTACCCGAGGTAGCGGCCGCAGCCGGCGGCGCAGCGATCGTTCATCTGGAAGCTGGTGACGATGCCGTTCGCGTCGACCTGGATCGCCTTGGTGTCCTGGCCGCCGATGTCGAGCACGGTGCGCGTGCCGGCGAAGAAGTGGTGGGCGCCGAGCCCGTGGCAGAGGATCTCGCTGCGGATCTGGTCCTTCCGGAAGGGCAGCTTGCTGCGGCCGTAGCCGGTGCCGACCACCTTCCAGTCCTCGATCGTCGTGTCGGCCGCGTAGGCGGCGGCGTCGAGGAGTCCGCGCGAATCACCGGCGTTCGCGCCGCGCTTCTCGCTCAGGAAGCGTTCGACGGCCGGGCGCACGAAGCGGGCGAAGGAGAGGTCGAGCGTCCGGTTCTCGACCTTCACGATCGCCTTGTCGAAGCAGCTCATGAGGACGTCGAAGCCGACGCCTTCGTTCCACTGCGGGTCCTCGGCGAGCCGGCGCCAGCGCGCGCCGACGAGATCGCGGAAGAACTCGGAGCTGCGCGTCATCCCCGCGGTGAAGAGCGTCGGCGCCTCCTCGAGGCAGGCGTCGAGGATCGCGCGCGCCCGCTCGACGAGCCGGCTCCCGCAGCGGTGCCAGCGCCCGTCCGCGGCCGCCGTCTCCATCTCGTCGCGGAGCGCGTTCAGCTGGCCGAGGTGCTGCTCGAGCCGGAAGCAGCGCTCGATCTCGGCCATGACCTCGGGGATCGGGGCGTCCTTCGCGCGACTCTCCTCGAGCCGTTCGCGAAAGAGGGCGAAGCGGGTGGCGACCAGCGCCTCGCTCTTCGCGATCGCGCAGGCGACGTCGTAGTTGCTGCGCGTGTTCGTGAGTCCGCGGCCGAGCGTGCGGCCGTCCTCGCCGAGGACCACGGCCTTCGTCGTGGTCGAGCCGAGATCGATGCCGATCACGGTGCGCATGACGCGGGCTCCGCCTTGCGCTGCTGCTCGATCATCTGGAGGTAGGACTCGAGGCGGTTCTTCACGTTCGAGGCCGAGAAGTAACGCGGGTCGACCAGGTCGGACTCGATGAACGCACCGGGCTTGCCGCACTTCGATTCGACGTCGCGCAGGATCGTGAGCTGGCCCGCGCTGAAGCTGTCGCAGCTCTTGACCGAGTGGATGAGGAAGCCGTCGGCCGAGTAGTCGCGGATGTACTTCGCGATCTTGGCGGCGCGCGTCGGGAGGTTCAGGTTCGTGTAGCAGCCGAGGCAGTACTCGGCGAGGCTCTCGAGCGGGCGCGCGGGATCGTGGCGGAAGCCGTCCTCGTAGACGCCGCCCACCTTGGTGTAGGTGCTGTTGACGACGACGGCGCCCTCGTCGCTGAACATGCGCCAGAACTCGCGGAAGGAGGTCCAGTTCGGCGGGCCCTCGACCACCAGGCGGTAGCGCTCGCGCTCGATCGGTCCTTCGGGCGTGACCGGTCCGAGTCCCTGCCGCACGCGCTCCTCGATCTCGCCGCGCAGCAACTGGTAGTACTCGACGGCGTCCTGCGTGCCGCGGAACGCGCTGAAGATCGGGCCGATGTAGTAGACGCCGCCGAAGTAGGCGTCGATCGGCGAGGGGCGGTGCTTCGCCGACTCGAACACGGCCACCAGGTCCTCTTCGGCCTTGGCCGACCGCGCGAGGTGTTCCTTGAGCTTGTCCTCGTCGTACTTCCTGCCCGACGTCTTCTCGAGCGCCGGGATCACGACCCGTTTCAGCTGTTTGACGACATAGTCGCGCATCTCACGCGTCGCGACGCCGTCGCCCTGGTAGGGGACGTGGAGCATCACGGTCGGCGCGCCGTACTCCTGCCGCAGCAGCTCGAACCACTTCATGAAGGTGAAGCAGCCCGTGTAGGAGAGCAGCAAGAGGTCGGGGGTGGGGAGGCGCTCGCCGGTCGGGCCGACGTTGCCCGACTTCATCATCCCGTAGTCGCACTTCACGTAGGTGCAGACGTCCTCCGACTGGCCGAGCTTCTCGGCCTTCGCGATGTACTCGGCCGACTTGCCGCGCATCGCCGACTGCAGCGCGTTGATCTCGGGCAGCACCGGCAGGACGTCGAACGACAGCAGGAGCTCGGTGAGGTTGCCCGGCACGAAGGTGTAGGCCGACTTGGCACCGGTCTCCGGCGCCGTCGCGAGCTTGTGGTAGTGGGCGCCGATCATCTCCTTCTGCCGGAGCATGCTCGGCTCTTTCTGGGGATCGCTCGCTCCTCGCGATAGTTGAGGGTCGCTCGTCCCTCGCGACGGGGGAGGGCCGCTCATGCCTCGCTCCATAGTTTGATCGCGTCGGCGAAGGTGCCGGCCTGCTCGCGAATGCCCTGGAATTGGCCGCTGTTCTCGGAGTACTTGAAGTTCGTGTAGGGGACGTGGGCGCGGTCGAGCGCGCGCTGCAGCATCGGCTGGTCGAGCAGCGCCGGGTCGCAGAAGCTCGGCGAGGCGAAGAGGACGCCCTCGGCGCCGCAGCGCTGCACCGTCTCGACCAGCTCGTCGCCCTTGCCGCCGCGCGCGGTCCAGACCGAGGCGTGCGCCATCGACTTTTCGAGGAAGGCGCGCGCGATTCCGTCGATCGGATCCTCGCCGGCCGCGAGCGGGCCGATCGTCCCCTGGATGAAGCGTGCGCCCAGCACGAAGTCGTCGTGCACGACGTAGCAGCCCGCCTGCTCGAGCGTCTTGATCAGGTCGAGCGGCGGCTGCTCGCAGAAGGCGCCCACGACCGCGACGCGGGCGTTGTCGCGCGGCGGCCGCGGCTCGGCTTCGGCGGCCGCGAGATAGGCGCGCAGCAGCTCGCTGTGCTCGTCGGGCGGCAGGACGCCGCCGGCGCGCACGAGCACGTAGACCTCGGAGGTCGGCGCGCTCCACGGCTGCGCGCGCCGCAGCGCGAAGAGGGCGTCGTGCAGCTTGCGGTTCTCGTCGTAGAGCGCGACCGCGTTCCGCAGGTCGTCGTCGGACGGCGGCCGCGCGCCGAGCTTGACGAGGTCGTCGCGCAGGCGGCGCAGCTCGCCGGCGAAGAAGGCGCCGCCGAGGTCGGGGTCGAAGTTCTGCGGCAGGTCGAGGTAGCGCGCGAACTTCTTCGGGAAGAGCATCCGCCACATGCCCGAGAGGTTGCGGATCACGTCGCAGATGCTCGGGAAGACCATGCCGTCGAGCGCGTCGAGGCGGCCGGAGAGGCCGAGCTCGATCACGCTGCGCGGCAGGTGGCAGACGTAGGACTGGAAGCAGGCGTCGCCCTTGATGATCTCGAGGCGGTCGCCGCCGCCCAGGATCGCGACCGGCAGCGCGCCGCACGCCCAGAACAGTTCGCGCGGCGCCCAGACCGGCAGGTAGCCGATCGCGAGCCGGCGCGGCGCGGCCGCCTTCCACGCACGCACCTGCGCGAGGTCGACGTCGTAGGCGAGCTCCTCGGCGCGCGCGACCAGCGGTTCGGTCGTGCTCATCGCGTCGCCTCCACGCCGCGCGCGACCGGCGGCCGCCTCTCCAGGAACGCCGCGATCCCCTCGACGGCGTCGGGCGTGGCCATCAACTCTTCGAGGTAGAGCCGCTCGAGCTCGTCAAGTCGGTCGCGCACGAGCGCCGCGCCCGCCGTCCACGCCGCGCGCGCCGCGAACCGCAGCGACGAGGCCGAGAGCGGCAGCAGGTGCGTCCGCACCCAATCGCGCGCGGCCAGGAGCGGATCGTCGGAGACCGAATCGACCAGCCCGAGCGCGAGCGCCTCCTCGGCCGCGACGCTGCGGCCGGTGAGCAGCAGGTCGTCGGCGGCCGGCTGGCCGACGCGCTGCGGCAGCAGCAGCGACGCGACCGGCGCGAAGACGGCGAGCTTGATCTCCGGCTGGCCGAGCTTCGCGCCGCGCGCCGCGAAGATCTTCTGGCAGGCGAGCGCGAGCTCGAGCCCGCCGCCGAGGCACTGTCCGCGCACCACCGCGATGCGCGGGAGCGGCCGCTCGATCAGCTCGCGGAAGAAGGTGTGGAATTCCCGCAGGAAGTCGCGCACCTTGGCGGGGCGGTGCTCCTCGACGCTCGCGCCGAAGGAGAAGTGGTCGCCGGCGCCCTCGATCAGCACCGCCTTCGCGTGCGACGCCTCGGCCTCGCGCAGCGCGCGCGCGAGATCGCGCAGCAGCGGCCGGTCGATCACGTTGCCCTTGCCGCCGTCGAAGACGACGCGCGCGAGCGCGCCGCCCTCCTCGAACGCGAGGCGGACGCCGGGCATCGGGAGCGCGTTCATCGCGGCGTCCCGTTCGGCGCGTCGGCGGGCGCGCAGGCCTTCGCGCGCGCCGAGGCGGGCTGGATGCGCCGCGCGAGCTCGCCGTTCCACCGCTCGCCGCGCGCGATGGCGCGGCGCAGCTCGGCGAAGTCGACCTCGCGGTCGCCCTTCGCGCCGTCCTGGAAAGCTCGGAAGCCCGCCTTCGCCTCGGTCACCATGTTGAGGCCGAGCCAGGCGCGGTTGCTCTCGCGGTTCTTGTCCCAGTGGGCGAGCTTGTGCTTGCGCACCGACTCGATCGTCTTGGTGGTGCAGCCCGGCATCGTGTGCAGGAGCTTCGTGATCAGCCGGTCGACCGCTTCGTCGAGCAGCGAGAGGTCGAGCGTGCCGCTCTTCAGCAGCTTCTCGCCCGCGCCGCGCTCGGCGCCCGTTTTCGGCTCGCCGTGGACGAGGCGGCCGTACTCGTCGAGCCAGCGCTGCGTGTGCACCAGCGGATTGGCGATGAAGCCGCCTTCGACGCGCAGGACCGGGACGATCTCGTGGACGAGGCCGAGGCGGTGCGCCTTGTGGGCCGACCACGTCTCGCACAGCGTGCAGCTCGCCATCGCGTGCTCGACGCCGGTGAAGAGCGGCAGGAAGTCGGTCGCGCCGCCGTCGGGCGCCGAGCCGTGGCGCGGGCCGGCCTGGCCGAAGACCGCGAGGTCGGAGGCGAGGGTGTAGTCGCACGCCATCCCGATCTCCTGCCCGCCCGCGACGCGCAGCCCGTTGGCGCGGCAGATCACCGGCTTGTCGCATTCGAGGATCGCGCTCACCATGTCGTTGAAGAGCCGCATGTACTGGCGGTACTCCTCGGGACGGCCGGCGTAGTAGTCGGCGTACTCCTCGGTGTTGCCGCCGCTGCAGAAGGCGCGCGTGCCGGCGCCGGTGAAGACGACGGCCACCGCCGCGCGGTCGTTCGACGCGGCGCGGAAGGCGAGGATCACCGACTTCACCATCTCGGTGGTGTAGGAGTTGAGCTGCTTCTCGTTGTCGAGGACGATCCAGGTCGCGTGCAGCCCCTCGACGACGTGGCCGGAAGAGTCGCGCACCGGTCGTTTCTCGAGACGCACGTCGTGGAGCGTCGCGGGGTCGAGCCCCGCCACGAGGTCGTGGTCCTTGAGCGCCGTCGTCGCGCTCGCGCAGCAGCAGGCCGATCCGGGCTTCGAGTGCGTCACGGTCATCTCCTCACGCGGATGCGAAATCGGGTTCGAGCACGACGCGCTGCTTCACGTGTTTCGCGCGCACTGTCGCGAGCGCGTCCTGGATCTGCGACATCGGGCGGCGCTGGACGAACGGCCGCACCGCGACCTTCCCGCGCAGGACGAGCTCGAGCGCCTCGGGATAGAGCTCCGGCGCGCAGCCCCAATTGCCCTGCGCCGTGGCGTCGAACGCCATCAGGTTCGAGAGGCGGACGTTCACGCTCTTGGGCGTGAAGCCGACCACCCCGAGCCACGCGCCCGGCCCGAGCAGCGCGAAGGCGAGCTCCTGGCCGGCCGCGGAGCCCGAGGTCTCGAAGAGCTTCCAGCAGACGGGCGGGAGGCCGCGCTCCTTGGCGAGCGCGCGCAGCGTCGCCTTCACGCCGGCCGCGTCGGACTTCGAGGCGTCGATGGTGAGCGCCGCGCCGTGATCCGCGAGCGGCACGAGCCGAGCGGCGTCGACGTCGATCGCGACCACGGTGGCGCCGAGCGCCGCGGCGATCTGCACGCCGAAGCCGCCGACGCCGCCGGCGCCGACGAAGACGGCGAGCTCGCCGCGGCGCAGCCCGGAGCGGCGGATCGCCTGGAACGGCGTCGTGATCGCGTCGGCGAGCACCGCGAGCTCGACGAGGTCGACCGGCGCGCCGCGCAGGTCGTCCGGCACCGGGCAGAGGCCGCGCGCCGGGACGCGCACGTGGCTCGCGAAGCCGCCGTGGACGTCGTTGCCGGGGAAGATCTGCTTCTTGCAGATCGAGCCGCGGCCGGCGCGGCAGAGGTCGCATTCGCCGCACGGCAGGACCGCCGGCACGACCACGGCGCGGCCGCGCCACTCCCCGGCGCCGGCGCCGCAGTCGACCACGCGGCCGCTGATCTCGTGGCCGAGCGTGAGCGGCAGCTTGCCGCGCGTCGGAACGCCCTCGTCGAGGTAGCCGAGGTCGGTGTGGCAGATGCCGCAGCCGGCGACCTCCACCACGACCTCGCCCGCTCCGACCGACGGCTCCTCGCGCACGGCGCGCTCGAGCGGCCGTCCCTGCGCCGTCATCTGCCAGCAGTCGACCCGCATCGTTCACTCCCCGACGCGCGCGACGCGCCGGCTCTCCGGTCGCGCTCGCGCCGCGTTTCGCAAACGGCGGCGCGACGCCACGCCGCCCGGCCCGGCGGCGGGGAAAAGAGCACGATGCTGCTCATCCGGAGCGAACGACCGCGGTCGTCTTCGCGGAAAGGACGGGGGGAGTTGCCCACCACAGGCGAAAAACCCCCACCGGAGGGGTCATTCGGCGGTGGGCAACATGGTGCCCGAGCTGGCGCCCCGGCGCGCGGATCGAGGGGCGATAAGCTCCGGAGTTCTCGCGATGAAGGAACTCCCCGACGAACTCCGCCGCCAGCTCGGCCGCGCGATCACGCGCCGCACCTTCCTCCGCCGCGCGAAGCTCTCGCTCGGCGCGATCGCGCTGGGAGAGCTGATCGGTTCGCGGAAGAGCGCGCTCGCCGCGGGTCCGCAGCAGGACGTCTTCTCGCTCGACCACCCGCTCGCCGTCCGGCCGCCGATGTTCGCGCCGAAGGCGAAGGCGGTGATCTACGTCGACATGGCGGGCGCGCCGCCGCAGCACGACCTCTTCGACTGGAAGCCGAAGCTGGTCGAGATGCACCTGAAGCCGTGCCCCGATGAACTGCTGAAGGGCCAGCAGTTCGCGTTCATCAAGGGGCGGCCGCTGATCCTCGGCTCGCCGTACGAGTTCGCGCAGCACGGGCAGTCGGGCGCGTGGGTGAGCGAACTGCTGCCGAACCTCGCGACCGTCGTCGACGACCTCTGCATCGTGAAGTCGATGCGCACCAGCGAGTTCAACCACGCGCCGGCCGACCTCTTCATGCACACGGGCGACCGCAATCCGGGCGCGGCGGCGCTCGGCGCGTGGGCGACCTACGGGCTCGGCAGCGAGAACCAGGACCTCCCCGGCTTCGTCGTGCTGGTGTCGGGCGGCGCCGATCCGACCGCGGGCAAGAGCGTCTGGTCGAGCGGCTTCCTGCCGTCGGTCTACCAGGGCGTGCAGTGCCGCAGCGGCAAGGACCCGGTCTTCTACGTGAGCGACCCGCCCGGCATGACGCGCGCGACGCGGCGCGCCACGCTGGACGCCCTGAAAGAACTGAACGAGCTCGAGCACGCGGAGGCGGGCGATCCCGAGACGCTGACGCGCATCGCGCAGTACGAGCTCGCGTTTCGCATGCAGGTCTCGGTGCCCGAGGTGATGGACCTCTCGAAGGAGACGCCGGAGACGCTCGAGCTCTACGGCGCGACGCCCGGGGCGGCGAGCTTCGCCAACCACTGCCTGCTCGCGCGCCGCATGGTCGAGAGCGGCGTGCGCTTCGTCCAGCTGTTCGACTGGGGCTGGGACGTGCACGGCACCAACAAGGGCGACGACATCGTCACGCAGCTCCCGATGAAGTGCCGGGAGACCGATCGCCCGGTCGCGGCGCTGATCCAGGACTTGAAGCGCCGCGGCCTGCTCGACACGACGCTCGTGATCTGGGGCGGCGAGTTCGGCCGCACCGCCATGAACGAGGCGCGCGACGGCAGCAAGTTCCTCGGCCGCGACCACCACCCGCACTGCTTCACGATGTTCTTCGCGGGCGGCGGCGTGAAGGCCGGCGTCACGATCGGCGCCACCGACGACTTCGGGTACCACGTCACCGACACGCCGATCGACGTCCACGACCTGCAGGCGACGCTGCTCCACCTCCTCGGCTTCGACGCGCACCGCTTCTCGTATCCGTACAAGGGCCTGAACCAGCGGCTGATCGGCCCGGCCGACGACCCGAAGGTGCGGACGGAACTGCTGGCGTGAGCCAAAGAAGGCGGGTCGCTACGCTTCGCCCGATGCGATTCCCATCCCGGCGCAAGCGCCCGCGCGCGAAGAAGGTCGCTCCTGCGCTCGTCGCCGACCCGATCGCCGAGCTGATCGATCCCTATCGCGCGGCCTGGCTCGCGTTGAGTCCGTGGGAGCGCCTGCTCCGTTCGTGGAAGCTGCGCGAACGGCTCGTCGATCCGCAGGCCGTGCACGATGCAAAGACTCTTCCAGACCTTTGACCGCCACGCGGTCCGCTACCTCCTGATCAGCGGACAGGCGGCGGTCCTCTACGGCGCGGCGAGCTTTTCCGAAGACGTGGACGTCTGGATCGATCCGCGCGCGCCGAACGTGCGCGCCTTCCTGGCCGCGCTCGCGGAGCTGGATGCGTCGGTCTACAAGCTGACCCCGCCGATGACGGCCCGCAACGTCGCCTTCGGCCACGCATTCCACTTCCTCGTGCCCGACGGCGCGACTCCGATCTATCTCGACGTCATGCCGCGCCCGCCGCGAGTCGGGACGTTCGCGGCGTCCTACCGCCGTCGGCGGCACCTGGTGTCGGGCGACGCGGCCGTCGAGGTCGTCTCGATCGAGGACCTGATCGAACTGAAGAAGACGCGACGCCTCGCCGACTACGACGTCATCACGACGCTCGTCTCGATCCGTCTGCGCGAGATCCCCGAACGAAGTCGAACGCTGCTCACGTGGGCCGCGAAGAATGCGTTTCGAGCGGAGGACCGGGTGGCCTACCGGGGATTGCTCGGCCAACGCATGACGGCGGCCGCAGGTCAGGCCGAGTTGCTGCGGGAACTCTCGCGACTGCAGAAGCTCGACACCGCGCATTGGTCGCGCGTGATCGACGATCTCCGCCGACTTCGCGCGCGCGGCAGCCTTCTCGAGGAAGGGACCCCCGTCCGCGCGATCCTCTCGTCCTGATGGCGCGACGGGATATCGCCAGAGACATGGTCGAGGAACCATCCCCGCCGCCGGTGCCGAGTCCGCCGCCGCGCCGCACGGTCGCGTTCGGCGAGGCGTTCCGGTTCTGGCTGAAGCTCGGCTTCATCAACTTCGGCGGGCCGACCGGCCAGATCGCGATGATGCACGAGGAGCTGGTCGAGAAGCGCGGCTGGATCAGCGAGTCGCGGTTCCTGCATGCGCTCAACTACTGCATGCTGCTGCCGGGACCGGAAGCGCAGCAGCTCGCGATCTACGTCGGCTGGCTGCTGCATCGCACGCTCGGCGGGCTGGTCGCGGGGATCCTCTTCGTCCTGCCGGGCGCGCTGCTGATGGGGGTCCTGTCGTGGCTCGCGGCGACGCGCGGGCAGCTCGCGCCGGTCGCGGCGGTCTTCTACGGGCTGCGTGCGGCGGTGATCGCGATCGTCGCGGTCGCGGTGATCCGGATCGGCAGCAAGTCGCTGAAGAACGGCGCGATGGTCGCGATCGCGGCGGCGGCGTTCGTCGGGATCTTCGTGCTGCACCTGCCCTTCCCGTTGATCGTGCTCTCGGCGGGCGTGCTCGGTCTCATCGGCGCACGCGTGCGGCCCGATCTGTTCCAGGTCGCGGCGGGCCACGGCGCGAAGGGCGCGCACGTCGTCCTGCACGACGACGACCTGCCGCCGGACCACGCGCGGCCGACGCTGGCGCGGACGCTGCGCGCGCTCGTCGTCGGGAGCCTCGTCTGGATCGCGCCGCTCGCGCTGGTCGCGTGGTGGCGGGGGCGCGACGACGTGCTCACGCAGCAGGGGCTCTTCTTCAGCAAGGCGGCGATGGTGACGTTCGGCGGCGCGTACGCCGTCCTCGCCTACCTGCAGCAGGCGGCGGTCGAGACGTACCACTGGCTCGTGCCGGGCGAGATGCTCGACGGGCTGGGGCTCGCCGAGTCGACGCCGGGGCCGCTGATCCTCGTCACGGAGTTCGTCGGCTACCTCGGCGCCTATCGAAACCCGGGAAACCTGTCGCCGCTGCTCGCCGGCGCGCTCGGCGCGGCCGTCACGCTCTGGGCCACGTTCGCGCCGTGCTTCCTCTGGATCTTCCTCGGCGCGCCGTTCATCGAGTCGACGCGCCGCCAGAAGGCGTTCGCGGCCGCGCTCGCGACCATCACCGCCTCGGTCGTCGGCGTCGTCCTGAACCTCGCGGTCGCCCTCGCGCTGCACACCCTCTTCTCGCGAGTCGGCGAGCGGACGCTCGGGCCGGCGCGCCTGCCGGTCCCGGAGCTCGCGAGCGTCGACCTCTTCGCCGTCGCGCTCGCGGTCGCGGCGTTCGTCGCAATGCGGCGCTTCAAGGTCGGGATCATCCCGGTCGTGCTGGCGAGCGCGGCGATCGGGCTCGCGTGGAAGCTCGGAGTGCGCGCGAGCGGCTGAGCGCAAGGCGCGACGCCCGCTGCGGGCCGCTCGCGCAGCCGTTCAGCCGCCATTCAGGCGCGTCGCCTAACACCTCCCTGGAAACCGGGACCCACACCCGCGAATCGCGCGCCGCCGCGCCACGTGCGCCGCGCAACGGAGGAACGTCATGCACTGGACCCTCGCGAAATGGCTGGCCGTCGGCACGACGACGCTCGCGCTGCCGGTGGCGACGCACGCCGCCTTCCCCTCGTTCTTCGCCGACGGCGACTGCGAGGCCGTCGCGGGCGCGCAGCGGAACGCGGCCGAGGAGCGGGCCGAGGCGGACCTCTGGCTCGCCGCCGCGAAGGCGAAGAACGCCCCCGACGGCGAGGCGGCGGCGCGCGAGGCGGCGGCGCGCGCCGCTTTCGACGAGGCGATCGACCTCGCGCGCGAGCAGTTCCAAGCGCGCGACCAGGTGTGCGAGGTGCTCGGCGGCGGCAAGTACGACCCGGCGCTCTCGCCCGGCGAGTTCTCGACGACGATCGACAACCTCTACTTCCCGCACGTGCCCGGCCAGACGCTCGTCTACGAGGGGAACAGCGCCGAGGGCTTCGAGCACAACGAAGTCACGACCACCTTCAACATCGTGACGATCGGAGGCTTCGCCACGCGAGCGATCGAGGACGTCGTGCTGCTCGATGGCGTGCAGATCGAGCATGCCACCGACTACTTCGCGCAGCGCTCGAACGGCGACGTCTGGTACTTCGGCGAGGTCTCGCGCGAATTCGAGGACGGCTTCCTCGACAGCCTCGAAGGCTCGTGGCGCGCCGGCAAGGACGAGGCGAAGCCCGGCATCGTGATGTTGCAGGACAACCACGTCGGCGACGTCTACCGCCAGGAGTACTTCATCGACGTCGCCGAGGACGTCGCGATGGTGCTCGCCACCGACGAGACGGTGAAGGTGCCGTTCGGCACGTTCCAGAACTGCCTGAAGACGATCGAGTTCGCCGCGCTCGAGCCCGACGTGTTCGAGTGGAAGTTCTACGCGCCGAAAGTCGGCCTCGTGCTCGTCGTCGACCTCGAGACCGGCGACCGGCTCGAGCTGGTCGACGTCTTCATGAAGTAGGCGCGGGTCGCGAGCGGACCGCGCCGCGGCGGCGGAGGAGGCCCGCCGCCGCGCGCGCTCCCCCCTCGCGCGTTCCGGCGGCGCGGCCTACTGTCCCGTCGTCCGGGGTGGCCCGAAGAGAGGGTCCCACGTCATGTCCCGCCTGCTGCTGGTCGAGGACGAGGAGCGGCTCGCACGGTCGCTCGAGGTCGGGCTGCGCGACGAGGGGTACGTCATCGATCGCGCCGCCGACGGCGAGGAGGCGCTCTGGCTCGCCTCCGCGCGCCACCACGACGGCTTGATCCTCGACCTGCGCCTGCCGCGGATCGGCGGCCTCGAAGTGTGCCGGCGCCTGCGCGACCGCGGCGATCGCACGCCGATCCTGGTGCTCACCGCGTGCGACGCGACCGGCGACGTCGTGGCCGGCCTCGACCGCGGCGCCGACGACTACCTGAAGAAGCCGTTCGAATTCGCGGAGCTGCTCGCGCGGCTGCGCGCGCTGGTGCGGCGCGGGTCGGCCGGGACCGCCGTGCGCCTGCGCCTGGCCGACCTCGAGGTCGACACCGCGGCGCGCCGCGTCTGGCGCGGCGGGCGGGAGATCGACCTCACCACGCTCGAATTCCGGCTCCTCGAATTCCTGGTGCTCCACGCCGGCGCGGTGCAGAGCCGCGCCCGCCTCTCCGCCGCGCTGTGGGACGACGAGCTCGGCCCCGACTCCAATGTCCTCGAGGTGCTCGTCTCCAACCTGCGCCGCAAGATCGACCGCGGCGCGTCGCTCTGCCTGCTCCGCACCAAGCGCGGCGCCGGCTACGTCGTGACGGCCACCGCGTCATGAAGCGCCTCTCGCTGCGCTCGAGCCTGACCGCGTGGTTCCTCGGGCTCACGATGCTCCTGCTCGGCGGCTTCTCGGCCACGCTCTATGCGGCGCTCGCGCGCGCGCTGCACGGCGGCGTCGACGCCGAGCTGCTCGCGCGCGCCGAGTCGATGCTCGGCATCTGCGAGTGGGACGAGGAGATCGAGGACGTCGAGTTCAAGCTCTCCGCGCCGCTCGCCGCCGAGCTCGCCGCCGGAAACGCGGGCCGCGGGCTCGCGGTCTGGACGTGGCCGGCGCGCCGCCTGCTGCACCATTCCGGCGGGCCGCTCGGCGAGGAGCCGCCCCGGCTCGCGCTCGCGGACGGCGCAACGCGCGCCGTCGCCTGGGAGGAGCTTCCGGGCGAGCCGCCGCGCCGCGTCTGCACGATGCTCGCGCGCGCGCCGGCCGTCCCGGCCCACGACGACGATCCCGACCACCCCGCCTTCGACGTCGTGGTGCGCACGAGCGAGAGCCTCGCGCCGGTCGACGCACAGCTCGCAAGTGTCCGCTGGCAGGTCGTCGCGCTGACCGGCATCGCGTCGCTCCTCGTGCTGGCGTTCGGCGCGTTCCTCTCGCGCCGCTTCGTGCGGCCGCTGCGCGAGCTCGGCGCGGCGGCGGCGGCGGTCCGCCCGGGCGAGCATACGACGATGCCGCGGCGCGGCACGGGCGACGAGCTCGACGTGCTCGCCGACCAGCTCGATCGTGCGTTCACGTCGCTCGCCGAGTCGCTCGACCGACAGACGCGCTTCACCTCCAACGCGGCGCACGAGCTGCGCAATCCGCTGGCGGTGGTGCGCAACGCGGCGGAGGTCGCGCTGCGCCACGACCGGACGGGCGAGGAGTATCGCCGCTTCCTCGACGACGTGCGCGCGACCGCGCTGCGCATGGGGCGCATCGTCGAGGCGCTGCTGCAGCTCGCGCGGCTCGACGCCGACGGTGCGCGGGCGCGCTTCGAGGTGGTCGACCTGACCGCGGTCGCGCGCGCCGCGGTCGCGACGGCGTTGCCCGGCGCGCTCGTCCGCAACGGCTCCGACGCGTCGGTGCGCGGCCAGGCGGGCCTCTTGAGAGTGCTCGTCGACAACCTCCTCTCGAACGCGCGCGAGCACTCCGGCGGCCGCCCCTCCGACGTCGAGGTCGACGTCGCCGCCGCCGACGGCGGGCGCGTCGCGCTGAGCGTCCGCGACCGCGGTCCCGGCGTCCCCGACGCCGAGAAGCCGCGCCTCTTCGAGCGCTTCTTCCGCGGGAGCGCCGCGCACCGCCACGCCGGCGCCGGCCTCGGCCTCTCGATCGTCGCCGACGTCGCCCGCCTCCACGGCGCCACCTGCCGCATCGAGGACGCCCATCCGGGGACGCGCGTGGTGGTCGAGTTCGAGGCGGCGGCGGGGGCGGCGGCAGAGGCGGGGGCGGGCGCGGGGCAGCGTTCTTAGACGGTGGCGCCGGCGGCGCGCGCCGCTGCGCCGTCATCCCACCTCGACCGGCCTCCACGCCACGACGTCGAGCTGCTCGACCGCGTGCGCCAGCGGCTTCACTCCGGGCGTCGCGAGTCCGTGCGCGGCGAGCATCGAGTTGGTCTCGACCTCGGCCTGCGCGACCTGCAGCGGCCAGTCGGGGTGGTCGACGTCGCCGCGCACGACGCGGCCGTCGGCGCGCTGCGCGTAGAGGCAGAAGCGGGCGGTCAGGAAGTGCTCGAGGGTGCCGGCGCGCGCGAGCTGCACCGGACCGGTCGCGCGCCAGCGCGCCCGGAGCTCCGCGGGCGGCGCGCCGGCGTGGGTGCGCGTCGTCGCGTACTCGACCTCGCCGCCGCGCGCGACGCAGCGCATGCGCGCGTCGAAGTAGGGGAGGTGGAAGCGGGCGCGCGCGACGCGGACGGCGAGGCGGCTCGCGGCGTCGAGGCTGAAGAACCAGACCCCGGGCTTGCCGCCGTGCGTGACGTAGGTGCGGACGTTCGCCTCGGGGAAGGCGGAGAAGCCGGGCGCGCCGGGCAGTCCGCGCGGGCGGACGTTGCTCATGCGGAACGGCACGACGCCGATCCAGGCGCTTCCGGAGTGGGAATCGAGCGCGAGCTCGGGCGGGATCTTCGGGCGCAGGAGCGCCGCGTCGATCGGCCAGTGGAGGAAGAGGAGGTCGCTCCAGCGCATCGCGAGGTCCCATGGACGCGCAGGCGGCGGCCACGGGCGATCGGGGTCGAACGGCGATGTCATGGGCTTCGCGTCGGGCGCGGGACGACTTTTTCAGCGAGCAGCGGGGCGGCGATGATACGAGGCGCGCGGCGGCCGGAGCGACCGCGCCGAATATCATCCCGCCCCGTCCCGCATCCCTGGAGCCTCGGTTGGATCGTCGCGCACTCCTGGCGTGGTTCGCGCTTCCGGTCGGTCTCGTCGCGTGGCCCCTCCTGGCCCAGGACCAGGACAAGCCGGAGAAGGGCGAGAAGTCGATCGCCGAGGACGAGGCGACGACGCCCGAGTTCGCCGGGCTCGTGAACGAGATCGCGAAGGACGAAGTCCGTCCGACCGGCATCTTCGAGACGCCGCACCGTCTGCAGACGTGGCCGACGCTGGTCGCGCGGCCGGCCGGCGGCGCATGGCTGGTCAGCACGGCGTGGGAGCCGGGCACGGGCGACCGCATCGTCGTCCGCGTCCTCGCTCCCGACGGCAACCTCCACCGCCCGCCGGGCGTCGCTTCGCCCGCGCCGCTCGAGGTGGAGGGGCCCGGCTCGAAGACCGGGACGCGCGAAGTCGTGCGACCGACCGCGCTCGCCGACGGCGAGGGGCGGCTCGTCGTCACCTGGACCGAGACGACCGACGCGGGGCCGGTGGTGCGCGCGGCGCGGCTCGAAGGCGAGGCCTTCACGCCGCTCGCGACGCTGACCGAACCGGTCCGCTCCGCCCGCAACGTCGAGCTCGCGCTCCACGACGGTCGCGTCTGGTGCGTCTTCGAGAGCTGGACGCCGCCCGCCGCCGGATCCGACAAGGGCAGCCTCGACGTCGTCCTCGCGCCGTTCGAAGGTGAGAAGCTCGGCAAGGAGCTCCTCGTCGGCGACGGCCCCTTCACCGACCTCGATCCCGTCGCGGCGAGCAGCGGCGGCCGCCTCTGGGTGGCGTGGAGCCGCTACGGCGGGCGCGACTACGAAGTGATGCTGCGCTCCTTCGATCCGAAGAGCGGCGCGCTCGACGCTCCGCTGGACGTGAGCGCGGAGGCGGCGAGCGACGACCTCCACCCCTCGCTCGCCGCGCACCCCGACGGCGACCTCTGGCTCGCGTGGGACCGCATCGTCGACCCCGGCCGCGGCAGCTCCGTCTCGACCAGCTTCGTCGACCGCTACGCGACCGAGCCGTGCGGCGTGTTCGTGATGAGCGCGTGCGTGCGCGGCGGGAAGGTGCTCCTGCCGGAGGGGCGGCGCGGCCTGCCGGCCAGCGTCGTGGTCGGCGCGCCGCAGTTCTCGTGGACCGGCGGCGTGCCCAGGATCGCGATCGGCGGCGACGGCGAGATGTGGCTGGCCTACCGCTACCTCAGGTTCGGGATGTCGGGCGACTGCTACGGCTACGGGACCGTCGCGCAGCGCTGGAACGGCGGCGGCTGGTCGGCGCCGCTCTCCTTCGCGCGCTCGCCCGGCATGCCGGAGGAGCCGGCCCTTCTGGCGACGAAGGAGGGGGCGCTCGTCGCGTGGCAGGGCGACCACCGCCTCGACACCGGCAAGGGGATGATCCCGCTCGGGCTGCACGCGAAGATGAGGCAGTACGTCGACCAGACGCAGCTCGGCGCGAGCAACTGGTTCGGCGAATCGGCGGTCGCGTCGGTGCTCGTCCCCAAGGAGCGTGCGACCGGCGGCGCCGCGCCCGACGCGAAGCGGGTCGAGCGGCCCGATCGATCGACCCCTCCGCACTTCCACCCCGCCGCCGATCCGCTCGCCGACCCCTACGTCACCGGCGCCCGCCACTTCGACGTGCAGAGCGGCGCGACCACCTTTCACGCGTACTGGGGCGACCTCCACCGCCACAGCTGCGTCTCGCGCTGCACCCGCGGCATGGAGGAGCGGCCGTTGCAGCGCTGGGAGCTCGGCCGCGACGCCCACGCCTACGACTTCATGGCGCTGACCGACCATTCCGGGCAGCTCGACGCGTTCGACGCGTGGCTCCAGGACAAGCTGATCCGCCAGCAGCGCACGCCCGACTTCCTGGCCTTGGCGGGCTTCGAGTGGTCGACCACGGCGTACGGCCACCAGAACGTGATCCTGCCCGGCCGGCTCGGCCCGATCGTCGAACCGACCTGCGACCCGACTGCGCTCTACGAGAAGATCACGCCGGCCGACGCGATCGCGATCCCGCACGGCTCCGCCGACCAGGGGCGCGCCGCCGACTTCTCGCGCTGGGACGACGTCCACACCTGCCTGGTCGAGGTCTACCAGGCCATGCGCGGCAGCTACGAGTTCGAGGGCTGCTTCAAGCAGTCGAAGCGCGCGCGCGTGCAGGACTGCTTCGTGCAGGACGCGCTGGCGGCGGGGCGGAAGTTCGGGCTCATCGCGAGCACCGACCACGGCAACGGCTGCGCGTACGCGGTCGTGCTGGCGCAGCGGCTCGACGTCGCCTCGCTCTTCGAGGCGTTCCGCGCGCGGCGCACCTACGCGGCGACCACGAAGGGGATGCTGATCGATTTCCGGATCGACGGCCGGCTGATGGGCGAGGAGGTCGCGTGCGCCGCGCCGCCGAAGCTCTCGGTCAAGGTGCGCGGCGCGGCGGAGCTCGCCGAGCTCGTGATCTTCCGCGATCGCGCGCTCTTCGCGTCGCTCGGGCGCGGCGGCGCGCGCAAGGGCGCCACGCAGGACCTCTCGCTCACGCTCGATCTCGGGCAGAAGCCGCGGGAGGGCGAGACGTGGCAGCTCACGCTCGCGGCGCCCGGCTGCGAACTGCAGCGCGACGGCGGCGTGGTCGCGCTGCATCGCCGCAAACCCAAACCGCCCTACGCGCGCTGGCGCCTCGACGAGGACGGCGGCGCCGCGGCGACCTTCATCTGGCCGGGGTCCTTCACGCCCGACGAGGTCGACCACGTCTACCGCCTCGACGTGAGCGGGCCGCCCGGGTCGAAGCTCACCGTCGCGTGGAGCGGGCAGTCGCGCACCGTCACCTTCGACGAGCTCCTCGCCGGGCCGATCCGCGGCGAGGCGCCGCGCGGCGCCTTCGAGCTCAGCGCGCGCGAGCCCCCGGACGCGCAGGTCGACCTCTCGAAGGGGCTCGGCGTGCGCGAGCTCGAGCAGGCGTGGACCGACGAGACCGCCGCGCCCGGCGCGCACTGGTACTACGCGCGCGCCATCCAGGTCGACGGCGAGATCGTCTGGTCGAGCCCGATCTTCGTGGAGCGGCGCTGATGGCGCGTCGGACGCCATCGCGGCTCGTCCGGCTCGCGCTCGCGGCCGCCGTCGTGGCGCTGCCGCTGGTCGCGCGCGCGATGCAGCAGCGCGGCCGCGCCGGGGGCGGCGGCGGCGACGACGAGACGGCGGGCGGCGGTCCCGCGCAGGTCCGCTTCACCGGACCGACCGTGCCGGCGAGCGCGCGCCTCGAGGATGCGTTGCGCGAGCGCGGTGACCCGGCGCTCGCGGTGCTCTCGGACGGTCGCGTCGTGCTCGTCGCGATCGAGCACAAGGTCGGCACCGGCGACCGGCTCACCGCGTGGTGGCTCGGCCCCGACGGGAAGCCGGGGGAGCGGCCGGTCGCCGTCACGAAGACGGCGGCGCAGATCGTGCGGCCGGCCGCGCTCGCGACGGGGGACGGGCATCTCGCCGTCGTCTGGACGCAGGTGGTCGGCGGCGTCGGGCAGATCTGGTTCGCGCACGGCGACGAGAAGGGCTTCGACCCGCCGCGCGCGCTCACGACCGGCGCCCTGCAGCACCGCCAGGTCGCGCTGGCGCGCGACGGCGGCGGCCGCCTCTGGTTCGCGTGGGAGGAGTGGCGCGCGGCACCCTTCGAGGGGCTCGATGCGAAGCCGCGGCGCGGCTCGTTCGACGTGCTGCTCGCGCCGCTCGAGGACGGCGCGCTCGGCGAGAGGGTCGCCGTCGGCGACGGGCGCGGGAGCGACCTCGACCCGTCGGTCGCGTGCGCGGGGACGGACGTCTGGGTGGCGTGGACGCGCTGGGCGGGGCGCGACTACGAGATCGCGCTGCGCCGCTACGACGCCGCGAAGCGCGAGCTCGCAGCGCCGCTGAACGTCTCCTCCGACGCTCCCGCCGACGACTCCCACCCCGCACTCGCCGCCGGCCCCAAGGGCGAGCTCTGGATCGCGTGGGACCGCGTCGAGGACGGCGCGCGCGGCAGCTCGACGCCGGCCGACCTGCGCGCGAGCGCAGTCGCGAAGGCGGTCGCCCCGGGCGTACTGCACAAGAGCGACGTCGGGGGCGTCGTGCTCGGGCTCGACTCGATCGACGCCGTCGCGCGAGCGGTCGCCACGCTCGCCGAGCGCATGCGGGCGATCGGCACGTCGCTCGACGGTGTCGTCCTCCAGCGAGAGGTGACGGGCGGCATCGA
>DAINBU010000001.1:105991-171335 GCA_036732755.1 Planctomycetota bacterium
CCCGCCGCGCGCGAGCGTGCGCGTCGCCTGCGTACGCGTCGGTGAGAGCGGCGAGGGCGGCGCGCCGCGCGTCGCGTGGCCGCGCGTCGCCGGTACGGCCGGCACTGCTGGCGCAGCCGGCGCTGCGGCGACCGACGCGGCGAACGGCCTCCTGCCCGGCGTGCCGTTCCTGTCGCTCGGCGGCGGGCGGCCCCAAGTCGCCGTCGCGACGGACGGCCGGGTCGCGATCGCGACGCGCTGCCTCGCCCGCCGCGGCGCCGGCGGCCGCGCCTACTCCTTCCCGGTGCTGCTCCACGCGATCGACGGCCGCGGCATCGGCGCGCCGCTCTCGTTCGAGGGGAGCGACGGCGGGCTCGAGGAGCCGGCGCTCGTCTGCACGGCGGAGGCGACCCTCGTCGCCTGGCAGCAGGACCACCACGCGGAGAACGAGGCGGGCTCGCTGATGCGGCCGGCGTCGGACGACCACTTCCAGGGTCTCGCGCCGCAGCGCGTCCTGCTCGTCGGCACGCTCGCGCCGTCGGGGCTCGGCCTCGCGCGCGTCGCGACGGCGGCGGTGAAGGGCGCGCCCGCCGCGGCGGCCGACGGCGCGCTCGTGCCAGCGGAGCTGCGCCTCGCGCCCATCCACTTCCATCCGCTCGCCGATCCCGCGGAACCGATCGCGTCGGGCGACGACCACGACCGCATCCAGGTCGGCGCGACGACGTGGACCGTCTTCTGGGGCGACCTGCACCGCCACTCGTCGGTCTCGCGCTGCAGCCGCGGCTTCGAGCCGGGGCCCGACGGCCGCTGGGAGCAGGGGCGCGACGTCTGCCTCTACGACTTCATGGCCCTGACCGAGCACTCCGGCCAGGTCGACGCGCGCGCGTGGTGGCGGCTCGACGCCCGCGGCCAGCTCGAGAACACGCCCGACTTCTGCGCGCTCGCCGGCTTCGAGTGGTCGTCGGGCCTGTACGGCCACGAGAACGTCATCCTGCGCGGCGGGCTCTCGCCGTTCCTGAGCGACCAGCTGAAGGACACCTCGACGCTGCCGGGCCTCTACGCCGCGCTCGATCCGGCGACCGCGCTCGCGATCCCGCACCACCCCGCCGACCTCACGCGGCGGACCAACTTCGCGCGCTGCGACCCGAAGCTCGTGCGGCTGGTCGAGCTCTATCAAGCGCAGCGCGGCAGCTACGAGTTCGACGGCTGCTTCAAGCAGTCGCGCCAGGCGCAGGTCGAGGGCTGCTTCGGGCAGGACGCCGCCGCGCTGCTCGACGTCGGCTTCATCGCGAGCAGCGACCACGGCGAAGGCGCCAGCTACGCGTGCGTACTGTCGGAAAAGCTCGACCGCGAGCACCTCTTCGACGCGCTGCGCGCGCGGCGGACCTACGGCGCGACGGTGAAGGGGATGCTCGTCGACTTCCGCGTCGACGACCATGGGATGGGGGAGAGCTTCGCCGCGAAGGGGCCGCGCCGCGTGCGGCTGAAAGTGCGCGGCGTGCGCGAGCTCGCCGACGTGGTCGTGTTCCGCGACGGCGTGCCGTGGCGCGTGGTCGGCCGCACTGCGCCCGCGGTGAACGGTCCGATCGAGCGCACGCTCACCTTCGACGCGCCGAACGCGAAGGAGACGCTGCAGGCGAATCCGGCGCGCCTGCCCTTCTGGGTGCGCGTGCGCGCCCCGGCGTGCGAGTTCGAGGCGGCGAGCGAGGTGCCGCTCTTCGCGCGCTCGATGCTCCAGGGCGACCTGCCCGTCTGGAAGGTGGCGTCGCACGAGGCGACGTTCACGTGGGCCGCGGGGTACGACGGGTACTGGGAGAAGGCCCTCGCGCGCGTGCGGCTGCGCGGCCCGGCGGACGATCGGGTCACGATCGAGGCGGGCACGGGACCGGCCGACACGGCGCCCTCGTTCACGAAGACGACGGCGCTGCGCGACGTCGCCGGCAAGGTGGCGCGCGGCGACTCGCCGCTCGGCGTCTGGGAGCTGCAGGGGCGCGACTCCTTCGACGGCCCGCTCTCGATCGAGCGGGCGGCCGGCGGCGGC
This sequence comes from Planctomycetota bacterium, assembly GCA_036732755.1. GTDB lineage: Bacteria > Planctomycetota > B15-G4 > B15-G4 > SIAN01 > DASRRB01. The sequence continues at coordinate 108,012 of DAINBU010000001.1, forward strand.
GCGCTCCGCTCGCTCGGCACGCGCGACTTCGAGCAGGAGTGGAGCGACGACGAGCCGCCGCCCGGCCGAGCTTGGTACTACGCCCGTACTGTCCAGGTCGACGGCGAGACGGCGTGGTCGAGCCCGATCTACGTCACGGCGAAGTGATCGAGACGTTGCGCCATGAGCCGGATCGGCGGCAGAATCCGCCGGCGATTCGCCCCGGATCGATCGGGCGATCCCGAGGGAGTCGGTCATGAAGCGTCGAACCGGATTCGCCGTCGCGTGCAGCGCGGGTCTCGTGTCGGCATTCGTCGACCTCCGGGCGCAGGAGTCGAAGCCGCGGATCGACGACAAGAGCCGCAACGAACTCTGGGCCGTCGCGACGACGAAGCTGCCGACGTTTCCCGATCTCCCTGCGCTGACGACGCCGGACCCTGGCGTGAAACTTCACGAAGTGTCGCTCGTCTGGGACCGGGGAACGAGCCGCCTCTGGATCTACCTGCCCGCCGGCGAACCAGCGAAGGCGACGCTGCCCTGTGTCTTCATCGCGCCCGCCGGAAGCAACCTGCTCTTCGGGATGGACCTCGGCGACGGCGATCGCGTCGAGCATCTGCCCTACGTGAAGGCTGGATTCGCGGTGGTCGCCTACGAGATCGAGGGCGCCTGCCCCCCCGAGAACGGGCGGACTCCCGAAGCGCTGTGGGCCGCCTCGCGTCGCTTCCAGTCGAGCTGTGCCGGATTGCAGAACGCGCGCGCCGCTCTCGAGTACGCGCTCGCAAGAGTGCCGTCGATCGATCCGAAGCGGCTCTTCGCCGCCGGCCACAGCTCGGCGGCGACGATGGCGCTGCTCTTCGCGGCGCACGAGCCGCGCCTGAAAGGTTGCGCCGCGTACGCGCCGATCGACGACGTCCGCAAGCGGATCGGGGACGAGAACGTGGCGGAGTTCGAGCATCACCTGCCCGGACTCGGCAACTTCCTCGTGAAGTCCTCGCCGCGGACGCACGAGGCGCGCCTGAACTGTCCGCTCTTTCTCTTCCATGCGAAGGAGGACGCCACCGTGCCCTTCGCCGATTCCCAGGCCTTCGTCGACCGGCTGCGCGCCGCCGACAAGAAGGTCACGTTCGAGACCGTCCCGGCCGGCGACCACTACCAGTCGATGCTCGAGGTCGGGGTCCCGAAGGCGATCGAATGGTTGAAGGCGCTGTCTGCGTCCGGCGCGGCGAAGCCCGACGCGAAGCCCGGAACGTCCGGCAAGCCCAAGCCGGGGAATTGAGCGGCGGACCCGGCCGGGTCCGGTTCATCGCGCGGACGTCAGCTCGCGCAGGAAGACGTTCTTGAACCAGAGCACCGAGTTGTGGTGCTGCAGCTCGATCTGGCCGCTCGGGTAGATCGGCTGGTCGCGCTCCCAGTAGTTCTCGAGCGTCGTCGACGGGACGACCAGCTCCTCGTTCAGGAAGACGGTCACCCGGTCGCCCACCATCAGGATGCGGAAGTGGTTCCACTCGCCGGGCTTCTGGTCGGCGACGACGAGCGGCTTGTCGGCGTTCTTCTGGTTGTTGTAGAGGCCGCCCGAGCCGATCGGATTGTCCCAGATCTGCACCTGCGGGCTGCCGCGCAGGTAGATGCCGCTGTCGCCCGCCTTGTCGATCTTCCAGTCGACCCAGAGCTCGAAGTTGCGGTAGTCCTTCGCCGTGCAGAGGCTCTGCCCTTTTCCGTCGTAGAGCAGGCAGCCGTTCACGATCGACCAGTGGTCGCGCATCTGCTGGTCGGCCGCGACCTGCGCCGACTTCAGCGCGTCGGCGGCGAGGGCGCGGCGGCCGGGCGGCCCCTTGTCGGGGGAGACGAGCCCCTTCCAGCCGTTCAGGCCGCGGCCGTCGAAGAGCGCGACGAAGCCGGGCGGCGCCGTGTTGTCGGCGGCGGGCGTCGCGAGGTCGGCGACCTTGAGATTGCGGTAGCGGACGAGGCTGCGGTGGCCGAGGAACCCGATGTGGCCGCGCTCGCGCAACATGCCGGGGTGCTCGGCGAGGATTCCCGGGTCGGTCACCGCGTTCAGGTCGGCGTCGTTGCTGAGCACGCCGTTGATCCAGACCTTGACATGACGGCCCACCGCCCAGATCTCCATGCGGTTCCAGTTGCCGGCGGGCTTCAGCGCCCCGCGCTTCACCGGGGAGACCTTGTAGATCGAGCCGCAGTATTGGCCGGGGAGGAGCTTTTCGTACTGCGGGTCGAAGTCGTCGAGGACCTGCACCTCCATGCCGACGTAGGCGGCGTCGCCCTCGTAGGGCGCCCGGATGCCGATGCCGTTGTTGCCGCCCGGCTCGGTCTGGAACTCGACGCTGAAGGCGAAGTCGCCGAACTCCTTCTCGAGGAAGAGGTTGCCGCCGCCGTCCTTCGGGCAGACGATCGCCCCGTCCTCGACGACGTAGCCGCGCCCGTCGCCCCCGACGAGCTTCCACCCGGCGAGCGTCTTGCCGTCGAAGCAGGAGACGAGGCGGCTCGCGAAACTCGACGGGTCGCTCGGCGTCGGCCGGCTGCTCGCCGGACCGGCCAGCACAGGCGGCGGCCCGCCGACGTCGGCCGAGGGCTCGCTGCAGCCGGTGAAAGCGGCGAACGCGACGAGCAGCGCGAGAGGGAGCGATCGCATCCGCTTCTCCGAGGCGGGACGGGAATCGGCGGGGCGATCATGCGAGCGGCTGCAGCGGCGCGCAACGGAGCGCCGATATGCTCGCGTCGTCGGAAGGGTCCGGTCCCGAGGAGGAGGAACTCGCATGCGTCGCCCGCTCGTCCCCGCCGTCTTCCTGGTCTGCTGCGCCGTCGGCTGCGATTCGATGACGACGAAGGATCCGGCGACCCCGGCCGAAGCGCCGGCGACGGGCGCAGCGCCGCAGGCGGGTGCGCCGGGTGCGCCGAGTCCGGCGGGCGCCTCCGCGCCGGCGCCCGCGGCGCAGGCGGCGCCGAGCGCCGAAGACTTGAAGCAGAAGGCCGAGGACGCCGCGGCGCAGCTCGAGCTGGCCCGGATCAAGCTCGACCGCGCGAACATGGACGCCGACCAGCAGCGGATCGACGGCGCGGCGGCGGTGCAGAAGGCGCAGTTCGAGCTCTCCGTCGCGAACAAGGCGCGCGACCACTACGTGAACGTCGAGATGCCGCAGAAGAGCGCGCGCGCCCAGCTCGACCTGCAGCAGGCGAAGGACTCGCTCACCGAGCAGGAGGAGGAGCTGCAGCAGCTCGAGCTCATGTACTCGAAGGATGATCTCGCCGACAAGACCAAGGAGATCGTGCTGGCGCGCTCGAAGCGGCGCCTCGAGCGGCTGCGGCAGAACCTCGTGCTGCAGCAGAAGGACCTCGACGACCTCGTGAACGTCCAGCAGCCCGAAGCGCTCCGCAAGCTCGAGGCGGCCGTCACCGACAAGACCGGCGACCTGCGTCGAGCGGAGTTCGGGCTGCGCAGCGGACAGATCGACAAGGACCTGGCGGTCAAGACGCAGCAGAACGAGGTCAACAAGCTCGTTCGCGAGATCGACAAGGCGAAGCAGAAGGCGGCCCATCCTGAAGCGGGCGCGCAGTGACGCGGCCGTGAGTCCTCTCCGGATCCTCGCGCCGGGAGCGGCGCTCGCGTTCGCGGCGGCGCTCGGTGCGCCGCAGGACGCGGGAACGCCGCCGGCCGGCGGCGCCGCTCCCGCCGTCGCGAAGGCGCCGTCGCTCGACGCGACCGTCGCCGACGCCGTCGCGAAGGGCGTCGCCTACCTGCGCTCGGCGCAGGAGAAGGACGGCAGCTTCGGCACGCCGCGCAACGTGATGTTCAACGAGTCGTTCGCGACGCTCCACACCTACGAGGCGTGGACCTACGCGACGACCGGGCTTTGCGCGATGGCGCTGGCCGAGGGCGGGACGACGGCGGCCGACGAGGTCGCCCTCGACAAGGCCGTCGACGGGCTGCTGAAGCGTCCGCTCCCCAGGCGCGTCTCGGATTGGGACACCGACAATGTCTGGGCCTACGTCTACGGCGTGCAGGCGTTCGCGCGCCTCCTCCCGCTGGAGCGCTTCGCGAAGGACCCGCGCCGGCCGGCGATGGTGGCGCGCGCGACGGAGCTGATCGCGGCGCTCGAGCGCTGGCAGACGCCGTTCGGCGGCTGGGCCTACTACGACTTCGACGCGACCACCATCCCGCCGGTCTGGACCACGTCGTTCACGACCGCGGCCGCGGTGATCGGCCTGCTCGACGCGGAGAAGGCGGGGCTCGAGGTCGACCCGCGCATGCTGAACAAGGCGCTCGCGTGCGTCGCGCACGCCCGCCTGCCGACCGGCGCCTTCACCTACAACGTGAGCGCGGTGAGCTCGCCGGCGAACCTCGAGTTCATCGACCAGGTGAAGGGGTCGCTCGGCCGCATCCAGGTCGGGAACGTCGCGCTGGTGCGCGGTGGCCTGCTCGAACCGAAGGTGGTGAAGCAGGGGCTCGAGCAGTTCTTCGAGCACCACCGCTTCCTCGCGGTCGCCCGCAAGAAGCCGATCCCCCACGAGTCGTGGTACGCGGTCGCCGCCTACTTCTTCCTGTTCGGCCACTACTACGCGAGCGAGGCGATCGAGCTGCTGCCGACCGACCAGCGCGCGCCGTTCGCGAAGCAGCTGCAGCAGAAGCTGCTCGAGATCCAGGAGGAGGACGGCGCGTTCTGGGACTTCCACATCAGCGAGTACACGCGCTCCTACGGGACGGCGTTCGCCGTGCTCGCGCTGCAGCGCACGCGCCGCGCGACCAGCAGCCGCTGACGCGGCGCGCGCCGCCTTCCCCGCCTCGCCGCTTCGCGTAAGCTCCGCGCCCCGGTCTGCGCGCCGGGTGCGGAGTCCTGACGATGCGGATGCTCGTGCTCGGCGCCGGCCTGCAGGGATCGGCGGCGGCCTTCGATCTCCTGCAGCAGAAAGACGTCGAGGAGGTGCGCCTCGCCGACGTCTCGATCGGGAAGCTCCGGCCCTTCCTCCAGCCCTTCCTCGCGGACGGGAAGGGCCGGCTGACGACGATCGAGCTCGACGTCAAGGACGAGGCGGCGGTGAAGCGCGCGCTCCAAGGCGTCGACGCGGCGCTCTCGGCGGTGCCCTACTACCTGAACGGTCCGCTCGCGGCGCTCGCCGCGGCGGCGGGCGTCCACTGGTGCGACCTCGGCGGCAAGACGGAGATCGTCTTCGAGCAGAAGAAGCTGGCGCCGCTCGCCGAGAAGAAGGGGATCACGATCGTCCCCGACTGCGGGCTCGCGCCGGGCCTCGTGAACGTCCTGGCCGAGGCGGCGATCAAGAAGCTCGACGTGGTCGACTCGTGCCGTCTCTTCGTGGGCGGGCTGCCGCAGAAGCCCGAGCCGCCGCTCAACTACCAACTGGTCTATTCGCTCGAGGGCGTGCTCGACTACTACACGTCCGATTCGTTCGTGCTGGAGAACGGGCGGCCGGCGAAGCGCGCCGCGCTCTCCGAGCTCGAGCCGGTCGACTTCGCGCCGCCGCTCGGCCGCCTCGAGGCGTTCCACACGGCCGGCGGCCTCTCGACCATGAGCTTCAAGTACGAGGGGAAGATCGGCCGCATGGAGTACAAGACGCTGCGCTACCCCGGCCATGCGAAGATCATGGAGGCGCTGCGCGACCTCGGCTTCTTCTCGTCGGAGGAGGTCGACGTGAAGGGCGCGCGCGTGAAGCCGCGCGACCTCGTGATCTCCGTGCTGCGGCCGAAGCTCGACAAGCCTCGCGGCCGCGACCTCGTCGCGCTGCGCGTCGTCTGCGAAGGGAAGCGGGCCGGCGCGCCGGCGCGCGCCGGCTTCGAGCTGGTCGATGCCTACGACGTGGAGAACGGCATCAGCGCGATGATGCGGACGACCGGGTACTCGCTGTCCGTGACCGCCCAGATGCAGGTCCGCAAGGAGATCGCTCCGGCCGGCGTCTGGACTCCCGACGAGTGCGTGCCGGCCGACCCATACCTCGCGGCGCTCGCTCGACGCGGCATCCGGGTCCGCGAGATCTGAACGGAGGCGAGCGATGGTCCGGGTGCGACGGAGCGGCGAGCGCGGCGTGACCGAGATCGGCTGGCTCGACAGCCGCCACACCTTCTCCTTCGGCGAGTACCGCGACCCGGGGCACGTCCGCTTCCGCTCGCTGCGCGTGATCAACGAGGACCGCGTCGCGCCGCGCTCCGGCTTCCCGACCCATCCGCACGCCGACATGGAGATCGTCACCTACGTCGTCTCCGGCGCGCTGCACCACCAGGACAGCATGGGGAACGGCTCGACGATCACGCCCGGCGAGGTCCAGCGCATGAGCGCCGGCACCGGCATCGAGCACAGCGAGGTGAACTCCTCGTCCACGGAGCCGGTGCACCTGCTCCAGATCTGGATCTTCCCGGAGCGGCGCGGCCTCGCGCCCGGCTACGAGCAGAAGCGCTTCCCCGACGCCGAGCGGCGCGGCCGGTTGCGCCTCGTCGCGGCGCGCGACGGGCGCGACGGCGCCGTCACGATCCACCAGGACGCCGCGATCTGGGCGGCGACGCTGCCGGCCGGCGCGCGCGTCGAGCATGCGCTCGCGCGCGGGCGGGGCGCCTGGCTGCAGCTGATCCGCGGCGAGCTCGACGTCACGACGGACGGCGGCGCGACCGCGGCGACGCGTCTCGCGGCGGGGGACGGGGCGGCGATCGAGGACGCGTCGAACCTCGCGATCCAGGCGGCCGCCGAGGCGGAGCTCCTGCTCTTCGACCTCGCCTGACCGGGACGCTTCGCGAGCGATCAGCTCACTGCAGCGTCTTGATCTTCATCTTGGAGATGCGGAGCTTCGTGCCGGGATTGACCTCGAAGCCGATGGCGCCCTTGCGCGCCTTGTTCCACGGCAGCGTCTCCTTGATCTCGCCGCTCTGGAGGTCGTCCTCGAGGAAGCGCCAGGTGAACTGGTCGCCGATGACGGCGAAGCGCACCTTGGTCAGCTTGCCCGGCTGCACGTTCTGCGACTGGCCCTCCGTCTCGAGCCGCCGGCACGGCGTCGCCTCGGTCGCGCGGCTGCCGAGGTGGAAGTAGAGGATCACGACGCCCTTGTCGATCGTGAACTCGAGGTCGACCACGAAGTTGCGCGGCGACTCGAGGTCGAGGATCGAGACGATCGTCGCCTTCTTGCCGCCCTCCGCGCCGCCGTCGATCTCGAGCCCGCCGTTGAGCGCCTGGAAGCGCTTGGGGTTCCACTTGGTCGCCTGCGGCGGGGTGAGCAGGTCGGTCTGCGACGCGTTCTCGATCGCGGACGAGTCGCCGCCCATGAAGAGCTGCACGGCCGTGCGGTCGCCCGCCTCGGCGACCTCCTTGTAGAGCGGCTGGAAGAAGTTCCGGTCGTCCTGGCTCTTGGTGGCGGCCTCCGCCTTGACCGCGGCCTCGAGCATCCCGCGCAGCTCGTCCTCCGCCTGGTAGTAGCGGTTGAGCGCGAGGCGCGGCTGGCTCGCGTTGCCGTTGGCGAAGGCGATCGATTCGTCGTGGAGCTTGGTGGCGTAGAGGTGCGAGCACTCCGCGACCGCGTCCTTCACGCGCTTCTTGAACGTCTCGGTCCCGATCTCCATGCGCGACAGCTCGGAGAGCTTGGTCTGCATGTCGCGGACGTTCTCGACGTTGAGCCCCGCCGCGTTCTTGAGCCCCGCCTCGACGCCGGCGAGCTTGTCCTCCATGTCCTTCATCTGCTGGCTCTGCTCGAGGAGCACGCGCGACTTGGTGATCGCGCTCTGCGTCTCGGTGCGGTAGTCCTCGTCGTGCTCCCAGATCTCCTTGTGGGAGTCGGCCCAGGTGAGGATCTCCTGGGCCGCCTTCGCGCCGTTCACGTCGTTGGCCACGATGCGGTCGCGGATGTAGGTGATGAACTCGCGCTGCGACTGCTGGAGCGCGGCGAGGGTGGCGGCCTCGGCCTTGTGCTTGCCGTTGACGACGATCACGACGATGAGCACGAGGACCATCAGGCCGCCCGCGATGCCGAAGCCGATCTTGACGATCGGCTCGACCGTCGGCTTCTCGAGCAGCTCGGGGTGGTGGAGATGCGCGTGCTGCGCGGCGTGCGCCGCGGCGACCTGCTTCGCGGTCAGCCGCGAGGCCGCGCGGCCCTGCGCCGCGCGCGGAGCGGGAGCGGGCGGCAGCGCCGCGGCGCGTGCCGGCGCGCGTGCCGCGGGGCGCGCCTTCGCGCGCGACGGGATGATCTCCTCCGGCTCCTCCGGCGGCGCGCAGTTCGGGCAGTCGGGCGCGCTCGGCGTCGGCGTGTACTTCTTCCCGCAGTTCTCGCAGATGGCCATGGAAGGTTCCTGACGGTCCTCTCAGCCGGGGTTTTGGATCGGGGCGCCCGCGCGACTCAGGACTTGAGAAGCCGCGAGGTCGGGAACAGCCGCTTCAGGTCATCCTGCCGCTTCTGGGCGCGCTCGACCAGCGCGGCCTTGCGGTCCTTGTTGTTCTCGAGATCGGCGAGCGCCTGGAGGCAGCGCGCCGAGCCGGCGAGCGCGCGCTCGAGCTCCTCGGGCGGCTCGGCCGGCGCGGGCGCGTCGACGACGACGGCGCGCAGGTAGGCGAGCAGCCCCTCCTCGAGCGCGTCGACGTCCTTCTTGCCGACCGCGCCGTCCCACCAGGCGTCGCCGAGGCCGTTCCACGCGCCGGCGGAGACGAGCGGCGGCGGCCGCTTCTCGAGGAGCTCGCGGTAGCGCTTGACCGCGTCGTCCTTCTTGCCGGCGCCCTGGAGCGCGCGCGCCACGCCGAGCTGCGCGGCCGCCACGTAGTCGGCCGGCATCTCCTTCACGACGGCGACGCGCTCGTAGGCGGTCTGCGCGTCGGCGAACTTCTTCTGCCCCTCGAGCGCGCGGCCGCGCAGCAGGTCGAGCGCGGCGAGCTGCGCGGCGTCGGCGTTGGCGCTGCGCGCGTCGCTGGTCATCTCGTCGACGGCGCGCAGCGCGCCGCCCGGGTCGTTGCGGGCGAGCAGCGCGAGCACGAGCCAGCTGCCGCCGCCCAGGAGGTAGCGCCCGTTCGGGTAGCTCTTGGCGAGCTCGCGCCACGTCGCGAGCGCCTTGTCGTCGTCGCCCTTCACCTCGCAGACGCGCGCGAGCTCGAAGAGGACCTCCTGGCGGAGGGGCGCGCGCATCTTCTTGTCGGCGGCGAGCCGCTCGAGGGCGGCGATCCCCTCGTCGCGCTTGCCCTCGGCGAACTGCTGGCGGGCGGCGTCGAACTCCTTGGCGCCGCCGTACTGCACGCTCGAGACGGAGGTCCATGCCACCGTCTCGGTCTTCTTGCCGACCGCGAGCACGCAGCCGGCCGCCTCGGCCGCCTGGACCTTGCCGCTGCGCGTCGTGCCGTCGCGCATCACGAGGGTGTCGTCGTCGGCGCCCGGTCCGCCGCGTCCGCCGGGCAGGACGGCGAGGAAAGCGACCGTCATGAGGTTCATGGGCATGGGCCTCAGCATGGAGATGTCGGATCCGTCGGTCGGTTCGCGAAGGGCGCGGCGATCACTTGGTCAGCTTGGCGTCGATGTCCACGCGCAGCCGCTTGAACTTGTCGGCCAGGCCGAACTTGCCGTCGTCGTAGTTGGTGGAGTTGCGCTCGAGCGAGCGCAGCCCGAAGTCCGCCTTCGGGTACTCGCCGATGTCGTAGAGCAGCGCATACCAGTGGTACTTCGACAGCCACCAGATCTTCGAGTCCTTGTTCACGCTGCCGCCGATCGTGGCGAAGATCGCCTCGGCGCGGTCCTTGTGCGTCGTGTCGGAATCGCCGTGCGCGGCGTTCGCCTCGATCACGCTCCACTCGAGCAGGGCGAACATCATCTCGGGCCGCGTCTGCAGCTGGTCGCGGTCGATCTCCTTCTTGCCGAGGTCGATGTAGTGCTCGCGGTCGAAGTACTTGGCGGCGTTGATCGACGCCTCCTTCCACTTGCCGAGCCACGCCTGCACGCGCGCCAGGTCGAGCTGCGTGCGCGGGTTGCTCGAGTAGGGGAGGAGCGTCGTGTAGAGGCGCATCGCCTGCTGCCACGTGTCGGGCGCGGTCGCCTTGCCGGTCCACTCCATGAACGACTGCACGTCGACCGGCACGCGGTTCAGGTGGAGCCCGAAGATGAACAGGCGCTGCGCGATCGACTCGAGCTGCGGCGCGTTGATCGACACGCGCCCCTCGACCTGCGGCGCGATGCCGCGCATGTACCAGTCGTACGCCTTCTTCAGCAGCGCGTCGACCTCGGTCGAATCGGGCTTCGCCTGCAGCAGTTCGATGGCGCGCTTGTCGAATTCGCCGCCGGCGGCGACGGCGACGCGGTCGAGGCCGGCGGCGCTGGTCTTGTCCTTGAGCGCCGCCTCGAGCTTGGCGAGCCCCTCTTCGAGCTTCCCCTCCGCCTTGTAGGCGCGGAAGCGGATGTCCCAGATGTTGCCGAGCTTGTCGCCGTCGCCGGGGAAGAGCGTCTCCGCGTCCTCGAGCAGCGCGATCACCTCGCCCGGCTTGTTCACGGCCTCGGCGAGCAGGACGCCGGCCAGCGCGACGCGCGCGGAGAAGTCGACGCCGACCAGGCGCGGCTTCGCGTCGGGATCGAGGTTCTTCTTGATCGCGTCCTTCGCGTCGGCCATCGCGCGGCGCAGGATCTCCTCGGCCTTGAGGTAGATGGTCTTGGCCTCGGCCGTCTTGCCGTCGCTCGCGAGCTTGCGGGCGTGGCGGACGTAGGCGTTGCCCGCGCGGAACTGCGACTCCTCGTAGGCGGGACTGCCCTTCTGGATCTTGTCGTAGAACTGCGCGGCGGCGAGGAAGTCGCCCTCGTCCTCGCGGCGCTGGCCCTCGAGCAGCATGACGCGGCTCGCGTTCGGGTGCTTGGGGAAGTTGGTGCCGAGCGCGGCGACGCGATCGCGGTAGCGCTTGTCCCACAGGGCGCGCCGCTGCTTCGCGCCGAGCTTGATGTAGCCGTTGATCGAGCGCCACAGAGCGTCGGGCGCGGAGGAGCCCTTGGCGTAGCGCTCCATCACGGTGTCCCACGCGACGACCGCCTCCTCGTACTGCTCGCGCCCGCCGTAGAGCGCGCCGAGGAGCACGCACGCCTCCGCGCCGAGGTCCTGCTCGTTCGGCTGGCCGCGCGCGAGCGCGAGCACCTGGCGGCAGAGGTCCATCGCCTTGTCGGTCTCGCCGCCGCCCGCGGACTGGTTCGCCAGCGCGAGCAGGTTCTTCGCGTTCAGCTTGCTCGAGCCGCCGCCGCCCCCGAGGATCTTGAGCCCGATCGCCTTGCCGGGGCCGCGCGGGTCGACCTCGATCAGCTTGTTGGCGGTGCGCTCGAGCCCCTTCTGGTCGCCGGTCGTGTCGTAGGCGTCGGCGAGCGCCGCGAGGATCGCGATCGCGCGCGCCGACTTGTAGGCGTCCTGCGTCGTCGTGAGGAAGTCGTTGGCCGTCTTGATCGCCTCGTCGGCCTGCCCCTTCTTCATCTGCAGCAGCATCTTCTGGTGCACGGCGTTCGACATGACGCCGGCGACCTCCTCGGGCACGGAGTAGACGCCGGTCTTCTCGTTGCGCTGGAAGTTCTCCCGCACGCGGATCGCCATGTCGTACGACTTGAGCGCGTCGTCCGTCTTGCCGAGCCCGTCCTGCGCGAGCCCGCGGAAGATGAAGCCGTCGAAGATCGCGAGGCGGTCGGAGAACTCGAGCTCGAGGTCGTCGTAGATCCCCGAGACGTCGTTCAGGAGCTTGGCGCGCTTGGGGTCGTCGGCCGCGAGCGTCGTCGCGTGGAAGTACATGGTCTGCGCCAGCCCGGAGCGCGCGACCAGGTAGCGGCTGCCGGCGAGGTCGACCTTCTCCTGCAATGCGACGTACTCCGCGCCGGGTTCGTCCGGCTTGTCCGGCTGCGGCATCGCCTGCAATTCCTGCTGCAGCGTCTCGTAGGCGGCGCGCTGCGTGCCGACGCGCTTGGCGACGAAGCCCTCGGCGTCGTCGAAGACCTTCGCCGCCTGGCGGCGCAGCTCGCCCTTCTGCGTCTCGTCGGTCGTCGAGTCGATCAGGGAGAGCAGCGTGTCGCCGACGCTGCGGAAGAGGTTGGGCAGCGACTCCGCGACCTCCTGGCCGATCGCCGTGTCGCCGTGGCTCGAGACGAAGCTGCTCTTCTCCTCGAGCACCTTCTCGAGCCTCTCGCGGCGCCGGGCGCCGTCGGTCTCGCGGTTGGCCTGGTCGTAGTGGATGTCGCCGATCAGCGCCTCGCACTCGAGGACCTTGGCGGCGTCGCCCGAGTACTGCTTCTGGATCGCGGCGCAGAGCCCCTCGGCCAGGTCGCTGTAGCCGGCGACCGCGAGCGCGCGGCCGAAGTCGATGTCGTCGCGGCCGGAGAGGACCTTGGTCAGGTCGGCGTTGCCGCCGCGGCCGCCGGAGACGAGGAGGAAGAGGGACGAGAGTGCGATCAGGGGGAGCATCACTCGGGATCCTTCCACGAACGGCGCGGCGCGCCCCGGGGTCGGGGCGCGCCGCGTGAATCACTCGATCGGGTCACTTCGGCGGCTTGGCGGGAGCGGCGGCTTTCGGATCCGCCTTCGCGCCGAACACGCGCGGATAACGATAGTAGACCTCCATGCACAGGCAGTTGAGCGCGGTGGAGTAGACCCGCCCGCCTTCGGCCGACCACGGGTCGACCGGATCCCACGAGCCGAACTCGTCCTTGGTCTTGTCGGTGTTCTGGTGGGCGATGATCGCGGTCTTCATCGCCTCGTTCCACCGGTCGAAGTGCGAGCCGCCGACCTGGTACATCGCGAGCGTGCCGTAATACCAGTAGTAGAAGTCGATGAACGGCGGGTCCCACTTCGGCGGCTGCGCGAGCAGGAGCTCGGCGCCCTTCATGATCTTGGGGTCGGTGCCGGCGGTGCGTCCGTCGAAGATGCGCACCAGGATGCCGACGGCCGTGAGCGACTCGGAATTCTGCGCCGGGAACTTCTCCATCGCCGGGCCGGTGACGCGCGCCGGGTAGCCGCCCTTCTGCTGGTAGCCCGTCCGGCCGTTGTCCTCGGTCATCTCGTCGATGAAGTTCGCGGCGTTGGAAAGCGACTGCTGCTCGACGTCGATGCCGGCCATGGCGGCCGACTTGATCACCATGGTCATCCAGCCGGTGACCGACGAGTCGTTGTCGCCGTCGGCCTTGCCGTAGCGCCAGGCGCGGTAGGGGTTCTGGGAGACGCCGACCCAGGCGACGCCCTTGACCGCCGGCTCGCGGAAGGCGTTGGCGCCGGTCATTCCGTAGGCCTCGGCCATGGCGAGCGCCGCGCAGGCGTGGTTGTACTGGTAGTGGGGGCAGAGCTTGCCGCCGAAGACGCCGTCCTCGTCCTGCACGCTCTTCAGGTAGAGCAGGCCGTCCTTCACCGTCTTCTTGAACGGCCCTTCCTGGTGGGTGAAGCCGGCGCCGAGGAAGCAGAGCAACGCGAGGCCGGTGACGCCGACGTCGTAGGTCGCCTCGCCGCGGCCGTCGCACTTGTTCTTCTTGCAATGCGCGTCGAAGCCGTCGCAGTCCCAGCGCCCGTCGGGCGACTGGTGGTTCGCGAGCCACAGCAGCGCGGCCATCATGACCGACTCGGTCTGCTTGCCGCCGCCGCGGCCGCCGCCGCCGCCCTGGCCGAGACCGCCGCCGCCCTTGCCGCCGCCGCCCGCTCTACGGCTCGAGAAGGCCGACACGCCGAGGCCGAGGTGGCCTTGCGTCCCGACGCCGATCGCGGTGCCTCCGGTCGCGCCGCTCGGCAGGTTCGAGAGCGCCTCGGGGTCGGGGTTGTAGATGCCCGGGTCCTTCGTCGGGTCGAGCTGGTCGGGGATGATCTCGCCCTGGCGGCCGGGCGTCGCTTCGGGGATGTAGTTCGGGTCGGGGTTGACCGGTCCTTCCTGCTCGTTGTCGAGGACCGGGACCTGGTTGCGGTCGATGATCTCCGGCGGAGGCGTGTCGGCGACCGGCTCCATGACGCGCGGCTGGTTGAGCGTGATCTGCGTCGGAGCCGCCTGATTCTCCGCCTTCTCCTCCGTCAGGCGGATGACCGTGAGCACGGTCAGCGCGAGAACGTGCAGCAGGACGGCGATCACGAACCACGGCGCCGAGCTGATGACGCTGCGCAGCGTGCGCTCTTCCTTGGTCTCCTCGGGCGGCAGTTGCGCCAGGTCGCCCTCGATCATTTCCTCATCATTGGGGTCGTCCATCGGCGGGGGGCTCTTGCTCATCGGGGCGCCTCGGGGAGGCAGGCGGGGGGTCTTGCCCGCGTGCCGTGGATGGGCTGGCGCGCCTGTTCCGGCAGTGCCGGGGGCCGCCAAACGAACGGGCAAGTTTAACGGGGCAGTAGCACCTCGGTTCCAGTCCGTAACCGCCGGGGGCCCCGAAGGAGCGGCGAGTGTCCATCGATCGTTCGCCGCCCCGGGGCGATGAGGGACCTCCCCGAGCCCGCGCGATCCGACGCATCACCGTGCAGAGCCGCCACTTGCGGTGACCTCAGCGCACGATCCCCTTCCGCAACGCAGCCAGGACCGCCTCCGACTTCGAGTGGACGTGCAGCTTCGCGTAGATGGCGCGCACGTGGAAGCGGACGGTGTCGAGCGCCATGCCGAGCGCGGCGCCGGCGGTCTTGTAGCTGTGGCCGTCGGCGAGGGACTGGAGGACGTCGAGCTCCCGTTGCGTGAGTGCGTGGTCGCTCGAGCGCGGCGGCGCGACCTTCTGGAACATCGTGACGACCTTGCGCGCGATCTCGGGCGTCATGGGCGAGCCGCCGGCGGCGAGCTCGCGGATCGCGGCGACGAGGCGGTCGGGCGGCGTGTCCTTCAGGACGTACCCCGATGCGCCCGCGCAGAGCGCGTCGAAGACGCGGTCGTTGTCGGAGTAGACCGTGAGCATCAGGACCTGCAGCCCCGGCTGCAGCTCCTTGAGTCGCCGCACCCCCTCGATGCCGGTCATGCCGGGCAGCTCGATGTCGGCGAGCAGCACGTGCGGCGCGGCGCGCCCGACCTCGGCCAGCGCGTCCTCCATCGAGCTCCACGCGCCGACCACCTTGAAGCGCGGCTCGCGGCCGAGCAGCGCGATCAGCCCCGAGCGCGTGCGCGCCTGGTCTTCGACCAGGGCGATGCGTACGTCGCGCGGCTCGCGAAGCTCGGGGGGGACCACGTCGTTCATCCCTCGATGCGACCGCGCCGGCCGGCGCGGCGCCACCGCACGAGGATGCGGGGCCGCCGTTCGAGCGGGACGTCGAGGTCGAGCGTCGTCCCGCGCCCGGCGGCCGACTCGAGCGCGAACGCAGCGCCCATCGAGCGGGCGCGCCGCCGCATGCTCGCGAGGCCGTGCCCCTCCGTCGGCGCTCCGGGGTCGAAGCCCCGGCCGTCGTCGCGCAGCCGGACGATCAGGCGCCTCGGCAGGCGGCCGGGCGCGAGCTCGAAGGCGACCTCGACGGAGCGCGCGCCGGCGTGGCGCGAGGCGTTGTTCAGCGCCTCCTGCAGCAGGAAGAGCAGGTGGCGCCGCGCCGACGGGTCGAGCTCGATCGCGGCGAGCGCCTCGGACGGCGGCGCACGGAAGTCGAGGCGCGCGCCCGATTCGAAGAGGTTCGTCGCCACGCCGCGCACGCGCTGCACGAGGTCGAGCAGCGTGTCGCGCCGCGGGTCGACCGCCCAGACGAGGTCGGCGATCGAGCTGCGCGTCGCGCGCGCGAGCTCGGCGACGTCGGTGAGCAGCGGGGCGTCGCCGCCTGGCGCGCCCTGGCGCGCCACCTCGGCCAGGATCGCGATCTGCGCCAGGTTCGCTCCGGCGTCGTCGTGCAGGTCGGTCGCGATCTGCGTCCGCATCCGCTCGAGCGCGAGCGTCCGCGCGACGCGCGCCCGGTGCGCGAGCGCGCCCGCGACCGCGACGCCGAGCAGCCCGAGCGCGACGGCCCACGGCCGCTGCCACAAGGGCGCCAGCACTTCGAAGCGGACCGTCGCCGCCTCGCTGCGCCGGCCGTCCGGCGCGATCGCGCGCATCGACAGCGCGTAGCGTCCGCGCGCGAGGCCGGCGTAGCTCACCGTCGAGCCGGGCTCGGGCGCCGACCAACCGCGGTCCGCGCCCTCGAGCTGGTGCTCGAAGCGCAGCGCGCGACCGCTCGCGAGGTCGACCCCTTCGAAGCGGGCGACCAGCTCGCGCCGATCGGAGGGAACGACCACGCCGTCGAGCTCGCGCGCGCCGCTCGGCGGCGGCGTCGCCGCGCGGCCGCCGGCGGCGACCTCGGCGACGTAGACGCGCGGCAGGGCGCGCGCGCGCTCGGCTTCGTGCACGTCGAGGACGCCGAGCCCGCCGGTGGTCGCGATCCAGAGCCGTCCGCCCACTTCGAGCAGGAGGTCGAGCACGGTGTTGCCGGCGAGGCCGTCCTCGCTCCCATAGACGCGCAGTGCGCGCGTCGCCGGATCGAAGCGGACCAGGCCGCGCCCAGTGCCGAGCCAGACGACCGGTGGCGCGCGCGCGGGCGCGGCAGCGCGCGCGATCGCGAGCGCCGGCACGTGGTCGCTCGGCAGTCCGTCGCGAGTCGAGAAGCTCGCGAGCAGCGCCGGCGGATCGGACGCGAGCGAGAGGACGAAGACGCCGCGCAGCCGCGTCCCGATCCAGAGGTGCCCCTCGTCGTCGAACGCGAGCGCGCGCGGCTGCAGCGGATCGGGCAGGCCGTCCACGGCGACGCGCGCGAAGCGGCCGTCGGCGCCCTGCCGCCACAGATGGTTCGGCGGCGCGACCCAGAAACGGCCGTCACCGTCCTGCGCGAACGTGCGCGGCGGCGCGTCGACGTCGGGCGGGAAGTCGACCGGCTCGCCGCGCTCCGAGCCGGGCGCGACGCGGTAGAGGCGGCCGTCGTAGCCGCCGACCCACGCGGCGCCGTCGCGCGCGAGGAAGACCTCGCCGAACGCCCGCACGCCGTCGCCGAGCGCGACGTGGTCCATCCGCTCCGGGATCGGAGAGAGCGTGGCCGCGCGCCAGAGCCCGTCGGGGGCGCCCATCCAGAAGCCGCCGTGGCCCGCCGCGAAGAAGGAGAAGTTGTCGCCGCCCGGCGGGAGGCGCTCGGCGCCGCGCAGCGGGACGAGCGCGTCGCCCTCCACCTGCCACAACCCGGCGTAGCTGGTCGAGACGACGTGCTCGTCGCCGGTCGCCACCACCTTCACCACGAAGAGCGGGTCGGCGCGCCCGGCCGGCGGGAGCGTCCGGATCGGCCCCTCGCGCAGCACCGCGACGCCGCCCACCTGCATGCCGACCCAGAGCGCGCCGGCGCGGTCGAGCATCAGCGTGCGCACCATCGAGTCGGGGAGACCCGAGGCCGCGCCGCGCGCGAGGCGTCCGCCCGCGCAGCGCAGCACGCCGTGCACGCTGCCGACCCAGAGCGACGCCTCGCTCCCGACCACGGCGTGCACCACCTCGCCGGCCGGGATCTCGCCGTCGAGCTCCGACCAGGGCGAGGTCCCGCGCGCGAACGCCTCTGGATCGAAGGCGATCAGCCCCGCGGTCGTGTGGACGACGCAGCGCCCGTCGGGCCGCGGCTGCGCGTGCACCGCCTCGGCGGGCGGATCGCCGGGCGGCGGCGCGCCCACCACGACCTCGCTCCCGCGCACCGCGACCAGCGGGAATGCGCCGAGGAAGCAGCTCCACTCGCCGGCGCGCGCGATCGCCTGCACGTCCCACTTGCGCAGCTCCGACTTCCAGACCAGCTCGAACGACGGCGCGGCCGCATCGGGCTCGGCGCAGCGGCGGATCCCCGTCGTCGTGACGGCGAGCAGCGCGCTGTCGGCCGCGAAGGCGCAGTCGAAGATCGCGTCGTCGTCGAGGCGCGGCTCGACACGGACCGATTCGAAGGCGGGCCGCCCGTCGGCGCCGCCGACCGCGCGCGCCATGCCGCCGCAGTGGGTGCCGACCCAGATCCGGCCCGCCGGCGACTCGGCGACGCACCAGATCAGCGGGCTCTCGAGCCCGTCGCGCGCGCCGAAGCTCTGGAATTCGCGGCCGTCGAAGCGCGACAGCCCCTCCCACGTCCCGATCCAGAGGAAGCCGAGGCGGTCCTCGAAGAAGCAGTTGACGCGCTCGTGCGCGAGGCCGTCGCGCACGCCGAACGTGCGCAGCGCCGTCGTCTGCGGGAGCGCGCGGCCCGTCGCCAGCAAGGTGACCGAAACGGCGAGCGACGCGAGGAGCGGGGCGGAACGCATGCCCCGGGAAAACTACCGCCGCGTGTCTCCCAGCGTCACGAAGCTCGAGATCCGGCCCTCGAGCGCGCAGCACTCCTTGTTGCCGGGGTCGTGGTCGAGGTGGGAGAGCGCGAGGGAGGCGAGCTCCTTCAGGTCCAGCACCGACTCGGTCTCGGCGAGGTGGGCGAGCTCCTTCCTGCACCCCGCGTAGCGGCCCATGCCGACCGACCACGCCGCGCAGCCGCGCGCGTTGGTGATGCCGTCGTCGAGCGCCTTCTTCAGGAACTCCGCGATCTCGGGCGCCGGCTCCATGCGGCCGAGCGCGACGATCGCGTGCACGCGCACGTTCTGGTCGCTCCCCTTCGCCTTCTTCAGGACGAGCTCGCGCACCGCCTTGTCGTCGCGGCCGCAGTTCGCGTAGGCGCGCAGCACGCGGCCGTAGTCGTTGCCTGCGGAGAAGGCCGAGAGGAGCTTCTTGAGGTCCTCCTTCACCTCGGGGAGGCGCGTCTTGCCGAGCGCGTCGACCGCCGCGAGCGCGACGTAGGCGTGGCCGTCGCGCGCCGTCTTGCGCAGCACGTCGAGGTGGGTGTAGTCGCCGGCGACGCCGTAGCGCTCGAGGATCGCGACGCGCGCCTCGTCGTCCTTGCCCTTCGCGACGTAGGCGTCGAGGCTCGCGCGCGCGATCTCGTCCTCGAGCGCGAAGATCTGTTCGATCGCCTCGCTCTTCTTCCAGTAGCGCGCCTTCTCCGCCTGCTCGAAGAGCGCGGCGATGCGCGCCTTCTCGGCCTTGACGTCGACGGGCGCGGCGTCGCTCGTCACGCCCGCCGCCTTGAGCCCGCGGTCGAGCCAGGCGCTCATCTCGACGAGCGTCATCTGCCAGGCGCGCCGCGCGAGGAGCGTCCCCTCGGCGGTGCAGATCACGTGCTGCGGCGCGATGACCTCGGTGCCGCCGAGCAGCGCCTCGCGCGCCCGGATCTCGCAGTCCTTGTGCTGCGCGCAGCCGAGCCGGCCGAAGCGCGCGCACTCGGGGCTGCCGGAGGCGCCGACCGGCTCGTCGTGCTTGAAGATGCTCGCGACGACGCAGACGAACTTGCGCGACCGCTCGACGAACTTGCGGTCGCGATAGACGTCCTTCACCATCGCGTCGTTCGCGACCTCGGAGTCCATGTTGAACGCGACGAGGATCGGCCGCTTCGTCTCGCGCGCGAGCCGCAGCGCCTCGGAGAAGCTCGCCACCCACTCGACCTGCGTGTCGGCGAGCGTCGCGGCCGGCAGCGGCTTCTGCGGCGCCGGGCCGGGATCGGGCGCCTGCGCGAGCGCGCAGGGCGCGACCGCGAGCGCAAGGACGAGCAGCATCCCCGCCGCGAGCCGGGCAGAACTCATGGGGCACCCCTTCGATTCGTTCGCCGCTGCGATACAACGTTGCGGAGTCGCGTCTTATTTCGACGATTCCGAGAAGCTTTCGTTGGCGGACCTCGGTCGGCGCGGGCGGAGCGCAGCGGGAAACTCGTCGGTGGAATGCAACAGGTCGTTGCCCGGCAAGGAGTTGCGCTCGTCCGTCCGACGCGGCGCGCGGCTCCCTTTCGTCCTCGGCGCGGCGCTCGTCGCGGGCTGCTCGGGGCCGCCGAAGATCGGGCCCCCGCCGATCCAGGAGCCGGTCGACCTCGCGATCGTGGTCCACTCCTACTTCGGGACGAGCCTGACGGGCGCGCTCGCGGCGCCGCCCGAGACGCCGCCCGACCCCGCTGCGACGCCGATCCTCCACTGCGAGCTCTTCCTCCTCGCGTCGCTGTCGAAGCTGGGGCCGGGCGTCACGCCGCTGCAGGAGGAGATCCGCTTCGTCGCGGAGCCGGAGAGGACGGCGCTCGCGCGCGGGCCGTCGCGGCTCACGCTGCGCGGCGCCCGGCTCTCCGGTCCCGACGTCGCCGCGCTCGTCGACCTCTGGCGCCGCGGCGACGACGGGAACGCGCTGCGGGTCGCCGACGTGCGCCGGCCGCTGCCGCGCGCGACCGCCTGCAGCGTCCTCGCGCAGCGCTCCGAGGGCGTCGAGGACCCCGACGACTTCCTCGGCGAGCGCGCCGAACTCGGGAGAATGGGGAAGCACTTCGGCGCCGCGATCGAGTTGCGGACGCCCGACGCGGCGCCCGACGCTGCGGCCGCCACGCCGCCCGACGCGGCGCACGTCACGCTCGACCTGCTCGAAACGGTGCGCCCGACGTCGCGCGAGCGGGCCGACCGCGCGGCGGCGGGCGACGGCGGCGAGGACTGGGACCGCTACGCCGCGCTCGAGCTGCGGCACGAGCTGGTGCGGCTGACGGTGTCGGTCGCGGCGGGCGGCGGTCCGCTCGTCGTCGTCGTGCCCTCGCCGTTCCGCGACGAGCCGCGCGACGGCCGGCCGGCATTCGCGTGCGCGATCTGCATCGAGCTGCTCCCCGCCCCGAAGGAGGGCGACGAGGCGGCCGCCCACGCGGAAGAGGTCGCGAAGGTCTGGAAGGAGGCGCAGGAGCAGGCCGAGCTGGTGGCGAGCCAGACCGCGCTCCACGCGCCGGAGGACGTCGTCGCGCTCGCGCTGCGGCGCGCCCTGGAAACGCTCGTGCCCGAGGCGTCGTCGCGCGCGACCATGGTCTACATGACGACGGCGACGGACGCGTCGTTCGCCGCCGACCTCGCGCTCGTCGCGAGCGACGCCGAGCTCGCCGAGTGGCTGCACAAGATCGTCGATCATCCGCACGATCCGCCGGGCGCGAGCGTCGCCGCGTTCGGCTGGTACATCGAGCGCAGTGCGTGGCACCACGTGATCGCGCAGATGCTCGCCAGCGATCCGCCGCCCGAGATCGAGGCGACGATGTTGCGCCACGCCGGCGCGGTCGGACGGCTCGCGACCACGCTCGAGGACATCGTCGACTCGAGCAGCGACATCGCCTCGCTCGAGCGGCGCTTCGTCGCCGAGAACCTCGCCGCGCTCGCGGACTCCTCGGCGTCGTCGCGCGTGCGCGCCTACGACTGGCTCGCGACGCGCAGCCTCGCGCCCGCCGGCTACGACCCGCTCGCGCCGTCCGAGGCGCGCCGCACCGCGCTCGAGGGAGCGGAGCCGCGCCGTGAGTGACGCCGGGAAGCGAAGGAAGCCCGGACGATGGCGCCGCGTCGTGATGGCCGCGCTCGCGACGCTCGTGCTGCTCGTCGTGGCGGTGCGCTTCGGCGGCGTCGCGCTGCTGCCGTCGCTCCTCGACCGGGTCGGGAAGGGGCTCGGGCTCGAGATCACGTTCGCGCGGCTCGACCTCTCGCTGATCGGCGGGACCCTCGAGCTGAGCGGGCTCGACGTCGCGCGGCGGCCGGCCGAGGGCGCGGCCGCGAGCGCGGACGACCGCCTGGTCCACCTCGACCAGCTCGCGCTCGACTGGAGCTCGAGCGCGCTCCTGCTCGGGCGGCTGCACGTGCGCTCCGTCGTCGTCTCCGGGCTCACCGCGAAGGTGGCGCGCGCGCAGGACGGCTCGGTCGGGCTCGACGGGTGGAGGCCGCCGGACGCCGACGAGCCGCCCGCTCCCCCCGAGCCGGAGCCCGCCGCGGAGCCCGTCGATCTCGACGCGCCGTTCGACTTCACGCTGCCGCTGCGCGTCGACCGCGTGCGCGTCGACGACGTCGTCGTGACCTTCCGCGACGAGGCGATCGCGCCGCCCTGGTCGACGGTCGCGCGCGTCGAGATCGGCGTCGCCGACTTCGGTGTGCCCGAGGGGATGACGCGGCTGCAGCTCTTCGCGCGCGCGCCCGGCCTCGTCGAGTCGGTGGTGTGCACGGCCAAGGCGAAAACCGGGGAGGCGCTCGTCGAGGTCGACCTCTCGCTCGACGTGACGGGCATGCACGCCGGCGTGCTGCCCCGCTTCACGCCCGGCACCGGGATCTCCGCCGCCGCCAGGCAGATCTCCTTCGGTTGCGACGCGAAGCTGCGCCTCGCACCCGCCGATGCGAAGGAGCGGTCGCTCACCGGGAGCTTCGACCTCGCGCGCTTCGAGGTCGCGGCCGACCTCGAGCGGCAGGTGGCCGTCACGGCCGCCGTGAAGCTGAGCTCGCTCACGCGCCGCGGCGCCGTCCTCGACGGCGTCGACCTCTCGGTCGAGGCCGCCGCGACGCGACTCGCCGACGGCGCGCTGCGCGCGTGCGGCGTCGAGCTCCGTCCGCCGCCGCCGACCGGGGAGCCGAGCGCGGCCGCGCCGAAGCCGGAGACGCACGAGGGCGCCGCCGCCCCCTTCCTCCTCTCGATCGGGGAGGTCCGCCCGCGCCTGCAGCTGCGGCTGCGCGACGAGGCGGTCGCGCCCGCCGCCGACCTCGAGGTCGCGCTGCACGATTCGACGCTGCGCAACTTCACGCTCGACCCGGCGCGGAAGAGCGAGCCGATCGAGGTCGCGCTCGCGCTCGACGCCGCCGGCGCGCAGGTGACGATCGCCGGCAAGGTCGTGCCGTTCGACGTGAAGAGGAGCGCCGAGCTCGCGCTCGCCGTCGCGCTCCCGAAGGGACTCGCGGCGCTCGCGCCCTACCTCGAGCCGACGCCGGTCGCCGCGACGCTCGAGGACGCGAAGCTCTCGCTCGAGGTGAGCGCGCAGCTCGCGGAGGGGCCGGCGGGGACGCTCGAGATCGAGGCGGCGCTCGCCCGCCTCGCGCTCACCGATCGCGGCGGAAGCGACGTCCTCTTCGCGCTCGAGCGCCTCGCCGCGACTGGCGTCGTCATCGATCCGGCCGGCCCGATCAAGATCGGCGACGTGCGACTCGAGAAGCTGCACGCGCGCGCCTTCACCGACGAGGAGCGCTCGCTGCGCGTCGCCGGCCTGCGAACGCGCGCGCCGGTGATCGCACCGTCGGAGCCGCCGATCGACCTCGAACTCACCGGCGTCGGCCTCGAACTGCACGGGTTCGAGCTCGGCGCGAAACCCGGCGCGGAGCCGCCGCTCGCGACCTTCGCGCTGCGCGCGGCGGTGCGCGACCTCTGCGACGAGCTCTCGCTCGCGGGCACGCTCCAGTTGCGGCCCGGCCCGCTCGACGTGACGGCGCAGGTGAAGGTCGCGGTCAAGGGGATGCGGACGGCGCTGGTCGAGCCGTACCTCGAAGGGGCGGGGATCCGCGGCGATCTCGCCGACGGCGCGCTCGGTTTCGAGCTCTCGGCCGCCGCGAAGCAGGATGGCAAGACGCTGCGCGCGCAGGCGCAGCTGACCGGGCTCTCCTTCGCCGACGGCGGGCGGCCGCTCGTCGCGATCGCGGCGCTGCGCGCGCCCGACGTGCAGATCGACGACGACGCGATCCGCCTCGGCCGGATCGCGCTCGAGCAGCCGACGTTCGTCGCCCGCCGCGACGCCGACGGCGCGTTGCACGCGGCCGGCGTCGTGCTGCCGGCGCAGCGACCCGCTGCACCGGCCGTCGCATCGGCGGCCGCGCCCGCCGCCGAGCCGTCTCCCACCGGCACGCCCGCGCCGCCGTCTCCTTCCCCGGCCGCCGCGCCGCCCGCCGTCCCGCTCGAGCTCGCCGAGCTCGCGCTCTCCGGCGCCCGCATCGACTGGAACGACGACGCCGTCGCTCCCGCCGTCGCGACGCAGCTCACGGTCGACGCGCGCCTCGCGCGTCTCGTGGTCGGCAAGCCGGCCGAGCCGGCCGACTTCTCGATCGACGTCGCGCTGCGCGACGCGGTCGAGCGGCTGCACGTCGGTGGAACGCTCTCGACCGACCCGCAGCGCCTCGGCGCGTGGATCGACGTCGAGCTCGACGGCGTGCGCGCGGGGCCGCTCGCCGCCTACCTGCCGCCGACCGTCGAGCTGAAGACCCGTGCCGGCCGGCTGCGCATGCATGCGGAGGCCGAGCTCGCCGCGCGGGAGGGGGGCGGGAAGACGGCGCGCGTCGAGGTGAAGGATCTCGACTGGCGCGACGGCGAGGGGGGCGAGCCGTTCCTCGTGCTCGAACGCTTCGCCGTCGTCGCGCCGCAGCTCGACCTGCCGACCGGCGACGTCGTGGTCGACGAAATCACGACGACCGGCCTCAAGGTCCACGGGCGCCGCGCCTCGAAGGAGGTCTTCGAGGGGTTTGGCCTGAAGATCACGCTGCCGTCTCCGCCGGCCGCGCCGACGGCCGAAGCCGCGGCGCCCGCGGAGCCCGCGTCGTCCGCGGCGTCGCCGCCGTCCGCGGCCCCGCCTGCGCCGCCGGTCGACGTCGCCGTCGCGCCGCGCCGCCGGCCGCCGCAGCCGCGGTCGCTGCTGGTGCGCAAGCTCGAGCTCGGCATCGACGCGCTCTACTTTGAGGGGGCGCCGGTCGGCGGCGTCGCGCCGCCGCCCGTCCACGGATCGCTGCTCCTCCTCAGCCGCGAGCCGTTCGAGCTGCTCCCGCGGGATCCGGAGAGGATGGCGCCGTTCGCGCTGCGCATCGAAGGTGCGCTCGAGCCGGTCGTCCGTTCGCTCGCCGTCGACCTCACCTGCGCGCCGTTCGCGGAGACGCCCGAAATCGACGTGGTGCTCTCGGTCGACGGCGTGGACGGCAACGCGCTGCCGCAGTACGCGCCGCTCCTCGCGACGAAGATCGACGCCTCGGCGATCCGCGCCGGCAGCTTCTCCGCGAAGCTGCACGGCGAGCTCGGCGTCAAGCGGCACGGGCCGACCGACATCGACCTGCGCAACGGCTTCTCCGCCGAGCTCGACGTGAGCGACGTCGCATGGCGCGCCGAGCCCGACGGTCCGGTGCTCGCCGGGATCGAGGGGATCCACGTCAACGTGAAGTCGATCCGGCCGACGACCGGCGACGTCCACGTGCGGTCGGTCGAGGTCCACGGCATCCAGGGCGATGCGCGCGTCACCCCGGAGGGGATCGCGACGGCGGGGATCCTCGTCAAGCATGCGCCGCCCGCCGCGGAGCCGGTCGCGCCGCAGGCGACGCCCGCGGCGGAGCCGGTGGAGTCGGACGCGGCGCCCGCCGCGGAACCGGTCGCGTCCGACGCGACGCAGTCGGCCGAGGCGGCGCCTGCCCCGTCCGATCCGCCGGCGGTGGAGCCGGCCGCCGCCGCGAACGCCGCCGAGCGGCCCGAGATCCGCATCGACGAGATCGTCGTGAGCGGCGTCCGCTTCGGATTCGTCAGCGAGCTGTCGACGCCGCCGCTCGAGATCCCGATCACCGACCTCGAGCTGCTGATCCAGCGCTACTCGACGCGCGCGTTCGAACAAGCGCGGCCGATCGACTTCCGCCTCGTCGTCAGCGGGGGCGAGCTCGACTTCAAGAAACGCGACGAGCGTGGAATCGTGGGCGGCCTGATCGGCGGCGTCGTCGACGTCGTGAGGCCCGGCGACAGGCCGGTCGAGACGGAGAAGCGGCCGGCGTGGGACGAGATCGCGGTGAGCGGCCAGCTCGTGCTCCACCCCAAGCCCAAGGGCTGGGTGCGCCTAGGCGTGAGCACGCTCGAGCTGCAGACCTTCATGGCGGAGGCGGCGCGGTCGGGCGTCGAGATCAGCGACGGCACGCTCGACACCGACGTCGAGGTGCGGCTGCGCGACGACGGGGTCTCCGTCAACTCCGACACGACGCTCTCGTGGCTGTCGGTGACGGAGCCGCCGAACGGGCCGATCACGAGCTACCTCAAGCTGCCGGCGCCGCTCGACTCGGTGCTCTACCTCTTGCGCGACGAACACGGACAGCAGCGCCTGCCGATCAACTTCCAGGTCGAGGGCGACCAGGTCAGTACGAAGCAGGTCACCGAGGTCGCCACCAGGACGCTGCTCCGCCTGATCACCGAAGCCGTGAAGGGGGCGCCGATGCGCATCGTGAGCGGGACGCTCGACGCGGCGCAGCTCTCGAAGCTGCCGGGCGTCTCGTATCTCACCGACCCCGCGAGCGTCGGAAAGGCCTTCACCAAGGACGACACGCCCGCCTACACGGGAGATTCGGTGGTGATCGAGTGCGCGCCCGGCGTCGCGACGCTGCCGCCCGACGCGCGCGCGCGGCTCGAGCCGCTCTTCCAGATGATGCGCGCCGACGACACGATCACGCTGGTCGCCGAGCACCGGCTCGGGAGGGACGACATCGAGCAGCTGCGCCGCTCGTCGACGCCGACCGCGCAGGAGTGCGCCGACCTCGCGACGCGCCTGCGGCTGCGCCGCCGCGAACTGACCGGGCGCCGCGACGCCGCCGCCGCCGAGGCGCGCGCCCGCTTCGCGATCGGCCGCCCGGTCGACGCGGAGCCGCTGCTCGACACGATGCGCGTGCTCGAACGCGAGACCTCCGACGTCGAGGACGCCCTCGACCGCGCCCTCGAGGCCGCGGGCCGCGCCACCGGCCGCGTCGCCGACCACCGCATCCGCGCCGCCTGCCTCGGCCTCGCCGACCTGCGCGTCGCCGACGCGCACGAGGTGCTGCTCGAGGCGGGCGTGAAGGGGATGGCGAACCGCTTCGAGATCAAGCGCGTCCGCGGCGCGCTGCGGGAGGAGGGGAAGACGGGGTCCATCGTGGTGACCCCGCACCGGAAGAAGAAGTGAGAGCGCCGCCGCGGCAGGAACGCGGTTCCCGATCGAGAGGGCGCCGTCGGCCCCGCTGACCGCGACCGCACCGCATTCGAGTGCGATGCTTCCGAACAGCGGCCGATTCTTCACGACGCACATCACAATTTCGAAGCGTGGCGTCGATCACTCGCGATGCCATGATCGCGACGGGAAGGATGACTGCATTGCGCAGTCGCTCGACGTGCTGCGCCCCGCGCCGCGTCGACGAAGGATCGACAAAGCAACCCGTAGTGAAGGGACTGTCGCAGTTCGACCAGTCGACGAGCTCGGGCGGTTCTTTTCTTGGATTTGGGAAGGAGACGTGCGATGTCTCGAGCAGTCAATGCAAGTGACGGTTATCTCGAAGCACTGGTCAAGAACATGCCTTCGGAAACGGTCGCGGGATACCTGGCGACGTTGGGATTCCTCACCGGACAGAAGGACATGCCCGTCGTCGTCCTGTGGATCGTCTGGGGCCTCTTCCTGGCCGCGACTCCGCTCTATCTCGCGTTCGCCAAGCCCAGCACCGACACCGCGCCTCGCCCATGGTGGCAGGTATGGATCTTCGGTCCCCTGGCCTTCTTCGCCTGGTCGATGACCACCGGCGGCGCATGGGCGAAGATCGACAAGGCCGCGATGATCGGCAGCAGCCTCGTCCTCCTGTTGACCGTCCTGGTCTTCCCGCTCATCAGCATGGCGGTCGCGAAGGCGACCAAGGCGTGACGTGATTCCGCAGGGATCCCGATCAACGCGCCGCGCGGCCGACGAGAAAAGCCGCGCGGCGCGGTGTTTTGTTCATTTCAAGGTGTGGTCAGGGCGACCCACTTTCCGTCCTTGCGGTGGACGCCGCGGAGGTAGACGCGCCCTTGATCCTGGCCCGCCGCATCGGGGCGGGCGGCCTTGACCTCCTTCTCCTTCCAGCGCAGCACGTTGCTCTGCTTCTTGTCGGGCTGCTTCTTGTCCTGCTTCTTGTCCTGAATCTCCAGGACGATCTCCTTGCGTTCGATCGTGATCTGGGGCAGCTCCTTGTCGGTCGCGCGCTGCTGTTCGACGAGCTTCGCGTCGAAGATCGAGATCCACCAGCCTCCATAGGCGTCCTCGGCGGTCGAGGGAGTCACCTCGAACGTCAGTCCGGCGCGCTCCATCTTCCCTTCTTCGAGGCTCTCCGATTTCAGGGTGTCGCGATCCTTGGGGTCGTTCAGCATCGAGAGCATCGTGCGGAGACACAACTTGCGCGCTTCCATCGACGGCGACTTCTGGTAGAGGCCGATCTCGAGGCAGGCGGGATTGTCGGGATCGCCGTAGACGTTGAATTCGAGGTCGCCGGAGCGGTGCGACTGATAGGGGACGTTGCGGAACTCCCCCTTGTCGATGACGGTCGCGGCCACGGGAGCGACTTCGGGCCCCTTGGTCCGGGCCGCGACGAGCAGCTGCAGGCAGCGATCCCATTTCGTGAAGCGGCCGGTCCCCGGCGTCGCCTCGGGCGCGGGCGCCGACGACTCGACGCTCTGCACGTCGCCGCTGCTCACCGAGACGGTTCCGTAGGTGATCGCAACGGTGGAATTCCCTTCTTCGCTCTGGAGCACCGTTCCTTCGATCTTCTCGCCGTTCTTCAACTTGAGCGAGACCTTCGTGTTCCCGACGAGATCTCCCAACGAGCCCATGCTGCCGCATCCGGCGAAGCCGGCGAGCAGCGCCGCGATCGCGAACAAACCCCCGATTCGCATTTTGCTTCCTCCTGGACCGTGACTTCCTGGAACGTCTCTTCCGACCTTCGGTGCAGGCGTCCGCGACTCTACTGACGCGTTCTGCTCCTCCGAAAACGGAACGAACTTGTTTGTAAGGGAAACTCGTTCAGGAACCGGACCGGGTCTTCGGCTGCGCGGCAAGCGCCTATCCCGCCTGGTGGCGGAACTGCTTCGAGAGCAGCCAGACGCCGGCGAAGAGATGGGAGAAGGGCCGGATCCGGAGCAGCGGCGCGAGCCACGACCAGCGCGGCAGCTCGGCGATCACGGGCGCGACGACGGCGACGCCGTGCAGCGCGCGGCCGTCGGGCAGGAGCAGGTGGACTTCGCGGGCCGACGACTCGGTCGGGATGCCGTGAAGTGCGAGCAAAGCCGCGGCACCGCTGGCCGGAGCGAGCTCGATGCGGTGGTCGCGATCGCGCCGTCGGATCCCCTCCGCGATCGACCGGCACAGCGGGCAGCGGTCGTCGTAGACGAGGACGAGCGGCTCTCGAGGCGCCGCGGCGGCTTCGCTCACGGGCAGTTGCTGTACTTGCTGATGCGATAGGGGGCGCACTCGATCGGATTTCCGAGCTCGCGGTCGTGGCGCGCCGCCTTGAAGCAGCCGAACGACGCGTTGCCGTCGATCGCCGACGAGATGAGGCCCCAGATGCCGCCGACGAGCCACATCGGGATCATCCAGTCGTGCAGGTAGATGCACTGGCGCGTGTGGTAGAGCTCGTGCTCGATGAGCGCCTCGAACTTGCCGAACCAGATCTGGACCGTGCCGCCGATCGTCGTTGCCGAGGAGGAGGAGGCCGAGGACGTATCCCACTCGACGTAGGCGACGCCGGCGAGGAACCCGACGCGCCCGTTCTTGCCGATCGAGCGGAAGATCCCGACGAGGAAGAAGAGGAGCCCGACGGCCGTCGTCACGAGCGCGAAGGGGAACTTGCACGCGAAGGGGAGGATCGAGAAGAAGCCGCCGCCGACGCTCATCTCCTTGCCGATCGCGACGGCCAGGCGATCGAACACCGCCGCGAGGAACGTCGATCCGACGATCCAGATCGAGCTGACCAGGAACATCGAGGCGCGCGTGTCGAAGGGCTTGACGTCCCACCAGTGGAGGAGGCCGGGGAGCCCTTGCGAGAAAACGAGCATGAACTCCGCCCCGGCGCCCGCGTTCTTCGCCGTGCCCATGTGGAAGAAGATCCCGACCAGGATCCCCGCGACCGCGTCGAGGACGAGCTCGCTCCAGCTGAAGACGGCCGACACCGCCATGTTGAGGAGGGCCGCGATCACGATCACGAGCGGCCAGAAGATGAACGCGCACAGGAAGAAGTTGTCGATCACCTTGTCCATCGTCGTTCTCCGTCGCAGGCGGACCGATCGTCACAAGAGGCCGAAACGCCACGCGCCGAGCAGGATGAATGCGGCGAGGCCGAGGAGGATCCAGGCGACACAGAGGATCCAGCCGGCGACGTCCTCGAACACGAGCGGATCACTCGTGTGGCGATCGCCCCCGAACGCGTAGGCGATCACCTCCCACGGATTGCTGTAGTAACTCATCGCGGTGATCGCGTCGCCGGGGTCGACGCCCTTGGTGCCGCCGCTCCCGTCGGGGATGCGCTTCACCCGCGACGCGATCAGCGCGACCGGGATCCACGCGATGAACCAGGTGAAGTGGGTCAGCGGATAGAAGGGGCCGGTGAGGAGGTGCTGCAGGACGTGGACGCTCTCGTGCTTCGCGAGGTCGTCGAACTCCGTGGAGATGACCGCCCCTTCGGTGAATGCGAAGTCATGTCCCGACGCGTTGGTCTTGAGGCTGAAGGCCTTCTCGTAACGCACGTAGAAGCGGCGACGTGACGCGGCGTGCGGCTTTCCGTGGTCGGCGTAGAAGTTCCAGCACGCCACGTGGGTCATGAGCCCGAGCAGGTTGCCGAGGGCTCCGAAGCCGCCGTTCAAGTGCGCCAGCGCCCAGCCGACCCACGCCGACGCGCCGCGGAAGATCGCCGAGAGGATCGCCGAGAGGCCGCCGCAGATCGCGAACGCCACGCTCGTCGCCACGAGATAGGTGGAGTATTGCGCTGCAGCCTTGCCCTTCGCCGGAACGGCGAAGCAGAGCCCCGCGACGACGACGAGCGCCGCGGCGATCGCGACGAACTCGAGGAAGCCGAGCACCTTCCAGCCGGCGTCGGCCGTCCCGCGCACCGCGGCGATGATCGCGAAGACGACGGCGATCACGGCGAAGACGACGAGCGCGACGCCGACGACGACCGGCGGGACGATCACCGCGATGAAGATCCCGGCCACCGCTCCTGAATAGGTGCCGATCGCTCCGTAGATCAGCCCCTCGAACGTGTTGCCGACGACAGCGGCGGCCTCTTCCTTCTTCACGAGGCGATGGATCAACACCCAGCCGAGCCCGATCACGGCCATGGCGAGGCAGGCGATCCACGTCGAAGTGTGCATGTCGAACGCGGTGGCCAGATGAACGCCGATCTTGCGGAGCTGCTCGACGTCGAGCTTCTGGACCTCGGCTGTTTTCTTCTCGCAGAGGGCTTCGAGGAGGTCCATCGCGACGTTCGAATCCAGTTTGCTCGCGAAGCCGACGCGCGGGACCGCGCGGATGGGTCGAGGGAGTGTACAGAGACTCCTTCGTCCCGATCCGCCGTGAAGCCCGGACTCGCAACGAATTCGCGTGCGTGGAGAGATTGGGCGAGATTCGCGCGCGAACGCGTCGCGGATCCCACTTCACTTCGTCGCGTAGAGCGGAGAGCGTCAGCGCGATCGCAACGCGGAATCCGTTCGGCCTGCCAAGGGGAAACGCATGGGATTCCTGCGAGCGCACCGCTTCGCGCTGTTGGGATCAGCCGGGGCGCTCCTGCTCCCGCCGGTGCTGCTCCTCTTCGGGGCGCTCGGCTGGCCCGGCGAGCTCGATGAGCAGGCGACCCCCTCGAAATAGGCGGCCGCCTCCGACGTCACGAAGTTCGATTCACGAACGGTCTCCAAGTTCTCGTTCATCCTCATCGATCAGGTCACGCGACTCGCCGGCCTCGGGCGTCCGGCACGGTGCGTGGCATCTCGTCTCGGCGATTTCGGCGCTGCTTTTTTTCGTCCACTTCCGCTCAGAGTCACGCCGGTGAGCGGTGAAAACATTTCCCGCGCACCGGACCCGCAGGATCGAAGCACGCGATTTTGAAATGAGGATTTGCAACCACGCACGCCGTCCCGATCGCCCGCCGACCGGAGACTTCGTTGTTGGGTGCTGATTCCGCAGCGATTCTTCACGACGGTGGCGCAGAGGTCGGGACAGAAGCCTGGTGTGTCGGGAGCCGCTCGATGACGTCGAAGGACTTTTCGTGGGCGTACTTCGCCGGATTCATATTGATCGGAATCGCCGCAATCGTGATCGGAGCGACGCGCGGAATCGCAACCATTGTGACGATGGGGATCGCCACCGTCGTAATCGGAATCGGCACATGGATCCTCGGCGCTGCGGCGCGTCCCGCCGGCCTCGACGGCGGAGGAGGCGGCATCGTGATGTCGCGCATCCGCTGGTACGTGTGGCTCGGCTGCATCGTGCTCTACGGTGTCGCAATCGCGATCGGTCAGGCGATCGCTTCGTGACACCGGACCAACTCTCGTCGTATTCGTGCGAGCCTCGGGCAGTCGGCGCTTGCAACTGGATCGTCCGATGCGCGAGCATGGGCGACGCCAGTCATCGGGAAGAGTGACTCGCGCCTTTCATCGTGGGGAAGGAGTGCGCGTGGATCCGGGCATCGACGCGATCGACGCCGAATTGTCCCGTTGGGTCGCGGAAACGGTCTCCGGCGTCGCCGTCTCGTTCGGAGCGGCGGTCACGGAACCGAAGGCGCCGGTGGTCCTCCTGCTGCTGCAGCGCCTCGCCGACACGACCGGCGCGAAGGCGAAGGCGGGCCAGCCGACCCCGCGGTGCCTGGAGCTCGGTTATTTCGTCGCCGTGAGCGCGCGCGATCCGGCGCAGGCCCATCGCACGCTCGGCGAGCTCCTCTTCTCCGCGCTGGAACGCGGCGAGCGCGGCGACTGGCGCGTCTCGTTCGAGGTCCCGGCAGCCGAATTCTGGACCGCGCAGACGCTGCCGCCGCTGCCCGCCTTCCTGCTGCAGGTCCCGCTGGTCCGGGAACGGCCGGTTCCGCGCACGACGATGGCGCGCGAGATCGTCGTGAAGGTGCTGCCGGCGGTCGCCCTCGAGGGCCTCCTGCTCGGCCCCTCGGACACGCCGCTCGCCGGCGTCCTCGTCGAGCTCGGCGGCCTCGACCAGAGCACGCGCACCGACGGGAGCGGCCGCTTCCGCTTCAGCGCGGTCCCTGCCGGTGTCCGCCGCCATCCGCTGCGCGTGCACGCCAAGGGGCGTGCGTTCGACCTCGTGGCCGAGCGCGCCCAGCCCGGCGTTCCTTGTGTGATTCGCCTCGAGAGCATGCAAGCGGACGCGGGTCCGCGGGACGTGGAGGATTGAGATGCCCAACTACATGACCCCAGGTGTCTACATCGAGGAGGTGTCGACCGGAGCGCGGCCGATCCAGGCGGTCGGAACGAGTACCGCGGGATTCATCGGCGTCGCCCCCGACGCGACCGCGCACGTGAACGAGTCGATGGCGATCAACAACTGGTCGCAGTTCGTGCGCGAGTACGCGTCGAAGTCGACCACGTCGACGCCGCTCTCGCACTCCGTCTTCGGCTTCTTCATGAACGGCGGCCAGCGCTGCTACGTCGTGAACGTCGGCGCCGACGGGTCGCTCGCCGGCGACAAGAGCGAGCGCAAAGGGATCAAGCTCTTCGAGCAGGTGGACGAGATCGCGATCGTCGCCGCCCCCGGCTACGCGGACGCCGCCTCGTACGAGGAGGTACTGAGCCACTGCGAGTCGCTGAAGGACCGCGTGGCGATCCTCGACGCGCCGCAGGAGGTGAAGGACATCGACCTCCTGAAGAAGGTGGGCACGGTCTCCGCGAGCGGGGAGACGCCGGCGCGCGGCGGACGCCGTCCGCGCGACGCCACCACCCCCGCCCCCGAAACCCCCACGAGCGAGCCGCCGCCCGCCGGTCTCAAGCCGCGCCTCTCCGACGGCGGCTTCGGCTGCTTCTACTTCCCGTGGATCCAGGTGCGTGACCCGCTGAACCCCTCGCGCATCGTGTCGGTCGCGCCGAGCGGCCACCTCGCCGGCGTCTTCGCGCGCACCGATTCGACGCGCGGCGTGCACAAGGCGCCGGCGAACGAGGGGATCCGCGGTGCGCTCGGCCTCACCTACCAGGTCACGAAGGCCGAGCAGGGCGACCTGAACCAGCTCGGCGTCAACTGCCTGCGCTTCTTCCCGCGCGAGGGGATCCGCATCTGGGGCGCCCGCACGCTGGCCGACGGCGCGAGCGAGTGGCGCTACCTCAACGTGCGCCGCCTCTTCAACATGATCGAGGAGTCGATCGTCCAGAGCACGCGCTGGGTCGTCTTCGAACCCAACACCCTCACGCTCTGGAAGAGCATCCGCCGCGACATCTCCGCCTTCCTGACGCGGATGTGGCGGGACGGCGCCCTGATGGGGGCGACGCCCGAGGAGGCCTTCTTCGTCCAGTGCGACGAGGAGACCAACCCGCCGGAGAGCATCGACGCCGGTCTGGTCGTGGCGGTGATCGGCATCGCGCCGGTCAAGCCC
Organism: Planctomycetota bacterium; assembly: GCA_036732755.1. Classification (GTDB taxonomy): domain Bacteria; phylum Planctomycetota; class B15-G4; order B15-G4; family SIAN01; genus DASRRB01. The sequence goes on from DAINBU010000001.1 coordinate 142,028, forward strand.
GCCGAGTTCATCGTCTTCCGCATCGGCCAGCACGCGGGCGGTGCGCAGGTCGAGGCCTGAGAGGAGGAGCCCTGGCCATGCCACAAACCAGCAATGCACCGCAGGCGGCGGCCCCGGTCGATCCCTACCGCGCCTACAACTTCAAGCTCGAGATCCAGGGGGTGACGGCCGGTCACTTCACGGAGGTCTCGGGCTTCGACATCAGCGTCCAGGCCATTCCCTACCGCGAGGCCGGGGTGAGCCAGGTCGTGCGCCAGATCCCCGGCCAGGTCGAGTACGGCGCGATCATGCTGCGCTACGGACTCACGTCGTCCCGCGAGCTGTGGGAATGGTTCATGAGCTCGGTGCGCGGGAAGGTCGAGCGCCGCAACGTCTCGATCGTCATGGTCGGCAGCGACGGCGTCGCGGAGGTGATGCGCTACAACCTCAACAACGCCTGGCCGTCGCGCTGGCGCGGCGCGGCGCTCGACGCGCTCGGCCGTGAGATGGCGATCGAGTCCCTGACGCTGGCGTTCGACACGCTCGAGCGGGCGTGAGCGATGTCCTTGCGGCGACGCATCCGCCGGTGGAAGCGGCGCCTCGCCGCGTTGATGCGAGGGTGGGCCGCCACCCTCGACGGCACGCCTTCGCGGTCGAGGCCGCGCGACGCTGCAACGCCACGGCGCAGGGCGGGCCCGCCGGCGCACTGGCTCGCGCACCTCGAGAAGGCTGGGGCGGCGCTCTCCTGGATCGGACAGGAGGATGCGGAGAGCCGGGAACCGGAGCCGGCGGAACGCGCGGCACCGGATGCGCCGAGCGCTCCCGCTCCCGTTCCATCGGAGCCGCCGAAGGCCCGCGATCGGTTCACTGCGCCGCGGAAGAGCGCGCCTCACCCGCCGACCGCGACGCAGCGTGCACGGCCCGCGTCCGAACCGACGCCACGAATGGCGAACTCGAAGCCCGCGACCTCGACTTCGCCTCCGCCGTCCGGAGCGGAGGACTCGTCACGAACCACTCCGGTCGCGCCGCCGCCGTCGCCGACGTCGCCGCCCCGCAGCACGATCCTCCGTCGCCGCGACTCCACAACGCCGCCGCCGTCGCCGCCGCGCCTTCGCTCCCTGCCCGGAACGCGGCCGCCAATGCCGCAAGCTCCGAAGCCGTCCAAGGCGCCATCTCCCTTCGATCCGGCGCCGGCGTCTCGAGGCGCCTCGCCGATCGAGGAGGCGGCGCACCGTTCATCGCCACCGCGGTCGGCCGATGCCGCGACTCGGGCTCCGGCGCCGTTGCACCCACGCATCAGGATCACGCGCCCCGCCGAAATCGAAGCGACGCCTCGCCGCAGCGCGCCGGCGCGGCCGGACTCGCCGTCGCGGCTCGCGCCGCCCGACCGCACCTCACCATTCCATCGGGTCCATCCCGTCCGCGCGCTCGCAGCGGACCTCCTGCCCGCGGCGCGGACCGACGCTCGACGAACGCGACCCGCGACCGAAGAGCCCGCGGCCGCGCCGCCCCTCGCGCCTCCCTGGCCCGCGCTCGCGCGCCGCGGCGCGGAGCCGGTCCGGCCGCCGCCGTCGGTCGCCGCGCCGTGGCCGGAGCTCCTGATCCAGTCAGATGACCCGGTCGAGCGCGCGCTCGACGAGCTCGAGCGGACTTCCCGTGTCGACGCCCTCGCGGCGCAGTTGGGAGAGAAGCCGTGGAACGCGTCGCCTTCCTGATCGAGCCGCGCGGCGAGCGCATCTCCTGCCTGCTCAATCCGGAGAGCCTGACGGTCCGGCGGCTCGCGGGCGTGCGACCGCGTCGCATCCGCGGCGGAGCGCTCGCCGGCGCCGGCCTCTCCGACGACCCGCTCGAGTTCACCGGCGGAGGCACGACCGAGATCGAGCTCGCGCTGCTCTTCGACGTCTCGCTCGCGGGGACGACGATCCAGTCCGAGGACGTCCGCGACCTCACGCGACCGCTCTGGCAGCTCGCCGAGAACGCGCCGCGGCCATCGGGCTACGCGACGCCGCCGATCGTCCGCTTCGTCTGGGGCAAGGCGTGGAACATCCCGAGCGTGATCGCCGGGATCGCCGAGCGCCTCGACGGCTTCGCCGCGAGCGGCGCGCCGCGCCAGTCGTGGCTGCGCATGCGGCTGCTGCGCGTGAACGAGCCGGTCGTCGCCGTCGAGACCGCGGTGCCGATCGAAGGGGGCGCGTCGCTCGAGGAGCTGCTGCAGGATCTCGAGAGCGGCGAGGCGGAGGGCGGTGGACGGACGCACGAGTGGATCGGCGACGGCCCCTCGCCGGCCGGCGCCGGAGACCTCCCGCCGCAGGGCGATCGTCTCGATCAGCTCGCGTGGCGCTACTACGGCGACGCCGCCGGATGGCGCTGGATCGCCTACGCGAACGACCTCGCCGACCCGCTCACGGTCGAGCCGGGCCGCCTGCTCAAGATCCCGGATCCACCGACGGGGAGGTCCCATGCGGGCGATACGCGCAGCGGTTGACGTCGCCATCGAGCTGGGCGGCGAGCCGGTCGCGGAAGCGGACGCCCGCACGCTCACGCGCGCGACGGTGCTGCGCCGGATCGTCGAGCCGGCCCTTTGCGAGCTCGAGTTCGCCGACGCCGACGAGGAGGTCGCGGCGCGGGCGAGCGCCGCCGGCGCGACGCTGCGGCTGACGGTCGACGCGCAGGAGCTCTTCCGCGGCGACGTCGTCGCGGTCGACCTGCACCTCGGGCCCGGCCACGCGCGCCGCATCCGCGTGCGCGCGCGCGATGCGCTGGCGCGCGTGCGCGCCGCCTGCACGCGACGCACCTTCGTGCAGGCGACGCTGCCCGAGGTCGCGCGCGCGCTGACGGAGGGGCTCGCGCTGACGGTCGAGGCGGGCGAGCCGGGACCCGTCTGGCCGCGCCTCCTGAAGCACCGCCACGACGACCTCGGCTTCCTCACGCTCCTCGCCGGCGAGATCGGACAGCTCTTCGAGCTCTTCGACGACACGCTGCGCTTCTTCACCGCCGACGGGATCGGCGAGCCGCACGAGCTCACGCTCGGCGACGAGCTGCTCGAGGTCGAGGTCGAGCGCCACGTCGGCGATCCGCCGCCCGACCCCGAGCTCGCCCATTGGGACTGGCTGCGCGGCGAGCCCGTCCGCGCGACCGCCGGCGGACTCCAGAAGTGGCGCGAGAAGACCTGCACGCTGCGCGGCGTCGCCGAGGGAACGCACCTCTTGCGGCCCGGCGGCGTGGTGACGCTCGCCGGCGCGCCGCCCGGCGCCGAGGGTCCGCACGTCCTGACCGCAGTGACCCAGCGGCTCGGCAGCGACCTCGGCTACGTCACGGAGTTCTCGACCGCGCCGCCGCCGCCGCGCCCGCGCGATCCCGCGGCGCCGGTCGTGACGCTCGGCATGGTGACGAGCGTCAGCGATCCCGACGAGTTCGGCCGCGTCCAGGTCTCGCTGCCGACCTGGAACGACCTCGAGTCGGACTGGATGCAGGTCGTGATGCCGGGCGCGGGCGCCGGCAAGGGACTGGTCGCCCTGCCCGACGTCGGCGACCACGTGCTCGTCTGCTTCCCGTGCGACTGGCAGGCGAACGGGATCGTGCTCGGCGGCGTCCTCGCGACACGCAAGCTCCCGGACGCGAAGCCGGTCGACGGCGCCGTGATGCGCTACGCGCTGCGCACGCCGAACGGCCAGCTCGTGCGGCTCGACGACGTCGAGCACGGCGCCCGCATCGAGACGCAGGACGGCGTCTTCATCGAGCTCCTGCCGAAGGGGCTGCGCGTCCACGCCAAGGAGCGTCTCGAGCTCGCCGCGCCCGGCGGGAAGATCGTCCTGCGCGCCGACCACGTCGACTTCGAGCGAGGCTGACCATGCGCTGGCTGACCGAAGACGCGCGGCTCGTCTGCAAGCACCAGATGGGGAAGGTGCAGGTGGTGCCGACGCAGTCGCTCGTCACGATCGGCGGACGGCGCGTCCTGGTCGCGCCCGATCCCGAGGGGCGCCCGATCAACGGCTGCCCCGTCTTCAACCCCGCGCTGGGGATGCGCCCCTGCGTGACGACGCTGCGCGTGCGCACGGGCTACTCGGCGTTCCTCCAGATCGAGGGGCGCGCGGTCTGCCTCGACAGCGTGGTCGGCAACACCGACGGGACGCCGCCGATGTCGGTCGACTACATCGTGAACGATCCGGGCCAGGCGTGGGTGGGAGCCGTCGCATGACGCCGGCGACGATCACCGCGTGGCGCTTCGTCCACCCCGACTTCGACCGCTGGGGCGTCGACGAGGGGGGCGCGCCGAGGAGCGGCCTCCAGATCGACGCCGGCGGACGCGTGGAGCTCGTGGCGGGGCCGGCTGCGGTCCGCCAGGGCCTCCTGCTGCTGCTCTCCACGTCGCCGGGCGAACGGGTGATGCGGCAGGACTGGGGCTGCGACCTCCAGCAGCTCGTCTTCGCGCCGAACGACGACACCACCGCCGGACTCGCGATCCACCACGTCCGCCAGGCCATCACGCGCTTCGAGCCGCGCGTCACGCTGCTCGCGGTCGACGCGCGCCGCGTCGTGGACGAGCCCGGCCAGCTCGAGATCGTCGTCGAGTACCGGCTGCGCGCCACGCTCGAGCACGACCGCCTCTCCTTCGCGCTCGACCTGACCTGAGAGCCCGCCATGAACCGCCTCACGACGCCCCACCTCGACGACCGCGACTTCGGCCAGCTGATGGCGGAGGCGGAGGCGGCCATGAAGGGCGCGACGCCTTCATGGAGCGGCCTGCAGGCCAACGATCCGGGCGCGATCCTGCTCGAGCTCTTCGCCCACCTGACCGAGACGCTCCTCTACCGCGTCAATCGCGTGCCGGAGAAGGCCTACGTCGAGTTCCTCCGCCTGCTCGGCGCGCGCCGCCTCCCGCCCGCCGCCGCGCATGCCCGCCTCCTGTTCACGCGCAACCGCGGCACCGACCAGGCGGTCAAGATCCCGCGCGGGACGCAGATCACGATCCAGCGCACCGGCGGTACCGGCCTCCCGCCGATCTTCACGACCGACCGCGACCTCGAGATCAAGGTGGGCGACACGAGCAGCGAAGTCGACGCCCACCACGGCGAGCTCGTCGAAGGCGAGTTGCTCGGCCGCTCGACCGGCCAGCCCGGGCAGACCTTCACGGTGCGCCACGCGCCGATCGTCGCGCCGACCGGCGGCGGCCTCGACCTCGTGGTCGGCGTCGAGGCGCTCGAGACCGAGGCGACCGACCGGTCGAACGCGCGCCGCTTCGGCGACAAGTCCTTCCTCATCTGGGAGGAGCGCGAGAGCTTCAGCCTCGCCGACGCGGACGAGCGCGTCTACGTCGTCGATCGCGTGAGCGGTCGCATCCTCTTCGGGTCGGGGGCGCAGGGGCTCGTCCCGGTCCCGGCGCGCGAGCGGGAGATCCGGGCGTGGTACCGCCGCGGCGGCGGGAGCGAGGGCAACGTCGCGGCCGGGACGCTCACCGTGTTGAAGACGCCGATCGCGGGGCTCGCCGTGACCAACCCCGCGATGGCCACCGGCGGCCGCGACGTCGAGTCGCAGGAGGCCGCGCTGCTGCGCGGTCCCGAGGAGTTCCGCACGCTGCAGCGCGCCGTCACGGCCGACGACTACCGCATCCTCGCGCTGCGTTCGTCGGGCGGCGTCGCGCGCGCGAGCGCCTTCGCGGCGCAGAGCCTCTGGCAGCACGCGACGCCCGGCACCGTCGACGTCGTCATCGTCCCGCAGGTCGCGCCGAACCGGATCGACAAGGGACAGCTCCCGCGCGCCCTCCTCGAGGAGTTCTGCGGCGAGGAGGTGCGCGCGAAGGTCCAGTCGGAGCTCGACCTGCGCAAGACGCTCGGCACCGCCTGCCGCGTGCGCTGGGCCCGCTTCAAGCCGGTCACAGTGCGCGCGCGCGTGATCGTCCACGCCGAAGAAGAACCCGAAACGGTGCGCTCGCGCGTGCTCGAGCGGCTGCACCGGACGCTCTCGCCGCTCGCCTCGGAGGGGGGCCACGAGGGGTGGCGGTTCGGGCAGGAGCTGCGCATCTCGACCGTCTACGACGCCACGCTCGCCGAGCCGGGGGTGCGCTACGTCTCCGACGTGCGCCTCGAGGTCGAAGACGCGCCGTCCGAGAAGGTCGACTGCGTGAGCGTCGACCCCTTCCAGCCGCAGACGTGGTACGCGGCCGCGGGCGAGGGGCTCTACCGCAGCGTCAACGACGGCGACGGCTGGGAGCTCCTGCGCCGCTTCGCGGGTGAGCGGGTCCACGTGATCGAGAACCACCAGGACCGCGCCGGGATCCTGGCCGTCTCGACCCACATGGTGGTCGACGGGAACGACGCCTCGCAGGTCCACGTCTCGCGCGATTGCGGCGACACCTGGTCGCCGCCGCGCCGCCTCGACTTCAAGGTCAACGACCTCGCCTGGATGATGCGCGAGCAGGAGCCGGTGCTGCTGCTCGCGACCGAGAAGGGGCTCTACGAGCTCGCGCTCGCGTCCGGCTCGACGCCGCTGCCGATCGTCGTCGAGCCGGCGGCGCAGGACCTCGGCATGTCGGCCGTCGCCGTCGCGGTCCACGAACGGGGCGCCGTCTCGATCGCGGTCGCGGCGCGCCAGACGCGCGGCGTCTACCTCTCCTCGCGCGCCGGCGCGCCGGGCTCGTACCGGCACATCGGCATGAAGGACGCCGACATCACCTGCCTCGAGGTCCAGCGCGACGCGGGCCAGCTCTTCCTGTGGGCGGCGCTCGCCGCCGAGAAGGCGAGCGAAGGCTCCGGCTGCATGCGCTGGGGCGTGCGTTCGACCGAGGACGCGCCGTCGGAGTGGGTCGCGTTCGCCAACGGCTGGAAGGGCGGCAGCTGCCACGCGCTCGCCTTCGTCGGCGACATGGTCCACGCGGCGACCCACCACGCCGGCGTCCTCTCGATCTCGAGCTCGGCGAGCGGCGCGACCTGGAGCGCGGTCGACGTGAACTGCGGGCTGCCGCTGCGCGACGTGAGCCGCCTCCATCCGGTCGAGACGGTCGCCGGGGACGGCGGCAGCGGCGTGCTGCTCTCGGCGGGAGCGCTCGGCGTCCACCGCCGCCGCAAGCAGGAGCGCAACTTCGAGCAGGTCTCGGCGAAGGAGTCGCGGGAGAAGGTCACCCTGCCGGGGGACTGGCTCCTCTGCTCCGGATCGCACCAGCTCGACGTCGCCTCCGCGCTCGACGACGAGGGTTGAGGCGACCATGCACCGCGAACGGATCGCCGCCCTGCTGCCCCAGGTGATGCAGCGCACCCGCGCGAAAGAGAGCGTGCTGGAAGGCCTGGTCGCCGCGATGGAGGCGCACCACGCGCCGATCGAGACGGCGCTCGAGAACCTCGACGCGTGCTTCGACCCGTTGCGGGCGCCGGCGCGCTTCGTCCCGTTCCTGGCCCACTGGGTGAACCTCGCGCGCTGGACCGACGACGCGCGCCGGTCCGGGACGGCGCGGCGCCACAGTCGCGCCCCGCAACGGATGCTGCCGAGCTCCGGACGCCTGCGCCTCCTGATCGCAGAGGCGGCGCAGCTCGCGAAGGAGCGCGGGACGCGGGCCGGGCTCGTGCGTTTCCTCGAGACGGCGACCGGCGTCGAAGGCTTCGTCGTGGACGAGGAGGTCGACGCCGCCGGCCGCGCGCGTCCGTTCCACTGCGTCGTGCGCGCCCCCGCGGCTGCGCGCCGGCTGCGCGACCTCGTCCAGCAGATCGTCGAGGCCGAGAAGCCGGCATTCGTCACCTACGAACTGATCCTAGAGGAAGTCGAAGGAGCTCACTGATGTCGCGTCCATTCACCATCAAGCCCGCGGCCGAGACGATCGAGCTCGACCGCGAGCGCGGTTCCGAGGTCGTATTCACCGTGTCGAACGCGTCGGGGCGCCCGATCTACGCGCGCGGCCGCATCTCGGCCGCCGATCCGGCCCAGAAGGCGTGGTTCAAGCTGCAGGACGTGCCCGAGCGCAAGCTCAAGGTCGACGAGACGACGCAGTACAAGGTCAGGATCACCGTGCCGCCGACCGTGGCGGCCGGCAGCTACAAGCTGCAGTTCGACGTCGTCGAGGTCGACAACGAGGAGTCCTTCACCGAAGGGAGCCCGGTCGGCTTCCAGGTGAAGACTGCGGCGGTGCCGACGCCCAAGAAGTTCCCGTGGTGGATCGTCGCGGTCGCCGCGGGCGTGCTCCTCCTCGTCGGCGTCGGGATCACGATCTTCGCGCTCTCGGGCGGGAAGAAGTCGGGAAAGATGGCCGAGCTGGTCGGCAAGGATCTCGACGAGGCGCGCGAGTGGGTCAAGGAGGCGGGGCTCAAGCTCTCGCTGCAGCCCGAGTTCAAGGATCCAAACAGGGCCAACCGGGTGTTGCGCCAGAAGCCCGACGCCGGCGAGGACGTGGTCGAGGACGAGACGATCGTCGAGCTGGTCTACGAGCCGCCGCTGCGCCGCATCCCCGACCTGAAGGGCAAGAAGGCGACCGAGGCGACGGCGGCGCTGCACGACCTCGGGCTCGTCGCCGCCGTGACCCAGCAGGACAAGGACCGCGCGAAGGCGGGAACGATCATCAGCCAGGATCCGGCTCCCGGGCAGCTCACGCAGGAGGGGAGCACGGTCAATCTCGTCGCGGAGAAGGGGCGGATCCAGATGCCCGACGTGATGCTCAAGTCCGTCGAGGAGGCCAAGAAGATCCTCGCGGAGAGCAAGCTCGCGAACGTGAAGGTGCTGCCGCCCGACCTCTTCCCGGCCGGATTCGACAACTCGGTCGGGTTGGTCGGCATGCAGAACCAGCCGAAGGACACGCCGGTGAGCGAGGACGATCCGATCCTGCTCACTCCGATCGGGCGCGCGGTCGAGGTCCCCAACGTGCGGGTGGGGACGAAGTACGAGGACGCGGCGAAGGCGATCGACGCCGCGAAGCTCAAGGCCGTGCAGTCCTTCGAGACGCCGACCGCGGACGAGACGCGGCTCGGGCGCCTGAACACGGTGAAGCGCACGGTGCCGGCCGCCGGTCAGCGCGCACTCGAGGGGTCGAGCGTGGTGGTCGTGGTCCCGGGAACAGGCAAGCGCATCGACTGGGGAATGCTCGAGAAGACCCGGCTGCTCCAGGATCCGGCGATCTCGCCGAAGACGAGCACCTTCCGGAAGCCGATCCAGGATCAGTGACGAGCGGCGCAGCGCGCGGTCGCGACATCAGGAGCAGGTGATGGGGAGCAAGAAGGGCGCGTTCATCGTCCTCGGGCTTCTGCTCGTCGTCGCCGTCGTGCTCCTAGTGGTCTGCGCGAAGCGCGGCGGGCAGGGCGATCCGGACTTCGGCGAGACGCTCGAGAGCTGGAAGAGCGGACTCCTCGCGAAGTTCGCGAAGAGCCAGGAGCTCGCGGCGAGCGACCTCTCTCCCAATCCGTTCAACGCGAAGGGCGAGTACACCGTCACCTCCTTCCCCGTCGAGTGCAAGGTGGCGAAGAGCGAGCGCGCCGTGCGCAGCGCGACGCTCGAGCTCGCGGGACCGGGGACGGTCGACGTGAGCTTCGTCGCCAAGCGCGAGGGGCGCGACCTCAAAGGGCACAAGAAGCTGTCGCGCTCGTCGATGATCGGGGAGGCGGACGACAAGGCGAAGATCGTCCTCACCGCCTTCGAGGCGGGCGGCTCGCTCACGATCACGAACCTCGGCGGCCCCGCCGCCACCGCGCTCCTGCGGTGGAAGGTGGAGTGACGGGGGCAGCGCATGGGCACCGTCGACCTCGTCGATCGCTTCCGGCTGCCGTGGTTCGTCGCCGGCCTGATCCTCTTCGTGCTCGCGCTGCTCGTCGACGTGGTCGGGACGAGCGTGCTCCCGTCGGTGCCGAAGGGCGGCGGCAACGTCGACAGTGCGATGTCGAAGGCGCTCGAAGGCTCGGGCATGTCGGCCGACGAGATCAAGGATGCGAAGAAGAGCGCGAGCGACCTGCCGAGCGAGGCGCCCGGGCTCGGCCTCAAGTACCTCGCGCTGCTCGACGGGCTGGTGGTCTTCTCGGTCCTGTTGATGGCGCTCGCGCTGCTGCTGCCCGACCGTGTGCAGGGGCGCCTGCAGGGGATCCTCTCGCTGATCGTCTCGCTGATCGGCGTGGTCGGCTCGATCATCCTCATCATCGTCGCGTTCGTGCTGCTGATGGTGATGGTCGCGATGTTCCTGGCGGTCCCGTTCGGGACGATCGCCTACCTCGCGATCTACGGCTCCTTCAACACCGGCGGCGCGACGGCGGTCCTCGGCGTCCTGATGCTGTTGAAGCTCGCGGCGTGCGTCTGCCTCGTGATCGCCCACCCGCGCTTCCTGCAGAACAAGGGGCTCGTCTTCCTGGTCCTGACCGCGCTGCTCGGCCAGTTCGTGCTGACCCTCCTGCACGCGATCGTCCCCGGCATCCTCTGCAGCATCACCGACACCCTCGGCGCGATCGTGATCGCCGTGCTCGCGCTCATCTGGCTGCTCGTGATGCTCGTCTTCTCGCTGATCTCGATCGTCAAGGCGGTCGTGTGAGGAACGACGGACGACTCACGCCCCGCGCTACTTCGCGCCCGGCCCGGAGGTCCCTTCGACCAGGCCGCTGATCTCCATGACGACCGGCTGCACGAAGAACGAGATCGGCGGGAACACCCACCAGTAGTACGACTTGTCGGTCTGCTCGATGTTGATCCGCTTCGCGTTGCGGGAGCTCGCCTCGGCGGTGAACTCGCGGACGGCCGTCTCGATCGAGGCGTCGCCGAGGAGCGAGAAGACGAACAGGCCGTGGATCGCGTAGACGGTCGTCTGCTGGTACTCGGCCGGCACGCCGCGGATGTCGAGGACGCCGCTCCAGGCGGTGCAGTGGGAGTGCGAGGTGCAGCCGCCGAGGGGGAAAAGCGCGAGGAGGGCGGCGAGGAACGGACGCTTCGATCGCATGAGGGTGGCTCCATCGTGCGCGGCGCCCGGCCGCGCGGTCGCGCGAGTGTAGGCGCGGTCGTCGTCGCCCGCTCGGCCTCGGCGTCGTCGCTCGCACTTGCCGGCGCCGTGCGGCATGATCCCGCCGACCCGTTCAGGAGGAGCTCCGCGCAGCGCGGCGCGCGAACGGGACGGCGACCCGCGACGGGTCAGGCGAGGAGTCGAGCGATGAGGTCGAAGCGTCTCGGGCTGGCGGTCGTGGTGCTCGCCTTTGCGGCGTGCGCGACGAACGCGGGCGTCTGGAACGACAGCTACACGAACATGGACCAGAAGCTCCTGCGCACGGAGATCGAGAAGACGCTGCACGCCGACTCGTGGACGACCCGCGAGGAGAACAACCTCCTGATCGGCGAGAAGAAGGACGGCGCCGGCCACATGACCGCGGCGATCTTCACGTTCCAGGAGGCGGGGAAGGGCAGCTCCTACGAGCTGACCGGCAAGAGCGGCCACGTCGTGAACTGGCTGACCTTCGGGATCCTCGGCGCCGCGACCAAGCGCAAGGCGGTGCTGTCGTGCACCGGCTTCGTCGAGAAGTTCCAGGCGGACCACCCGCACCCGAAGTGAGCGCGGGCGGAGCGGCTCAAGACGGAACGGTGGCGGGGCGGCGCTCGAAGCGGGCGCGCTGGTGCGCGCAGGCGAGCGCGTCGTCGCGCCAGATCAGGTCGTCGCGCAGGAGGCGCTCGAGCGAGTCGTCGAGGCGGTGCATGCCGCGCGCCTTGCCGCCCTGGATCGCGTTGGCGATCTCGTGCGAGCGGCCGTCGCGGACGATCGCGGCGATCGCGGGCGTCGCGACCATGAGCTCGGTCGCCGGGATGCGCCCGCCGCCCTTCTTCCGCTTGAGCAGCACCTGCGAGAGGACGCCGGTGAGGCTCTCGGCGAGCATCGCGCGCACCTGCGCCTGCTCCGCGACCGGGAAGACGTCGACGATGCGGTCGACCGACTGCGCGGCGTCGTTGGTGTGCAGCGTGGCGTAGACCAGCATCCCGGTCTCCGCCGCGGTGAGCGCGGCGCGCATCGTCTCGACGTCGCGCAGCTCGCCGACCTGGAGCACGTTGCAGTCGGCGCGCAGCGCGTCGCGCACGCCGGTCGCGAAGTCGGGAACGTCGTCGCCGACGGCGCGCTGCTGGATGACCGAGACCTGGCTCTTGTGCACGAACTCGACCGGGTCCTCGAGCGTGATCACGTGGCGCGCGTGCTGGTGGTTGATCACGTCGATCAGCGCGGCGAGCGTCGAGCTCTTGCCGGAGCCGGTCGCGCCGGTGACGAGCACGAGGCCGCGGCGCACGTGCGCGAGCTGCTCGACCTCGCGCGGCAGGCCGAGCTCGGCGAGCGTGCGGATGCGCGCGTCGATGCGGCGCAGCGCGGCGGAGAGGCCGGCCGCGTCGCGGAAGAAGTTGCCGCGATAGCGCGTGCCGTGCTCGTCGACGCAGGCGCAGTCGACCTCGCCGTCGCGCGCGAGGCGCTGGCGCTGCGCGTCGGTCAGCAGCCCCTCGAGCACGCGCGCGAGGTCGGCCAGCGTCGGCGCCGGCATCCCCTCGAGGACGGACATCTCGCCGTCCAGGCGCACGCGCGGCGCCTGGCCGCTGCGCAGGTGGACGTCGGAGGCCTCGAGCGCGCTCGCGGCGCGGAAGATCGCCTGCAGGTCGATCACGGGGAGCTCCTCAGGCGACCTGCGGGATGAGGTCGGGGTCGGTGGCGCGCGCGCGCGCCTCGTCGGCGGAGATGCGGCTCGCCTTGACGAGCGCCGCCAGCGACTCGTCCATCAGGCACATCCCGTCGCGCCGGCTCATCTGCATCACGGCCGGGATCTGGAACATGCGGTCCTCGCGGATGAGGTTCGCGACCGCGGGGTTCACGTGCAGGATCTCGGCGGCGAGCACGCGGCCGGTGCCGTCGCTCGACGGCACGAGCTGCTGGCAGACGATGGTGCGCAGCACGTTGGCGAGCACGGTGCGCGCGTGCTCGCGCTGCTGGATCGGGAACTGGTCGAGGATGCGGTGGATCGTGCGGTCGGCGCTGCTCGTGTGCAGCGTCGCGAGCACGAGGTGGCCCGTCTCCGCGGCGGTGAGCGCGATCGAGGCGGTCTCCCGGTCGCGCATCTCGCCGATCACGATCACGTCGGGGTCCTCGCGCAGCGCGGCGCGCAGCGCGCTCGAGAAGTCGCGCGTGTGGGCGCCGACCTCGCGCTGCGAGAAGAGCGCCCTCTTCGCTTCGAAGCGGACCTCGATCGGGTCCTCGATCGTGACCACGTGGACGGCGCGCGTGGCGTTGATCGTCTGGAGCAGCGCGGCGAGCGTGGTCGACTTGCCCGACCCGACCGCGCCGGTGATCAGCACCAGCCCCTGGTCGAGCCGGCAGACCTGCTGCAGCTGCGGCGGCAGGCCGAGCGTCGAGAAGTCGCGCGCCTGGTCCGGGATCGCGCGCAGGACGCCGGAGACGGCGCGGCCGTGCGCGCCGCCGTGCTCGAAGACGTGGAGGCGGAAGCGGCCGGCGCGCGGATCGACCAGCGCGGCGTCGAGGCTGCGCTTCGCCTCGAGCTCGCGGCGCTGGTCGGACGGGAGCGCGTCGACGAGCAGGTCGCGACAGCGCTCGCTCGTGAGCGGCGGCACCTCGAGCTCGCGCAGCACGCCCTCGATGCGGACGATCGGCGGCCGGCCCGGGGTCAGGTGGAGGTCGGAGGCGTTGAGCTCGCGCGCGACGCTCAGGAAGTCGCCGAGCGGCCGCCCCGCGAGGCGCTGCGCCAGCGACTCCGTTCCTGCGGCGGCGACCTGCGCCGCGTCGAGCTTGCGCTTCTGGACGCGCAGGATCCCGCGCAGGCTGTTCTCGTCGACGAGCCCCTGCGCGGCGAGCAGGTCGCCGAGCCGCTTGCGCGGGACGCCGCGGCGCTGCGTCTCGAGCGCGCTCTTGAGCTGCGCCTCGGTGACGATGCCGAAGTTGACGAGCAGTTGGCCGAGGAGGACGGGTTGCATGGGAGACCCCGTACCCCGAGTCGGCTGAATGGAAAGGAGCGGCTCAAGCCTGCATTCGCTTCTCGGAATTCATTTCCGGCGCGATGCGATGCGGCGCGGCGGCTCAGCGATCGGCGCAGGGAGCGCGCAGGCCGGCGAGCGCGTCGGGCGTCGGATCGGCCGCGGGCGCGGCGGCGCTCCAGACGTCGCAGCCGGGGAAGGACGCGGCGAAGCCGTACCAGCGGCCCCACACCACGAACGGCGCCGCGGCGGCGTCGACCGCCTCCGCGCGCCCGAGCCCGTGGCCGTCCTGGTCGACGCGCACTTCGGCGCGGCCGACGCGATCGACGAAGGGCCCGCCGCGCTTGGCGAGCTCGCTCGCGGGATAGAAGCGGGCGAAGCCGTCCGCGACGACGCCCAGCCCGAGCTCGAGCTCCTCGCGCCGCCCGTCCGGATGGCCGAAGGTGCGCCGGAACCAGGGCGGCATGTAGCCGGCCGGCCGGCGCGCGAGCTTCTCGACGCCGGCGATCCACATCCGGCCGTAGAGCGACGTGTCGGCGCGCACGAGCTCGAGCCCGGGCCGCGCCGCGCGCGCCTCGACGGCGCGCATGCGCGCCACCGGCAACGTCGCCATCGTCTTGCCGGCGAGCGGGCCCGCGAGCGCCTCGCCCGTGAAGATGTTCCAGTAGGAGCCGGTCTCGTCGTCGCGCAGCAGCACGACGCCGTTCGACAGCCCGCCCGCGCTCACGTGCAGCGTGCGGCCGTCGACGACCGGCGTGAGCGCGACCGCGGAGTCGCAGACGATGCAGTAGGCGAGCGCGATCGGACGGCCGCCGAGCGTGCCCTCCGCGACGTGGTGGTACGACATCTCGCTCAGGACCAGCGCGCGCGCTTCGCCGTCGCGGTCGAGGATGACGAGCTCGGTGTCGTCGGCGAGGTCGTCGGCATCGACCTCGGAGAGCTTCGTCCCGTGGTCGGGCAGCCGGAAGCGCGGGAACTCGTCGGCGTCGGCGAGGATCGCCTTCTCCGGTCCGCGCGGCGTCTGGACCGTCGTCGCCGGAGTGAAGAGGCCGGGCATGCAGGCCGTGGCGGACGTGGCGAGCAGGGCGACGGCGAGGCGGGGCAGGAGTCCAGGGTGCATGGAGGGGGCGCGGCCTTGGCAACCGATGTACCGGGCGGAGCTTCCCGCGAAGCTGCCCGACGGATCGAAGGAAGTTCCCGTCCGGCCTCGGCCCCACGGGACGGCGCGTCCCGCGGGTGGGGCGTCGGGACCCAAGGTACCACCGGTTCGCCCGCCCGTCAGCGCGGCCGCGCGCAGATCTCCAGCGTGAGGAGATTGAGCGCGGTGGCATAGACGCGGCCGCCCTGCGCGCTCCACGCGTCGGCCGGCGGGAAGGAGCCGGCGCCATCGCCCTGCTTCGACTGGTGAGCGACGAGCTCGCCCGCGACGCCCGCCTTCCACGCCGTCCACGCGTCGCCGCCGGCGAGCATCAGCCCGCGCGTCGCGAAGTACCAGTAGTAGAAGTCGGTCGTCGCCCCCTTCTCGTCCCACTTCGCGGGCTGCGCGGCGAGGAGCGCGATCTGCTTCGGGACGAGCGGGTCGCCGGCGCCGGCGCCTGCGACCGACAAGCGCGCATTGAGGGAGATCGCCGACAGGCACTCCGACGATTGCGCGGGGAAGCGCGCCATCGCCTCGGTCGTGCGCGCCGTGAAGCCTCCCCTCTGCTGGTATCCGGTCCGGCCCGTCGTCGGATCGGTCATCTCGTCGAGGAAGGCGAGCCCGCCCTTCAGCGCACCGCCGAGCTCGTCGCCGGGAACTTCGAAGCCCGAGGTCCGCGCGCCGCCGAGCACGAGGAGCACGAGGCCGGTGAGCGAGGTGTCGTTGTCGCCGTCGCGCTCGCCGTAGCGCCAGCCGCGGTACGGGTTGCGGATGCGGAAGAGATAGTCGATCGCCCGCCGGGACGGATCCTTCCAGCGTCCTTTCGGGTCGAGCCCCGTGGCGTCGACCAGCGCGAGCGTCGCGTAGGCGTGCTCGTAGTGCGCGTGGGACGAAGGCGGACCGGGCGTCCGGATCAGGCCCTTGATCGTGTCCTGCTTCGCGACGAGCCAGTCGAGCGCGCGCGTGACGGCGGGCTTCAGCTTCTCGTCACCGACGCCGAGCAGCGCCTCGGCCGCGAGCGCCGTGACGCCCACGTCGAACTTCGCGTCGCCCGGACCGGCGCACGCGGCGTCCTTGCAGCGCGCGTCGAAGGCGGCGGCGCTCCAGTGGCCGTCCTCCTCCTGGTGGCGGAGGAGCCAGTCGACGCCGGCGCGGACCGCCTCGACCGTCGCATCGGCGGCGCGCGGAGCGGCGGCGGCGGGCGCGGCCGGCGGCTCCTGCGCGGACGGTGGAGCGACGCTCGCTGCGATCGGTGGCGCGCCGCGCGCGGCGAGCGCGACGAGGAGCGCGGCGGCGGCGGCGCCCGCGGCGAGGCGTGCGCGCGGCGTCATGCGGGAGGCGGCGGGCGTCGGATCGACGATGCGGAGCAGACGGCGCTTCATGGTGCGACCTCCTCTCGAAAGGGCGAGCGCCTCGGCCGCCGGCGCGCGGCTCGACCGCTCGATCAACCGCAACAGCGTCTCGGCGCAGGCCGGTCGCGCCGCGACCGGGAGCTCGGACAGCGCGGCGTCGTCGCACGCTTGCTCGCGCTCGTGCGCGAGCCGGGCGCCGGCGATCCAGGCGGTGGGGTGGAAGAAGGCGGCAATGCGCACGAGGCGCTCGAAGAGCGCGAGGCGCGGGTCGCGCCGGCGGACGTGGGCGAGCTCGTGCAGCAGCACGAAGGTCATCCCGTCGTCGCCCGCCGCCGCGCGCAGGCCGGGCGGCAGCACGACGACCGGCCGCAAGACGCCGCAGGTCGACGGCGCCGGCAGCTCGTCACTCACGACGAGCGGCGGCAGCTGGCGCAGCCCGGCGCGGCGCGCCAGCTCGGCGGCCGGAAGCGGCAGCTCGGAGTCGGGGAGCGCGGTCGCGCGCCGCAGCGCCGCGCGCGTCCGCCCGTGGCTGCGCGCGAAGCGGACCAGGAGCGCGCCGACGACGGCGAGCCAGGCCACGAAGAGGAGCGTCGCGGCGGTCGGCCGACCGTCCGGCCCGGAGGCGCGGGCGAGGGCGGCCGGCGTCGCGCGCGCGGCGTCCGGGCGCCGCGCGTCCGCCGCCGCAACGTCGGGAAGCGCGCGCGGCGCCTGCAGCGACGGCGGCCGCGGACCGAATTCGAACGGCGCGAGCGCCGCGGTGACGC
Organism: Planctomycetota bacterium; assembly: GCA_036732755.1. Taxonomy (GTDB): domain Bacteria; phylum Planctomycetota; class B15-G4; order B15-G4; family SIAN01; genus DASRRB01. The sequence goes on from DAINBU010000001.1 coordinate 159,160, forward strand.
GCCGCGGGATCCACGCCGCGGGGACGAGCCGCTCGACCGGCAGCGCCAGGACGGCGAGGGCCGCCAACCAGAGCGCACTTCGGAAATGGGGGGCGCCCCGGCCACGGCGCACGCACTGCAGGAGCAGCACGATCGCGGCGACCGGCACCAGGATGACGAGCCCCGCCTCCGCGCGCTCGCGCAGGAACGCCAGCCACGCCGCGGCCATCGTGTCGATCGCCGCGCTCACCGGCCGCGCCCCTTCCTCGCGTCGAGGAGAGCGCGCAGCTCGGCGATCTCCTCGGCGCCGAGGCGGCTGCGCTTCACGAGGTGGACCAGCAGCGGGCCGGCGAGGCCGTCGACCGCGTGCTCGAGCAGCGAGTCGGCCGCGCGCTGCAGCGAGGGGAGCGCCGACTCGACCGGTTCGTAGAGGAAGCTGTTGCCGACGCGCGTCGCCTTCAGGTGCCCCTTGTCGACCAGCCGCTTGAGCAGCGTCTTGACCGTGCTCGGCCGCCAGTCGTGGGCGGTGGCGGCGTGCGCGATCACGTCGCGCGCCGCGGCGCGCCCGCGCCGCCAGACGAACTTCATCACCTTCCACTCGGCGGGGGCGAGGGCGTCGGGGGCGGAGTCGGCCACGGCGTTCTCCCGGGGGACGTCGGCGGGGGTCGTCGCTGATCGTCTACAAACGTAGTCGATCGGCGGCGCCTGTCAACGAACGGGCCGGCGAGCGGTTCGCCGCGCCGTCCTACAATCCCGCGCCCCGCCCGCGCTCCCCGTCCCGCCGGCGCCCTCCCGCCGGCCGTTCCCGGAGGTCGATCGATGTCGTTCGCGCCGAGCCTCGTCCTCTTCGCGTGGGTCTGCGCGGCTTCGCCCGCGCGCGACGTCGACGGGGAGGCGCAGCTCGCCGCGCCCGGCCCGCGGCCGGTCGGCGACGGGCTCTTCTCCGCCGACGAGTTCAAGCGCGACCTGCAGACGCTCTCCTCGGACGAGTTCGAGGGGCGCGGCATCGGGAGCGCCGGCGAGGAGAAGGCCGTCGCCTACCTCTCCGCGCAGCTCGCCGCCGCCGGCTGGAAGCCGGGCGTCGCGAGCTCCTTCGAGCAGAAGGTCGAGCTCCTGCAGTTCGACCCGGCGCGCGCGCCCGAGCTCTCGGTCGGCGGGAAGACGCTGGCGCCGCTCACGGAGTGCGTCGTCTTCTCGCGCCGGCAGGAGCCGTCGGTCGCGGTGGCCGACGCGCCGCTGCTCTTCGTCGGCTACGGCTGCGCCGCGCCGGAGTACCGCTGGGACGACTACAAGGGCGTCGACTGCAAGGGCAAGGTCCTGCTCATGCTCGTCAACGATCCGCCGCTCGCGGACGAGCGCTTCGGCGGGCCGGCGATGACCTACTACGGGCGCTGGACCTACAAGTTCGAGGAGGCGGCGCGCCGCGGCGCGGCGGGCGCGATCCTCGTCCACGAGACCGAGGCGGCCGCCTACCCGTGGGAGGTCGTGCGCAATTCGTGGGGAGGGACGAGCTTCGACCTCGTGCGCGAGGACCGCGGCGCGTCGCGCTGCGCGTTCGAGGCGTGGATCGGTCGCGACGCCGCGCTCGCGCTGCTGCAGCGGGCCGGCAAGGACTTCGGCACGCTGAAGGCGGCGGCGGCGACCGACGCGTTCCGGCCGGTCGAGCTCGGCGTGACCGTCGCGTGCGCGCTCGAGCGGAAGATCCAGCCGCTGCGCTCGCGCAACGTGGTCGGCGTGCTGCCGGGCGGCGATCCGGCGCGCGCGGCCGGCGGCGCGCCGGGCGGCGACGAGTGGCTGGTCCTGTGCGCGCATTGGGACCACCTCGGCAAGGACGACACGCTCGACGGCGATCGCATCTACAACGGCGCGATCGACAACGCGAGCGGCTGCGCCGGGATCCTCGCGCTCGCGCGCGCCCTCGCGCGCGCGCCCGAGAAACCCAAGCGCTCGACGCTCGCCCTCTTCGTCACGGGCGAGGAGCGCGGGCTGCTCGGCTCGCAGTGGTACTGCGACCACCCCGTCGTCCCGCTCGAGAAGACCGCGGCGATGATCAACCTCGACGGCATGAACGTGCTGGGGCGCACGCGCGACCTCGCGGTGATCGGGATGGGGCAGACGACGCTCGAGGACCTGCTCGGCGACGCGCTGCGCGCGCAGCAGCGCCGCCTCGTCCCCGACCCGATGCCCGAGCAGGGCCGCTTCTTCCGCAGCGACCAGCTCTCCTTCGCCCGCAAGGGGGTGCCGGGGCTCTACATCAGCGGCGGCCTCGACTTCCCCGACCGGCCCGAAGGGTGGGGGATCGCGCAGCGCAAGCGCTACACGGCCGACCACTACCACAAGGTGAAGGACGAGTTCGACCCGGCGTGGAGCTACGACGGGACGCTCGAGGACCTCGGCGCCCTCTACGCCGTCGCGCGCCACGTCCTCGACGACGCGGCGCCGCCCGAGTGGCGCGCCGGCTCCGAGTTCCGCGCGCTGCGGCTCGCGCCCGCGGCGCCGGCGGCGCCCGGCGCACGCTGAGCCGCCGAGCGGTCGGCCGAGGGGTCCGCCCGGCGATCGGCCGGCGCGGCGCGCCCTCCCTTCCGCGCGCCGCGCGCCGCGGGTAGACCGCTTCGCCCCGCGCTGGAAAAAGGAATGGCAGGCGGCAGGTAACAGATCTGCGCCCGGTCGGTCGAACCCCGCCGTCGTGCCGCGAACAGACAGGAGATGCATCCATGGACATGCAGATGCCCAAGCCCGGCGCCCCGCACCAGCAGCTCGCGAAGCTCGCGGGCAACTGGGTGGGCGAGGAGAAGATGATGCCGTCGCCGTGGGAGCCGAAGGGCTGCACCGCGACCGGCCGCGTGAAGAACGCCGTCGCGATCGACGGCTTCGTCGTGATCCAGGACTACGAGCAGTCGCGCGACGGCAAGGTGGCGTTCCGCGGCCACGGGATCTTCAGCTGGAACGACGCCAAGAAGTGCAACGAGCTGGTCTGGACCGATTCGATGGGCGGGACCCTGCAGGTCTTCGCCGGGAACTGGAAGGGCGACGTGCTCGAGATGTCGAACGAGGGGCCGCAGGGCAACACGCGCTGCTCGTTCGACGTGAGCGGCGGCGCCTACAAGTTCCTCATGTCGGCCTCCCAGGACGGCAAGAACTGGCAGCCGATGATGGAGGGGAAGTACACGAAGAGCTGACGGCGGCGGAACGCCGGAGGAGTGCGCGAGCGCGAGCGGGCGAAGGCCCGCTCGCCGCGTTTCCGGGCGACCTTGGAGCGGATCTACTCGAGCCCGGCGTCGGGCGGATCGGTGGGCGGCGTGATGCGCGACGGCGGCTTGCCGCGGTGGCGCGTCCCCTCGGTGTCGGCGGAGAGCAGCAGCGCGCCGAAGCCGACGATCGCGGCCGGGACGAGCGGGATCAGGCTGGCGAGCAGGTAGGTCGACCACGCCGAGCGCGACGCGCCGCCGAGCAGCGCCGCCGCCATCTGCGCGACCACCACGAGCGGGACCAGGAAGACGGCGAAGCGCGAGATGCGGCCCGGCGCGCCCGCCGCCGGGTGGGGCGCGAACGGCGTCGTCCCGCGCCGCCGCGCCAGCACGAACGCGAAGCCCAGGATCGCGCCGCCGATCACCGCCGGCGTGCCGACCTGGAGCACGACGGCGTAACGCGAGGTCGTGCCGTCGCGCTGCAGCGCGTTCATGTGCCGGATCGCGATCACGCCCATCCCGACGCCGGCGGCGACGAGCACCAGGAGGAGCGCGACCGCCGGCCATTGCTCGCCGAGCGAGGGCGGCGGCGGTCCGCGCGAGGGGGGCGCCGCGCTGCGCGCGTGGCGATCGTTCGCGTCGGGCTTCAACGGACCTCCCATGCGAAGGGCGGCCGCGGCCGCGGCTCGGGCAGCGTCTGCTCCATGGTCGCCGCACGGAAGACGCGACCGTTGGCGACGGTGAATTCGATCGAGTCGCTGTTCTCGAGCTTCTCGAGCGGGTTCTTCGCCATCACGACGAAGTCGGCGAGCTTGCCCGGCGCGAGCGAGCCGAGGTCGCCGTCGAGGCCGAGGTACCAGGCGCCGTAGAAGGTCGCGCAGCGGATCGCCTCGAGCGGCGTCATGCCGCCCTGCCCGAGCATCCAGAGCTCCCAGTGGGCGCCGAGCCCCTGCAGCTGCCCGTGCGCGCCGAGCTGGATGTGGCCGCCCGCGCGCAGGACGTCGCGGCACGCCTGCGCGACGCGGAAGTGCTGGAAGTCGTCGTCGAACGCGAACGCGCCGCGCCGGCGCGCCTTCTCGTCGAGCCATCCGGGCGGCGTGAGCGAGCGCAGCGGCTCCTTCTCGAAGACGCGGTCGTGCTGGTACCACCAGTATTCGCCGTTCAGGCCGCCGTAGCAGACGATGAGCGTCGGCGTGATGCCGGTGCCGCTCTTCGCGAAGAGCTCGACGACGTCCTTGTGGAGCGGGGCGACCGGCAGGTTGTGCTCGATGCCGGTGTGGCCGTCGAGGCACATCGTCTCGTTCATCGCGAGCAGCGACCCGCCCTCGGGCACGACCAGCATCTTCTCTTCCCGCGCTGCCTGCACGATCCACTGGCGCTGGTTGCGGCGCGGCTGGTTGTAGCTCTTCACGCTGAACGCGCCGACGGCGGCGAGGCGCTTCAGGTGGTGGCGCGCGTCGTCGAGCGAGTCGACCTCCGCCTTGTTGGGGTTCTTCGCGCCGTACAGGATGTAGCCGGTCGAGAAGACGCGCGGCCCGACCATGCGGCCGGCGCGCACCAGCTCCGACTGCGCGAAGACGAGCTCGGTCGGCGCGGACGGATCGTGCGCCGTCGTCACGCCGTAGGCGAGGTTCGCCAGGTACTCCCACGGCTGGTCGGTCTGGACGTCGAGCGCGTCGTAGTGCATGTGCGAGTGGACGTCGACGATCCCCGGCATGATCGTGCGGCCCGCGACGTCCAGCACCTTTGCGCCGGCCGGGATCGCGACGTCGCCGCGCCGCCCGACCTTCACGATGCGGTTGCCCTCGACCACGATCGCCCCGTCCTCGATCACCTCGTCGCCGTTCATCGTGACGAGGCGCGCGCCGACCAGCGCGACGGTCGCGGCGGGTACGTCCGACCGCGCCTTCGCGACGAGGCGCGTGACGACCGCCTCGGGACGCACGCCGCGCGCGTCGAAGTCCTTCTTCTTCTCGCCGGCGCCCTCCTCCTTCTTTTCCCCGGCGCCGTCCTCCTTCTTCTTCTCCTCCGCGGGAGGTAGCTCGGCCGGCTTCGGGACGAGGAGCGGCGCGACCTCCTGCGTCGCGAAGTCGGGGCCGAGCACCCACGAGACGAGCGTGCCGTCGGCGCTGAAGGCCGGCCACGAGCCGCCGATCTCGGTCAGCTGCTTCACCGGCACCGGCGCGCCGCTGCGGCCGATCACGAGCGGCCGCCCGATCGCCACCGGCAGCGCCGCGACGTAGATCTGGTGCTTCTCCTTGAAGGCGACCCGGCGGCCGTCGGGCGAGGGGGCGATCTCCTCGGCGTCCTCGTTGGTGAAGAGGACGATCTTCTCGCGGCCGTCGAGCGTCGTGCGGACGAAGGCCGACTTCTCGCCCTGCGTCTCGCAGTAGAGCAGGTGGTCGCCGTCGGCCGCGAAGAAGAGGCGCGGCATGCGGCGGTTGGCGCCGCGGTTCGCCGTCGTCGTGATCTTGTGCTGCACGCCGTCGCCGCCGGCGTCGACCCAGCGCAGCTCGAACTCCGGCTCCTCGGAGAGCGCGTCGCCGCGCAGCGAGCCGCCCGTCCCGGCCAGGAACGCGACCCGCTTCCCGTCGGGCGAGAAGACGGGGTTGGCGTAGTCGCCGGCGCTCTTCGTGAGCGGCGTCGCCGTGCCGCCCTGCGCCGGCATGCGCCAGACGTGGCCGCCGACGCCGTTCTTCCAGGTCACGAAGGCGAGCGACTGCCCGTCGGGCGACGGCGCGGGCGCGAACGCGAAGCCCTCGCCGTGCGCGAGCGCCTGCGCCGCGCCGCCGGCTGCGCCGAGCTCCTGCCGCCAGAGCTGGCCGAGCGCCTGGAAGAAGACCGACTTCCCGTCCGGCGCGAGCACCGGCCAGCGGACCATCTTCGCGGCGAACTCGCCGTCCTCGAGCTTGTGGGGGAAGCGCAGCGCGTCGTGGATGCGCTGCGTCGTGCGCACGTGGAACGGGATCGGCGCCGCGGCGCCGCTCGTCGCGTCGATCCGGACGATCTTCCCGCCTGCCGTGATCACGACCGCGCTCGAGTCGGGCAGCCAGGCGTAGCCCGGGAAGGTCCCGTGGATCGACCACGTCTCCATCGTGTCGTGGTCGAGGCCGTCGAAGAGGACGTGCTCCCGGCCCGAATCGAGCTCGCGCACGACGAGCGCCGTCTTGAGTCCCACGCGCCGGATGAAGGCGAGGCTCTTCCCGTCGGGCGAGGGGCGCGGCCGGCAGGCGCCGCCGCTGCCCGCCGCGACGAGCGACCGCTCGCCGGTGGTGCGGTCGATCTTGAAGACCGAGTAGATCCCGGCGTAGACGTTCTTGTTGTAGTCGAAGTCGCCGGCCTGCGAGAAGTAGAGCCAGCGCCCGTCCTTGCTGAGCGCCGGCTCGTTCACGTCGGCGGTGTTCGACGGCTTGTCGGTGAGCGCGACGCCGCTCCCCTCGCCGCTCGCGTGGTACATCCAGATCTCGCCCGAGCCGAGCGAGCGCGTGTGGGTGAAGTGCTTGCGCGCGAGGAGCCAGTCGCCGTCGGGCAGCCACTCCGGGCCGTAGACGAGGCGGAAGTCCTCCTTGGTGACGGCGCGGGCGTTCTTGCCGTCGCGGTCGCAGACCCAGACGTTGTCGGCGCCGCCGCGGTCGCTCACGAAGGCGATGCGGCCGCCGTCGGGGCTGAAGCGCGGCTGCCACTCCCACGCGGCGCCGGTGAGGATCGGCGTCGCCTCGCCGCCCTCGATCGGGAGGACGTAGACGTCTCCGAGGAGATCGAAGACGAGCGTGCGCCCGTCCGCGCTAACGTCGACCCCGATCCACGTCCCCTCGTCCGTGTCGATGACGATGTCCGTGGTCGGGCCGTGCGCGGCCAAGACGTCCCACGGAGCGTCGTCCGCGGCGGAGGCGACGGCGGTCGCGGCGGCCAGCGCCGCCGAGGCGAACCCGAGACGGCGCGCAGGCTTCGAGACGGGACGAGCGGACACGCGATGCCCCTCCTTCTTTTCTCTCAGGATCGGCCGGCCGGCGGCGTGGCGGCCGCCAGGCGGGACGGACCATGTTAGTCCGGCTGCTCCCGTCGCACGGCCGCGCGCCGCTGCGGTTCCAGCCGTTCACGACGTTCCTGATCGACCGCAAGGTCGCGCTCGACGCCGGCAGCCTCGGCTTCGGCCTCACGCTCGCCGAGCAGCGGCGCGTGCGCCACGTCGTCGTCTCCCACACGCACGCCGACCACACCGCCTCGCTGCCGATCTTCGTGGCCGAGGTCTACCCGTTCCTCTCCGCGCCGATCGTGATCCACGCCACGCCGGTGGTCCTGTCCGGGCTGCGCCGTCACGTCTTCAACGGCCGCGTCTGGCCCGACTTCCGCCGCATCGCGCTCGACGGGAGCGCGCGCGCGGCGCTCGAGTACCGGCCGTGCCGCTACGGGCGCCCGTTCTCCGTCGAGGGGCTCACCTGGACCGCGTTCCGCGTGAACCACACCGTCGACACCTGTGGTTTTCTCGTGTCGAACGGGAAGTCGTCGGTGCTCTTCAGCTCCGACACCACCACGACGGACGAGCTGTGGCGCGTCGCCAACCGGACGCGCGACCTGCAGGCGATCTACGTCGACGTCTCGTACCCGAGCGAGATGGAGCAGCTCGCGCGGCGCGCCCGCCACTACACGCCGACGTCGCTGCTGCGCGACCTGAAGAAGCTCGAGCGCGACGTCCCGATCCTCGCGGTGCACCTGAAGCCTTCGCTGCGCGACCGCGTCGCGCGCGAGATCGCGGCGCTGCGCCATCCCCGGCTGCGCGTCGCCGAGATCGGCCGTGACGTCCGCTGGTGAGATCGTTCGTTTTGACGAACGATCGCCGCTCCCCTAAGAGCCTATCCCAGTAGGCCCGACCGAGCCGGACGGAGCGCCGGGCCCGCAGATGCGAGGCGCGCCGACGAGGCGAATCAAAGGAGAGATTCGGTGAGGAGGCGCAACGAAGCAGATGCGGGTCCGCCGCCCGTCCGGCGACCGAGGGCCTACTGGGATAGGCTCTAAGCCACCGCGCATGACGACCCGAGAAGCGCCGGCGGCGGCCGATGCCGTGCTCGCCGTCCAGAGGCTCTACCCGCAGGTCTTCCTGGCCTGCCACGCGCGCCACGTGCGGCGCCGGTCGACGCCGTTCGGGCTCACCGAGCAGGAGTCGAGCGTGCTCGCGCACCTCGACGTGCGCGCGGGGATGCGGCCGCGCGACCTCGCCGCGCACCTCGGCGTCGCGCCCTCCACGCTCTCGGCGACGCTCGCGCGGCTGTCGCGTCTCGGCTGCGTCGCGCGCGACCGAAGCGCGCTCGACGGCCGCGCCGCGGAGCTGCGCCTCACGCCGCGCGGCGTCGAGGCGATGCAGTCGACGTCGGTCCTCGACCGCGCGCGCCTCGTCGACGCGCTGGCGCGGCTGACCGCGCGCGAGCGGACGCGCGCCGTCGCCGGGCTCGCGCTGCTCGCGCGCGCGTGCAACCAGCTGATGGTGGAGGGGAGGACGCGATGATCGCGCTGAAGATCGCCGGCCTCGTCGTCGTCGCGCTGCTCGGGTACGTCGCCGTCGCCGGATCCGTGGTCGCGCGCGGCCACGTGGCGGCGGTGCGCATCGCGCTGAAGCGGCCGCCCGCCGAGGTCTTCGCCGCGCTCGCCGACCCCGTCGCGCAGACGCAGTGGCGCGCCGACCTGAAGTCGGTCGAGCTGCTCCCGCCGCAGGACGGCAGGACGGTCTACCGCGAGACGACTCGGTCGGGGCCGGTGCGCTACGTCGTCGACGAGTCGGTCGCCGGAAAGCGTCGCGTCACGCGCATCCTCGACGAGGACCTCGGCTACCGCGGCCGCTGGGTCTTCGACCTCGAGCCCGACGGCGCGGGCACGCGCCTCACGATCACGGAGGAAGGCGAGGTGACGAGCTGGATGTTCCGCGCGCTCTCGCCTTTCTTCTCGAAGACCGCGACGATCGAGAGCTACCTGAAGGCGCTCGCCGCGAAGTTCGGCGAGACGGCGCAGCCCGAAGTCGTCCGCCGCGCGTAGGCCCTTACTTTGAAGGCGGAACCGGGGCGTCCTTCGCGGGGGGCGGCGCGATCGGATCGATCAGCGCGAGGACGTCGCGCGCGACGGTCGCGATCCGCAGCGTCATCTGGTGGTTCGTCGCGCTCGGCTCGACGTCGTCACAGAAGACCGCCTCGGTCGCCGACGCGTGACCCACCACGTTGCCGCACTCGTCGAGCACGGGCGAGCCGCTCTACCCCGCCGCAAACTCGGCGGTGATCTCCATCACCACGACGGGCAGTGCGTCGGCCGACTTCCCGTCCGGGCCCGTCGCACCTTTCGCCGGTGCTGGCGACGGCGCCGCGCCGGGCTTCGCGGGCGCCTTCCCGTCGCCGTCCGCCGGTGCCACGTCGTCCTTCGCGTCGGGCTCGTCTTGGGACTCGGTGGTGAAGCGCGCGATCTCGCCCTCGGAGAAGAAGCCGAAGTGGTGCTGCGGGTGGCCGTAGCAGAAGACCGTCTCCCCCGGCCGCGAGTCGGTGCGCAGCGCCAGCGGCACGAGCCCCTTCGCTTCGACGCGCAGGATGCAGACGTCGGTGCGCAGGTCGGCGGCGAGCACCTCGATCACCGGGTGGACGACGCCGTCGGGATCGGCGGCCACCGCGAACTCGTCCTTCGATCCGGGCTCGGGCGCGACCACGTGCGCACAGGTCGCGATCGCGCCATCGGCCGAGATCGCGTAGCCGGTCGCGCCGCTGAAGTGCCACTCCGCGCACGAGTCGCAGTGGAAGACGACGCCGACGATCCAGGTCGAGCGGTGCGCCGCGACGCAGACCTGCGGCGGCGTGAGCTTCTCGCGCGCGGGCGGCGCGAGCGCGAGCCGGCACTTCGACCGCTCGCCGCGCTGCTTCGCGAGCGTCGCCACCGCGACCAGCCGGTGCTGTTCGTGCAGCTTGACCGACTGCTCGGTGAGCGAGGCGAGGAGCTTGTCGTCGTCGAAGACCGGGACGTCGGCCGCCTGCGCCCGCAGCGGCCGGGCCGCGGCGAAGGCAGCGAGGACGCAAAACGAGACGACGCGCGCCGCCCGGAATCCGGGCGCGGAAACGCTGCCCAGCATCGCGACCTCCGTCAGGCCGGCGTGCCCGCCTCCGGCGTGCGCAGCGCCTCCCACTCTTCGAGGGTGCGCGGCCAGTCGTCCTTCAGCAGCTGCGACAGGGCGCGATCGGCCAGCACCTTGCCCTCGGTCTGGCAGCGCGCGCAGTAGTTCGACTCGTTCTCGGCGTGCACGATGCGCTGCACCGGGCTCTTGCAGACGGGGCACGGCTCGCCGAAGCGGCCGTGCACCGCCATCCCGGGTCGGAACGCCGTCACCTTCTCCGGGAAGCGCGGGCCGGTCTCCTCGCGCAGGCGCGCGATCCACTCGGAGAGGACCGACAGCGTCGCCTCGTGCAGGCGCGCGACCTCCTCGTCGGTGAGCTTCGTCGTCCACTTGAACGGCGACAACCGGGCGCGATGGAGGATCTCGTCCGAATAGGAGTTGCCGATGCCGCTGAAGGCATGCGGATTCGTGAGCGCGCGCTTGACCGTGTGCTGCTCGCGCAGGAGCACGGTGCGGAACGACTGGAGGTCGACGTCGAGCACCTCGAGTCCGCCCGGATCGTGCTCACGCAGCGCCGGCTCACCGCGCACGACGTGCAGCGCGGCGCGCTTGTGCGTGCCGGCCTCGGAGAGGATCAAGGTGCCGGCTTCGAATTCGAAGTTGGCGAGGCCGATCTTGCCGCCCGGCCGGGTCATCAGGCGCGGCGCGGCGACGACCTTCAGGTTCCCCTTCGCCTTCGACTTCGCGCCAGCCTTCGCCCGCAACTTCATCGCGACTGCCGTCTGACGGCTGTGGCCGTTGGTGGCCGTGTCGGCCGCCGTCTCCCAGCGCAGGCGGCCCGCGATCATCAGGTGGAGGATGAGGTAGAGCTCGTTCTCGAGCACGAAGACGATGCGCTTGCCCATGCGCTTGAGGCCGATGCACCGCTTGCCCTGGACGGCGGTGATGGGCGGGTCGACGCTGCGGAGCAGGAAGGGCGTGAACAGGCGGACGCGTTCGAGCCGACGCCCGACGACACGGGGCGCAAGCGCGTGGAGGTAGAGGAGGATGTCCGGGAGTTCGGGCATCGAAACGGCGCGCCAACCTAACGAACGGAAACCGTACGGCAACGAGAGATTCCGCGCCCCCGAGGGACGGCGCGCCGACGGCCCCGGGTCAGATCGGCAGCGAGCCCCGTTAGGCTGCGCGCTCGATGGCCGAACTCCCCGACGCCGACGAGCTGCACCGGCGCTTCTTCGGCCGCTGGAACCGGCCGGCCGACCGCGAGCGCCCGGAGCCGCGCGCGCTGCGGCCCGACCTGCTCCAGGTCCCGGGCTTCCGGGAGGTCGCCCCCGAGGAACTGTCGCCGCTGAAGGCGGAGCGCCAGGCCAGCGTCCTCGAGATGGTCGAGAAGATGGTCGCGGCGGCCCGCGTCGACTGGGCGCCGCTCGTCGCCCCGCACGACGTCCTCTCGCGCGACGGGCTGCTCGCCCTCGACGCGAGCCTCGACGACGAGCGGCTGCGCGCCCTGCTCGACGCCTCCGATCCCGAGGACCTCGGCAACGACTGGTTCGTCACCGCCTGCGAGCTCGGCGCGGTGCTCGGCGCGACGCTCGAGGCGGCGCGCACCTCGCTCCACTGGGTGGCCGACTGGCCCTACTGGGAGTCGACCCTCGTCGAGCGGCGCACCGGCCACGTCGTCGCGCCGTTCCACTGGGCGATCCGCCGCCTGAGCGCCGGCTGCCCGAACACGGGCCTCGTCGAGAAGATCGGCTGGTGCCTCGGCCTCCTCGACGAGGCGACGCGCGCGGCGAAGGTGGCGCGGCCGTGAGCGCGCCGCCGACCTTGCGCACCGCGCGCCTCGTGCTGCGCCCCTTCTCTCCGACCGACGCTGCCGCGGTCCACCGCGCCGTGGCGCTGCGCGACGTCGCCGCGATGACGGCGTCGAT
>DAINBU010000001.1:171345-172108 GCA_036732755.1 Planctomycetota bacterium
TCGGTGCTGCCGCCGGCGGACGCCGCGGAGTAGCCGCAGCCCATCGGGCGAGCAGTCCGAAAAGGCCGGCGGCAGCGCCGGCCTTCTTTCGTTTTGCGTGAGGTTTGTCCTGTCATGTCGGAGGCGACCCGCTTTCAACCCGAGATCGCAACGCCGCGGCTGCGGCTGCGCCGGATGCGTCCGCGCGACGCGGGGCTGATCGCACTCTATTGCAGCGACCGGCGCGTGGCCTGGACGACGGCGTCGATCCCGCATCCCTATCCCGACGGCGCCGCGCTCGCCTGGATCGAGGCGCAGCCGGCCGCCTTCGCGCGCGGCGAGTCGGTCCTCTTCGCGGTGACGGCCGCGGAGAGCGGGCTGGTCGGGGCGGTCGGCCTGCAGATCGAGGCGGCGCACGCGAAGGCGGAGCTCGGGTACTGGATCGCGAAGCCGCAGTGGGGGCACGGCTACGCGACCGAGGCGGCGCGCGCCGCCGTCGGCTTCGGCTTCGGGACGCTCCGCCTCGAGCGGATCCACGCGCGCGTGATGACCGCGAACCGCGCGTCGGCGCGCGTCCTCGCGAAGCTCGGCTTCGTGCGCGAAAAAATGCTACGGCGCGATCTCTTCCACCTAAACGCCTTCGTCGACTGCGAGGAGCGACTCCAGGCGCTCGAGATCCATGCGCCAGCCCGTCGCCGTCTCGCGCAGGGGCCACTCGACCACCTCGCACCCGAGCCCGCGCGCGATCTCCTTCAGCGACTGATAGCACGGCGTCTGCACCACC
>DAINBU010000001.1:172118-173377 GCA_036732755.1 Planctomycetota bacterium
GGATGGTGAGGCGCGTGCCGTCATTGTCGTTGAGGAGAAGCGTCGGATTGAACGGGTCACGGGCGCTCTTCGTCGCGGCGCTCGCACTCGTCGTCCTTTCCGGCATCGCGCCGGCCGACCGCACCACCTGGTGGCTCGAGGTGGCGCCGGTGCTCGCCGGCCTGACCGTGCTGCTCGCGACGCGACAGCGCTTCCCGTGGACGCCGCTCGCGCAGGCGCTGATGTTCGCGCACGCGCTCGTGCTGTGCGTCGGCGGCCACTGGACCTACGCCGCGGTGCCCGCCGGCGACTGGCTGCGCGACGCGCTCGGCCTGGCGCGCAACCCCTACGACCGGCTCGGCCACTTCATGCAGGGCTTCGTGCCGGCGCTGCTCGCGCGCGAGGTGCTGGTGCGCCGGGCGGTGGTGCGGCGCGGCGCGTGGCTCTTCTTCGTCGTCACTTGCTTTGCCCTCGCCCTGTCCGCCGCCTACGAGCTCTGCGAGTGGCTCGCCGCCGTGACGCTCGGCCAGGACGCCGACGCGTTCCTCGGCACGCAGGGCGACCCGTGGGACACCGAATGGGACATGCTCTGCGCGCTGGTCGGCGCCGTCGTCGCGCAGCTCGCGCTGGCGCGACCGCACGACCGGCAGCTCACTTCTTCAGGCTCTCCAGCCAGCCCACCAGGTCGGTGAACTGCTCGCAGGTGAGCGACTCGACCAGGCCGGTCGGCATCGACGAGGTCTTGCTGGGCCGGCGCTCGCGGATCTCCGACGTGCGCACCTCGTGCTGGACGGCGTTCGCGTCGACGATCGTGACGACGTCGCCCTTCTCTCCCGTGACGAGGCCGCTCAGCACGTCGCCGCCCACGAGGAAGAGGTTCGTGGCCTGGTAGCCGTCGAGGATGCGGTTCGACGGGTCGAGCAGCGACGTGATCAGCTCGGCGCGCGGGTACTTCGTGCCGACGTCGCGCAGGTCGGGGCCGTACTTGGGGCCGACGCCGCCGACCGCGTGGCACTTGGAGCAGCCCGGCCCGCGCTCGGCGTAGAAGAGCGCCCGCCCGCGCGCCGGCTCGCCCGGGTGCACGAGCGCCCACGCGCTCCACCGCTTCGCGTCGAAGCCGACGGGCGGCGCGGCCGGCGCGAGCCCCTCGAAGAGCGGCCCGACCGGCGGCTCCGACGCCTTCGCGCTGAAGGCCCAGTCGCCGCCCGCCTGCTCCACGCGCAGGACGACGAGGTTCACGCCGGCGGCGAACTCGACCTCGAGCTTGTCCTCATCGGGCG
>DAINBU010000002.1:0-114147 GCA_036732755.1 Planctomycetota bacterium
ATCCTCGTGCGCGAGGAGCGGAGCGCGACGCGGAGAGCCGAGGTCGTGAGCCTGTACGGCGGCGCGCAGCACTGGCTCTACCGATACGACCGCTTCCGCGACGTCCGCCTCGTCTTCCTCCCGGAGCCCTTCGAGATCCCCGATGCCCGCGTCAACGCCGGCCGCCGCCGATTCGGCCGCTTCGACGCCGCGCTCCTGCGCGTGTACGTGGACGGGAAGCCGTTCCGTCCCCGCCACCACCTCGTCCCGGCGGCTCGCGCCGGCTCGCCAACCGGATTCGTCGCCGCGTACGGCAACCCCGGCCGTACCAACCGCCTGTTGTCGGCGCCGGAATTCGACTTCGCGCGGTCGACGGCGATCAGCCTCCAGATCGGCCTCATCGACTCGACGCTCTCGGCGTGCGAGCGCTTCTTCCGTGATCGCCCCGATCTGGACGCGGACGCCGAGCCGCTCCTCGACAAACTGCGCGACGACCTGGCGTCGACGGAGGCCGAACTCGAATTCCTCAACGGTCGTGCGGTCGTCGCGTGCGTGCACTCGACGTTCGACGCGATCCGCGAGCGCCTGCGTCCGAATCCCGTCCGACTCCTCGGGTTCGACCGCGCGGCGGCGTTCCTGGCGCGGCAGCTGGTGGACGAATCCCGCGATGCCGAGCGCGCCTTCTGGCGCGCCGCGCTCGACGATTCGCGCGCCCGGCTCTGCCCGTCGTTCCGGAGGACGGGACGCAACGCTCGATCGCTGCGGGTCCGAGACCGGATCTACCCGCAATTCTCCGATCCGCGCGGAACGGACGTCGTCGAGTCGTTGCATCTGCCGGCGCGCTTCGACTTCGAGGTTGCGCTCGTCGGGTCGACGCTCGAAAACGTGCGCGCGAGCCTCGGCGGCGATGATCCACTCGTCCGCGAGCTCCTCGGCGACCGCGCGACGGAACAGGCGGCGACTTCGATCTGCGCGCGGGGACTGCGGCCGATTCCTGACGACGAGATCCGCTTCGACTACCTGCCGGGGCTGACTCCTCGTCCCGAACGGCTCGACCGGGACGTCGAGTTCGAAGAGGCGATCGACACGATCGCGGAGGGTTACCACGCGGCGTTCGGCGATGCCTGGCCGCCCGATGCGGACGGCTCGCCGCGCTTCTCCTTCGGGAAGGTGTCGCGCTCGCCACTTTCGTTGCACGAGTTCGTCCGCGAGTGCGATCGCGAGCGCATCAAGGTCCCCGAACCGTGGCGAGCGAAGTTCGATCACCACCTCGCGACGATCCCGTGGATGTTCGTCACGAATCTCGATTGCGTCGGGGGCTTCTCGGGCGGTCCGGTCGTCGACCGGCAGGGAGCCCTGCTCGGGATCGCGTCGCGCGCCCAGTCGAGCGCGGCGGCGTGGAGCGCCGCCGCGTCACGAACGGTCGCCGTCGACGTCGAAGGGATCCTGATCGTCCTCCGCCGCGTCTACGGCGCCGACTCCCTCGCCGACGAGATCGAGGGCTTCACTCCGAAGTGACGGCGCCGGATCTTCCGGCCCGGCGCCGCCGCGCCTCGGTTCACGCCTTCACCGCGTCCCGCTTCACCTCGTAACCCACGCGCGGGTCGACCTGGTACTTCGCGTCGTAGCGGTCGTGGTGGCGCAGCCACGCCATGCTGAACGCGAGCCCCTCCTCGTCGCGGCCCTTCGGCACGAGGTCGAGGATCGAGTAGGTGGTGAGGAGCGACTCGCAGCCGCGGCCGTAGCTCGAATAGGTGTGGTAGACACGGCCCTCGTCGTCCTTCCGGAAGACGCTCAGGCCGTGCGCCTCGTCGAACGGGAAGGAGACGGTCGCGTAGTTGTATTCGACGGCGCCGCTCGCGATCTGCTCGGGCGTGTACGAGACGTGGAAGTCGAAGTTGAAGTCGGAGCCGTGCGACGAGACCCAGTCGAAGCGCCAGCCCATGCGCTGCCGGAACTTCGCGATCTTCGCGTAGGGCGCGCGCGACACCGCGGCGAAGGTCACGTCGCGATGGCCGAGGTGGACGACGGCGCCGTCGAGGTGGTCGCCCACGAACGAGCAGCTCGGGCAGCCCTCGGCCCAGTCGGGCCCGAACATGAAGTGGTAGATCACGAGCTGGCTGCGGCCGGCGAAGAGGTCGGCGAGCTTCGACTTCCCGCGCGGTCCGTCGAACTCGTAGGCCTTCTTCACCTCGACGGCCGGCAGCGCGCGCCGCTCGCGGGCGACGTCGTCGCGCAGCCGCGTCAGCTCCTTCTCGCGCTTCAGGAGTTTCTTGCGCTCCTCGAGCCACTCACTCGGCGTCACGACGTTCGGGGCGTTCATGGTTCTCTCCGTTCTCTCCGGGGTTTTGGGACTTGGGATCGGACGGCGCGGCGGGAGACGCGGGCGGCTTCGCGAGGCGGCGCTTCGCGACCAGCGCGAGCAGCCCTCCCGACGAGCCGGCGCCCGCGATCCACCACACCGCCGCGGTCGCCACGCAAGCTGGACACATGGGGGTCTCCTTTCGCCCCGTGGTCGATCGGGCGCGGCCGACTTCGACGACGCTCCCGGAAAAAATCGGGAGGGCCCGAAATCGGGGGCGGGGATGGTCGAATCGGGCGACCGCCGAACGACCACTCGCGGTTCCGCCACCGCGGCCGCGCGCCGGCGCAACGACCTCGCGCCGCGGCGCCCCTCCAGGAGAGACGTCCGTGAAATACCTCTGCCTCGTCTACCAGGATGAGAAGGAGCTCGCCTCGCTGTCGCAGCGCGAGCTCGACCAGCGCGTCGACGAGAGCCTCGCCGTCGACGAGGAGCTGAAGCGCAGCGGCCACCGCATCGCCAGCGACGCGCTGCAGCCGGTGGCGACGGCGACCACCGTGCGCGTCCGCAACGGCAAGCTCTCGATCACCGACGGGCCGTTCGCGGAGACGAAGGAGCAGCTCGGCGGCTTCTGGTTGATCGAGGCGCGCGACCTGAACGAGGCGGTGCAGATCGCCGCCCGCCTCCCGCCGGCGCACTTCGGCTCGGTCGAGGTGCGCCCGGTCTGGGACATCCGCAACCAGGAGCGGAGGGCCGACCGCTGAGTGGTGGCGACGTCGGCCCGATCCGTACGGTCGTCGACGAGCTCTGGCGCTGTGAGTCGCGCCGCGTGCTCGCGACGCTGATCCGCCTGCTCGGCGATTTCGATCGGGCCGAGGAGGCGTTGAACGACGCCTTCGTCGCCGCGCTCGAACGGTGGCCGACGGAGGGCGTGCCGGCGCAGCCGCGCCAGTGGCTCGTCTCGACGGGGCGCTTCAAGATGATCGACCGGATGCGACGCAGCGCGCGCTTCGACGCCTCGCTCGCCGAGATCGCGGAGCGGCTCGCGCCGGCGGGCGCGCCCGATCCGGCGGCGGCCGACCCCAATCATGACGAGGACGGCGTCGCGGACGACCGCCTCCGCCTCGTCTTCACCTGCTGCCACCCGGCGCTGCCGGCCGACGGGCAGCTCGCGCTCACGCTGCGCGAAGTTTGCGGCCTCACGACCGAGGAGATCGCGCGCGCCTTCCTCACGACCGCGCCGACCATCGCGCAGCGCATCGTCCGCGCGAAGGCGAAGATCCGCGACGCGAAGATCCCCTACGAGGTGCCGACGCACGCCGACCTGCCCGCGCGCCTCGATCCGGTGCTGCACGTCGTCTACCTCGTCTTCAACGAGGGCTACTTCGCGTCGACGGGAGAGAGCCTCACGCGGCTCGACCTTGCGGACGAGGCGATCCGGCTCGGCCGGCTGCTGCACGAGCTGCTGCCCGAGCCGGAGGTTTCGGGGCTGCTCGCGCTGATGCTGCTGCATCACTCGCGGTGGCGCGCGCGGACCACGGGCGACGGAGAGATCGTCCTGCTCGACCACCAGGACCGCGCCCTCTGGAGCCGCGCCGAGATCGACGAGGGCGCGCGGCTCGTCGAGGCGGCGCTCGCGTCGCGGCGCTTCGGTCCGTTCACGCTGCAGGCGGCGATCGCGGCGGTGCACGCCGAAGCAAGTACCGCCGCTGCGACCGACTGGCGCCAGATCGTCGGCATCTACGACGTGCTGATGCGCGCCGTACCGTCGCCGATCGTCGAGCTCAACCGCGCCGTCGCCGTCGCGATGTGCGACGGGCCCGAGGCGGGGCTGCGGCTGATCGACGCGCTGCTCGCGCGTGGCGAGCTCGCCGACTACCTGCACGCCTACTCCGCGAAGGCCGACCTCTGCCGCCGCCTCGGCCGCACCGCCGAGGCGCGCGTCGCGTACGAGCGCGCGCTCGCCCTTTCGAAGCAGGCGGCGGAGCGGCGGTTCCTCGAGCGGCGGCTGCGCGAGCTCGGCAGTTAGTCGGCGGGTCGTCGCCCGACGCGCAGCGCCACCGGCCAGCAGACCACGCGCGGCTCGTGCTCGGGCCAGACGCGCGCGAGCGCCGCCGCGAAGTCGGGCAGCGGATCCTTGCCGGTCTTCTCGCGCGCCTGCTTCACTGCCGACCAGGTCGTGACGTAGCCGACGAACTGCTCGCGCTGGAACGTCTCGCGGATCTCCCACTCCTGCGCCGGGATCTCTTCGAAGGGGAATGGCAGGTCGCGGTAGTGCGCGTCGACATGCTTGCGCTCGGGCGGCCAGTAGCGTCCGACCTGGTTGCCGTAGAAGTCGTTCACGACCGGGTCGATCGCGGCGTCGACGTGGACGTGCGAGTAGCTCCAGACCGCCAGCACGCCGCGCGGCTTCAGGACGCGCTTCGCCTCGGCGTAGAAGCGCGGCAGGTCGAACCAGTGCAGCGCCTGCGCGACGGTGACGAGGTCGCAGGAGGCGTCCGCGAGTCCCGACTGCTCGGCGCGCGCGACCGCGTAGGTGACGTTCGGGAGCGGCGTCGCCTCGCGCAGCTGCGCCTCGCTCGCGTCGGTCGCGACCACCTCGCGGAAGTGGGCCGCGAGCAGGCGCGCCGCCTGCCCGTTGCCGGTCGCGCAGTCCCACGCGCGCTCGCGCGCGGGCGCCTGCGACGCGATCCAGGCCACGAGCTCGGGCGGATAGTCCGGCCGGAACGACGCGTAGGCCGCCGCCGTCTTCGAGAAGTGGTCGGAGAAGCCGTTCATGGGACCTCGATGAACGGACTCAACGATGCACGCGCGCCTCCGACCGTTTCATCGGTCGACGACGACCGGAGCGTGGACCGGCTTCTCGCGCACGTCGCAGATGGACGCGTTGACGCAGCGCGTGGCGCCGAGCCTCTGTTCGCCATAGGCCTCGTGGATATGGCCGCAGACGAAGAGAGGCGGCTGCACGCGGCCGAGCGCCTCGCGCAAATCCTCGCAGCCCACCTCCTCGCCGTGCCACGTGCGATCGAGCACCCCGCGCGGCGGCCCATGGACGATCAGCACGTCGATCCCGCTCGGGATGAGGTCCCACTTCGCCTTCAGCGCCGCGCCGCGGTCGAGGTTGAACGCCCAGTCGAAGAAGCGCGGCTGCCACGGGCTCCCCCAGAAACGGAGCCCCTCGATCGTGACGCCCGAATCCTCGAGGTAGGTCGCGCCCGTGAGCAGCGCGCGCGCCTGCGCCGGGTCGCGCTCGAAGAGGAAGTCGTGGTTGCCGGCGATGACGACCTTGTGCCGGTGCGGCAGCGCCCGCAACCACGTCGCGAAGCGCGCCACCTCCTCCACCCCACCGCGCGTCGAGAAGTCGCCGGCATGCACGAGGACGTCGCCGTCAGGGACGACGAGCTGGTCGTGGCGCTGGTGCGTGTCGCTGATCAGGACGAGGCGCATGGCGGGGCGGATCGTAGCCACGTCGGCGCGCTACGATCCGCCGCCCCGACTGCGACGACCGCGCTCGTCGCGAATCGAATCCCTGGAGCCCGCCGTGACGACCCGACCCCGCCCGTTCGTCCTCGCCTCGACGTTCGCCGCCGGACTGCTCGCCGGCGTCGGCGCGCTCGCGCTGCTCGGCGCCGCGCCCGTCCAGGATGGTGCGCCCGCCAAGCCGGGCGCGGCGACCGCGAAGCCGGCCGCGGCCTCCGCCGCCGACGTCGATTCCTGCATCGTCGGGCGCTCCGCCGTGGCGGCGGAGAAGGGCCCCTTCGGCGAAGTGCACGCGTTCCTGACCGGAGCGACGCGCAGCCTGAAGGACCTGCTGGTCGCCGAGATCGTGCTCGACGCGGGGAAGGAGATCCATCCGGCGCACGTGCACGCCGACGAGGAGTTCCTCTACGTCGCGAAGGGCGAGGGGACCTGGCACTTCCAGGGCAAGGACGTCGCCGCGCACGAGGGCGACACGCTCTACGTCAAGCCGTGGGACTTGCACGGCATCACCAACACCGGCAAGGAGAAGCTCACCTTCTTCGTCGTCAAATGGAACGGCCGCCAGCTTCCCGTTCCGGAGAAGCCGGTGGCCAAGTGAACATCGGGCCGCGGAGTGGGGGGGGAATCCGGTCGTGCGGGGGGAATCGTCGCGACCGGCCCCGCGGCCCGCCGCCTCGTAGCGGAAGATCTCGGGTGCGCCCGTCCGGGCTTGTCCAAGCGCGGCCCGCCTCCACGATGCCGACGGCAAATAGGGAGGATTCGGAAGCGGGTCGCGGGCGTTCGCCGCGTCACCGCTTGAGTTTTCCGACGACTCCCGATTCGGTGGAAGTCGCGAGGAGAAGGGAGCGCGGAGCGTCGCGCTAGGATCCCTCGATCTCGTGGAGCACGCGGTGGATCCGGTGGTGAAGTCGATCACGCTCAGGCGATTCCGGAGCATTCCGGCGGGATTCGTCGAGCTCGACAACCCGACGATCCTGGTCGGACGGAACGGTTCGGGGAAGAGCAACTTCGCCGATTGCTTCGCGTTCATCTCCGAGTGCATGAGCTCGCCGCTGCAGGCGGTGTTCGATCGACGCGGGGGGATCGGCGCGGTCCGCAACCGATCGTCCGGCATCAGCCATCCGCCGAACATGGGACTCTCCGTCTCCTTGGGCTCGTGCAACGGCGACATCACTCGCGCGACGTACGCCTTCGAGGTCTGCGCCCGACCCAATTCCGGATTCGAGGTCGTGCGCGAGCAGTGTCGCGTCTTCCGAGGCGAGCGGTTCGACTTCTTCGACCGGACGAAGGCGACGTTCGACAGCAGCGTCGCATCGCTGAAGCCGGGCATCGATCCGACGGCGCTCGTGCTTCCGCTGGTCGGCGGCGACGAGCGCTTCGCTCCGGTATCTCGCGTCTTCTCCTCCATGCGCGTCTATTCGATCCAGCCGAGCGAGCTGCGCGAGGTCCAGGATCCCGACGTCGGCACGAGCCTCCACCGGAATGGCAGCAACGCGGCGAGCGTGCTCCGCGTGATCCAGCGTCAAGATCCGGGGCGATTCGAGAGGATCGGCGAGATCCTCGGCGCGATCGTCCCGAAGACGCTGAAGGTCGCCACGATCAAGCACGGCAAGAAGCTCACGCTCGAATTCCTCCAGGACATCGGCTCCGACCGGACCCTGAAGCTCGAAGCCTTCAACATGTCCGATGGAACGCTTCGCGCCGTCGGTCTGCTCGCCGCCGTCTTCCAGGTGCCGACGCCGTCGTTGATCGTCGTCGAGGAACCGGAAGCCACGATGCATCCGGGCGCCCTGCCGGCGCTGCTCGACCTCCTCCGGGACGCGAGCAAGCGAATGCAGGTCGTGATCACGACGCACAGTCCGGAACTGCTCGACGCCAAGTGGATCACTGACCGCCACCTGCGCGTGGCGCATTGGGATGCAGGGGCGACCCGGATAACCGGCCTCGCTGAAGTCCCGCGCAACGCCCTGAGACAGCACCTCAAGAGCGCCGGCGAATTGCTGCGCTCAAACGTCCTGGATGAACCGCTCGAGGCGGACCTGTTCTGCCATGAGCGGCAATTGGAACTGTTCGAGCCGGAATCGTGATCCTCCAGCCCATCGTCGAGGGGCACGGTGAGGTCCATGCGGTCCCGACGCTCCTTCATCGCGTCTGCAGTGCGCTGGGCGCTCCCGCCGTCGTGGTCAAGCCACCGATCCGGATGCATCGAAGCCAGCTCGTGATCAAGAATGGACTGGAGGGATCGATCCGCATGGCCCGTCTGCGCCGGGATCTCGGCGGAATCGTCGTGATCCTCGACGCCGATGACGATTGCCCGAAGGAGGCGGCGCCGCGTCTCTCGGGCTGGGCCAAGGCCGCGGCCGCGCCCATCGCATGCGAAGTCGTGTTGGCCAACCGGGAATTCGAGGCGTGGTTCCTCGGTGGGCTCGAGGGACTCCGACGAGCGCGCTGGATTCGACCGGATGCGGTGCTGCCCGCCGATCCCGAGTCCGTGCGCGACGCGAAGGGCGCCCTCGACGGACTCCTGGATCTCGGTCGGACGTACCTTCCCACAGTCGATCAGAAGCGGCTCGCGGGACTCTTCGACTTGGAACGCGCCGCCGACCGCTGCCGCTCCTTTCGCCGACTGAAGAGCGCGCTCCGTTCGATCCTCGACCGCGCCGCGTAGCGCAAGTCGCTTCGACTATCCGTCATCCTTTGCCGGCTTCTCGTCCCGCGTGATGCTCGGCAGCTGGCGCGGCGGACGGCCGTGCTCGCGGAAGACCTTGAGCCAGTCCACGAGTCCCCTGGCCTTCTCGTCGCCGTCGATGAGGGCGAGCTCGGCGGTCCGGAACTGGCTGACGACGCGCGCGACGTCGGCCGAATCGACGAAGAGGAGGAAGCGACGCGGGAGCGGCGGGTCGAACTTGGTCGAGATCTGCGGCATCGAGTGCAGCATCACGACGACGCCGTCGCCGAGGAGCTCCTTCGCATTCGCCTCGAGCTTCGCGCGTCCCGCCTCGCCGATCGCCTGCGGAGCCGCGACGACGAGACGCTGCGTCGGCTTCTGCAGGCGCGGATGGTTCACCAGCGATGCCAGCTCCCGGACGTCCCAGGTCGATTTGCCGAGGAACTCCTCGACCTCCTCCGGCTTCGCCAGCGACGCCTCCGGCGGCGACAGCCAGAGCAGCAGCGTGCCCTGCGTCGAGCGCGCGAGCCCCGCGACGTCGCGCTTCCATGAATCCCACGGCGCGAGCGAGCGCGTGCTCGCGAGGTCCATCCCGGTCGGCGCGAAGCCCGCTCTCGGCGCGAGGCGCGAGCGCTCGAGCCGGGACACGCGCGCGCCGCGGACGTCGATCGCGCCCATGCTGGTCGCGAAGCCGATCTGCCCCTCGATCGGCGCGCCGTCCACGGTGTGGTAGCGCGCGACCTCCTTGCCGTTGATCGAGAAGATCGCGAGCGCGCTGTCGACTTCGATCGTCAGGTCGAAACCGGGCGCACGGCCGCCGAAGGGAAAGCCGCTGCCCGCCGTGCTGCCGTCGAGCCCGCCGTCGCGATCGCGCAGCCCGGTGATCCCCCAGCCGACTCCCGTGAACTCCGGCTCCTTCTCGCTCGCGCCGATCGCGTACATGAAGTCGCCGGCGTTGAAGCCGAAGCGGTAGTTCGCCTCGCGTTCCGTGTACCCGAAGACCACGGCGCCCGCGACGAACGACGTCGTGAAGCGGATCGTCGCATCGAGCCGCCAGGTGCCGGGCAGGATCCATTCGGGGGCGAGCGCGAAGGCGTGCACCTGCGCGGCGCCTCGATCGATCGTGCCGGTCCCCTCGCGCGGCTTCTGTCGGCCGACGTGCAGGACCGCCTCGTCGTCGACGTAGAAGAGCCCCTTGACGCGCCGCTCCTCGTAATCGGTGAGGCCCGACTCGCCCCAGCCGCCGGGCGCGAGCGGGCGCGCGACCGGATCGAACGGGGCGTTCGAGCCCTTGGCGCGGAGCAGCTTCGCGAGGTCGACCTCCGGAGACGCCGCGCTGCGCTCGAGCCCGAGCCACGCGGCGAGCCGCTCGCGCTCGGCGTGCAGCGCGCCGGCGGTCGCCGGCGGCGGCGGCGCCGCCTGCTGCGCCTCCGCGACCGCGGCATCGAGCGCGTCGAGCAGCGCCTTCGTCTTCGAGAGCGCCCCGAAGAACGGCGGCGCGCCGATGCGCGCGCCGTACGGGAACTCGAGCTCGCTGCGCAGGCACCACGCGGCGTCGGGTCGGCTCTCCTTCGCGAGCGCGTCGGCGAGCAGTGCCTCTTCATCCGGCCGCCGCCCGTCGACCGCGAGCGCGCAGATCAGCGCCGGGATCGCGTGCGTCCGGTCGCCGCATTCGAGCCAGAGGCGGCCGGCGAGCGCGAGCTGGTCCTGCCCGAAGCGCGGCTCCGCGCGCGAGCGCGACCAGACCCAGGTCGGCTCGTCATAGACGAGCTCGCCCCACGCCGAGCCCTTCTTGGGCTTGAGCTCCTCGACGTACTCCTTGATCCACGGCGTGTCCTTGCGCACCTGCCAGTAGGAGCCGGCGAGCCACGCCGCCCAGTCCTTGACGAAGCCCTCGAGCTTCTCCGGCCGCCCCTCCTTGCCGTCGCAGAAGCACGCCTCGAAGTGCTCCTTGCCCTTCTTGCCGCGCGCCTCCTTCTGGAACTTCACCAGACGGTCGGCGAATACGGTCGCGGTGCCCTGCGGCTTGCGCGTGTGGAGGTAGACGTAGAGCGCGAAGCCGGCGACGTAGTTGTCGCGGTAGTCGTCGAGCGTGCCGGTGATGAGCTTGGTGAGCTTGCCGAGGTCGCCGTAGCCCTTGATGAACGCGGCCTCGATGGTGCCGATGCTGGCCCAGCGCTCGTCGAACGCGTCGTCCTCGCAGTTCGCGTAGGCGTTGCCGGTCCAGACTGCCTTCCCCTCCGCGAGCCACGCGGGGATGCCGGGGAAGAGCGCGCCGTCGAATCGATGGGTGAGCTCGTGCGTCAGCAGATGGCCGAGCCCCTCGATCGAGCCGACGCTGAAGCGGACCGTCGTCGTGTCACCGCCCTGGAAGCCGCCCGCCCACCAGAAGGGCGCCCCCTCCGATTCGAGGCCGCTCGCCTCGGGCACGATGCGGCAGAGGCCGGGCCGCGTCGCGAAGGGATCGCTGCCGTACCACTTGGCGAGCCGGTCGTGGTGCATCTCGATCGTCTGCGCGGCGCCGAGCAGCGTGTTGAAGCCGCAGTCGGTCTCGATCCTGTACTTGCCGGTCGTGGAGAGCGCGACGCCGGGCGACGCGAAGCTCGCGTGCGCGCGCGTGAACGCCTCGGCCTGGTCGCCGTCGAGCGCGAGGAGCTCGTCGATCGTCCACGGCCGCTCCGACTTCGCGGTGATCTCGCGGCGCGCCGTGCCGAGCAGCGCGGCGGCGCTCTTGCCGAGGTCGCCGAGCCCGGCCGGCTTGGGCCCTTGGAGGTCCTTGGTCCAGGAGAGCTCCTGCGCGAGCCCCTGCAGGATGCGGCCGGCGCGCAGCGCGTGGTCGGTGCGCGTGCTGCCGAGCTCGTTCGACCCGAACTGCTCGAGCGCCTTCACGACCTTGGTGACGAGGCCGTCGGGCACCTTCCAGCGCGGGGAGAGGTCGTAGCCGTAGCCCTGCAGCAGCTGCGGGCTCTCGCGCGCCAGATCGAGTGCGAGCCGCTGCAGCCAGCGCGCGACGACCGCCTGGTCGGGACGCTGCGAAGACTCGCGCGCGCGGTCGCGCGCGAGCTTGACGAGCTCCTCGACGGCGGCGGCGCGCAGCGATGCGAGCGCGACGGGCCGCGCATCGTCGGCAGGGAGCAGCGCCTTCAGCTTCGCGTCGGCGGTCACCAGCGGCTGGAGGGCGCCGTTCACCGGCACCACCGCGCGCGCCCAGGCGTGGGCCCACAGCGACTTCGCGTCGGCGTCGCCGGCCGCCGCCTCGAGCAGGAGCTGCAGCACTTCGGCGCGATCGGGCGCGAAGGCGAGCGCGGCGGTCAGATGCTGCACCGCCTCCTCGCGCTTGCCCTCCTTCAGCGCGCGCCGGCCGGCGTCGAGCGGGAGCGCGGCGAGGTCTTTCGCGCCCGCTGCCTGCGCGCGCGCGACGGCGAGCGCGGCGGCATGCGGGACCGCGACGAGCAGGCAGAGGCCGACGAGCGCGCGCGACACCATTCGCGCCAAGTTACCCGGCCGCGGCGAATCCCTGGCGCCAGCTCGCACGGCGCGGCGCCCACGAGAGCTCGCGCTTCGCCTTCGCGTTCGAGGCGCCCGGCTGGTGTAGCAGCAGGTAGGCGCTGTACGGACTCGCCGCGAGGCGCGCGATGAAGCCGGGCACGCGCCACGGCTTGGGCGCGCCGATCTCCTTCGCGTACTCGGGCAGCCAGTCGCGCAGCGGCGCCGGCTCGTCGTCGACGACGTTGAAGGTGCCGACGGCGGACGCTGCGAGCGCGGCGCAGGTCGCGGCCGCCGCGTCCTCGACGTGGATGAAGGAGAAGACGCCGCTGCCCGCGCCCGCGATCGGGACGCGACGGCGCCGGACATCCTCGTGGAAGCTGCCGTCCGCCGCGTAGGCCGTGCCCGGCCCGTAGAAGTAGCCGTAGCGCAGCACCATCCCGTGCGGCAGCGCGCCGACCTGCGTCTCGAGCGAGCGCACCGCGGCGAGCGCCGGCGCGAAGGCGGGCGGCGGCGCTTGGAAGAGCGGATCGCTCTCGACGCGCAGCGTCGGACCCGGCTCGTAGGCGAAGGCGATGCTCTGCGCGACGAAGCGGCGCACGCTCTTCACGGAAGCGGCGGCGTCGATCAAGTTGCGCGTGCCTTCGGTGCGCAGGCGGTTGGTCGCCGCGAGGTCGCGCTCGACGCGGCGCGGGTCGATGCGCGCAGGGATCGCCGTGAGCTCGTGGACGATCGCGTCGGGCGCCGCGGCGGCGACGAGTTGAGCGAGCGCGGCGCGATCGAAGACGTCCCCCACCACCGGCTCCGCGCCCGCCGCGCGCAGCGCGTCCGCCTTCGCCGCCGACCGCGTGAGCGCGACCACGGAGTGCCCGGCCCCCTTCAGCACCGCGAGCAACGGACGACCGATCGCTCCCGACGCTCCGGCGACGAACACGCGCATGGCTCGCCCTCCCTCACGACTCGAACGGCGACACGGCGCGCGTCGCGAAGCAAATGGCCGGGCACGAAGGTTCCGCGGCGACGACCCACGCCGCTCGCGCCGGCATCAAGCGCGCGGCGCGAGTTCTCCCGCGCGGGCGCGCGCTCTGGCGCGGCGGCGCGCACCGCCCTTCAACGCCGCGCGATCAGCTCGATCTCGCGCGGCGGAACTTCAAGGAAGGTCCGCTGGGGAGGGATCGGTGCCTCGATCTCGATCCGCTGGCGGAGCGTGAAGCGGCCGGCCCACGCGCCGGAGAACCAGTGGTTGCCTGCCTGGATCCGGTCCTGGCTCACGTGCGCTGGAGCGGCGTGGATACGCACGCGCGCGTGCGGGGGGAGCGTGAACCGGACGCGGTGGTTGAAGCCGGTCGACATGGAGCTGCCCTGCGATAGCTCCCGGCCGTCGGCAGCCGTGATCTCGAGGCCGTCGTCCTGCGAGTAGTCGACCTCCTGCACGACCACGAGCGACGCGTCGGTCGCGTTTTCGAGCATCGTCGCGAGCTCGATCGCCTCGCCGATCATGAAGCGGTCGCCGCGCGGATCGGGGATCGGCGCGATGCGCAGGCCCTTCTGCAGTTCGCTCCAGGTCAGCGCCGGCGTGGAGTCGGTGATCTCGAAGCGCAGCGTCGAGGAGACGAGCGCGCCGCGCCATGCCGCCTTTGCGCCGTCGTCGACGTGTTTCACGCGCGAGAGATCGGGTGGCCCGCGGTAGGTCGCGCGGAGGCGATAGACGCCGGGTGAAAGCTCGATCGACTGCCAACCCGGGATCTCGCCGAGCGGGATCGACCAGCGGAGGTAGCCGCCCGCGGCGAGCCAGCGGACCGGGATCGCATACCAGTTGACGCCCCGGAACGAATCGTTGTCGAAGAAGGTTGCGACCTGGAACTCGGGCAGGACGAGCGGCTTGCCGTCGTCGCGCGTCACTTCGAGGGCGACGAGATCGGGCGTCGCGACCCACCGCCGCTCCGCTTCGTCGAGCGCGAGCAGCAACGGCTCCTTCCCGCCGTTCTGCATCATCAACAGGAGGTGGACGTCGCCGAGCCGCGCGAACCGCCCCGCGCAATGCCCTTCATCGGAGAGCATCTCGATCCGGAGCGAGAGCCCGTCCTTGGGCTCGGGCGCCGCGACCACCTCCTTCGCGCGCGAATCGTCACCTTGCGCGAAGAGCGCCGACCCGCATCCCGCGAACACGACCGCCACGATTCCTGCGACGATGCGGACCATTGCAGTCACCTCCGGCTCGACCTGACGGCGATTCGAGGACGCGGATCGGACGCAAATGATAGTTCGCTCGACGGCGAGGGGTACCACGAGGCGACCTTGCCCGCTTCAATGCGGCACTCGACGCGGCGAATCAGGAGCAATCCGATATGCCACACGCAGGCGAACGAGTGAAGAACGCGAAACTCACCAAGTACCGACTGGTGGTCGACCTCGTCGACGGACGCACGATCTCGGTCCCGCTCGAATGGTTCCCGCGGCTGGCGAAGGCGACGGCGGCGCAGCGCTCGAAGTGGGAGATCGTCGCGGGCGGATTCGGGATCCACTGGCCCGGCGTGGACGAGGACGTCAGCACGGAAGGCCTGCTGCGCGGAGCGCCGGCGCGGCGTTGATCGGCGCGTTCGCGTCACTGACGTTTCGCGGGCTCGCGATTCGACACCGCAGCCGCTTCACGCTCTCAACGCAACCACTTCTCGAGGAATCCGACGACCCTCCGGTCGTACTCCTCCGGCTGCACGTGCCGCAACTCCTCGTGGTCCGCGCCCGGCACGACCCAGAACTCCTTCGGAAACGCTGCCGACGACGGCGGCGCCGCATCGAACACGCGCTTCGCCTCGTTGCCGGGCAGGAACCGGTCGTGCTCGCCGATCAGCACCATCAAAGGTGATCGCAATCGCTTCACGGCGTCGACCGGGCGCAGGTCGTCGACACCGACGCCGAGCCACGGCCGGAGCTGGACCAACAGCAGCGGTGAGAGCCACGGACCGGGCGCGCCGAGGTGAAGCCGCATGCGCGCGTCGGTCGCCTGCTCGACGTCGGGGAAGAGCGATTCGAGGACGAGCGCGTCGACGTCGAGCGGCCCGCGGCCGAGGAGCGCGGCGGCACCACCCATCGAGCGGCCGATCGCACCGACCTTCTCGCCGGGCATTTCGCGCCGCACGAAGTCGAGCGCGGCGCGCGCGTCCTCGCTCTCGAGCGCGCCCATCGAGATGCGGTCGCCCGCGCTCTCGCCCTCCGCGCGGAAGTCGAAGAGCAGCACGGTGAAGTGCCGCCGCGCGACCTCCTGCGCGACGCCGACGTTCTCGCGCCGGTCGGATCGGACGCCGTGCATCAGCAGCACCGCGCCGGCGCCCTTCGCCCCGCGCACCAACCACCCCGACAGCGCGAGCCCGTCGCTCGTCGTGAACTTCACGCTTTCCGTCGCGAACGCCGCCGGCGGCGGCCCGACGACGGTCCGATGCGACCGGACCAGCAGCCACCCGCCGAAGACGGCGCCCCCGACGGCGAGCAACGCTGCCGATCCGGCGAGAGTGCACGCTCGTCGCCAGCGCTTCTTCACGACACTGCTTTCCTCATCGCGGTCGGACGCGTTGCTTCGCCCGATCTCGCGAACCCGATCTGGATGGAGTTCGAATCAGGATGGAGGAGCGGATGGAACATGGCGAATGCGCAGAGAGATGCGCTGTTCGCCGCGCTCGACGACGACTGCCGGCGCTACGTTCTCATCCGCGAGGTATCGAAACGCCGCGAGATTCAACTCGCGATCCTGGTCGTGATCACGATCTCGTTCTTCAGCATCTCCGACGCGTAGCGCAGCGCCTGCTCGACGTCCTCGACTCGGAGTTGCGGATAGGTACGGACGACGTCATCCCTCGATGCGCCGCTCGCGACGAGCTCGAGGATGAACTCCACGCTGATCCGCGTCCCTCGGATGCACGGTTTGCCTCCGAGGACCTCCGCGTCAGAAACGATTCGATCGAAGGTCACGGCAGAACTCCGTTGGGAAGGGACGGAAGTCTACCGACGCACCACTCCGAGGAGTCGCGCTCCGCGTCAGCCGTCGATCGCCCGCCAGGCGCGGTGGTCCTTCGCGAGGAGTTCCTCGGCCTCGCGCGGGCCGGCGCTGCCGGCGGCGTAGTTGGGGAAGGTGCGCGGCGGCAGCGAGTGCCAGACGTCGAGCACCGGCGCCACGACCTTCCACCCCGCCTCGACCATGTCGGCGCGCTGGAAGAGCGTCGCGTCGCCGGCCATGGCGTCGTAGAGCAGCCGCTCGTAGCCGGTCGACGGCGTCGAGCCGAACTGGTCGGCGTAGCGGAAGTCCATCTGCACGCCGCCGAGCCGCACCGTGGCACCCGGCACCTTCGCCCCGAAACCGAGCGAGATCCCCTCGTCGGGCTGGACGTTGATCACGAGCTGGTTGGGGGTCAGGCGGTCGATCGGCGTGTCGCGGAAGAGCGTGAAGGGCGGCCGCTTGAACGTGATCGCGATCTCGGTGAAGCGCTTGGCCATCGCCTTCCCGACGCGCAGGTAGAACGGCACGCCGGTCCAGCGCCAGTTGTCGATGTTGAGCTTCATCGCGACGTAGGTCTCGGTGCGCGAGTCCGGGGCGACCTTGGGTTCACGCCGGTAGGCCGCGACCTTCTTGTTGCACACCATCCCTTCGCCGTACTGGCCGCGCACCGTGCGCTGCAGCACCTCCTCGGGCGTCATCGGCTGCAGCGCGCGCAGCACCTTGGCCTGCTCGTCGCGCACCGAGTCGGCGTCGAAAGAGATCGGCGGCTCCATCCCGACCAGCGAGATGAGCTGGAAGATGTGGTTGGGGACCATGTCGCGCAGCGCGCCGCTCTTGTCGTAGTAGTCGCCGCGCGTCTCGACGCCGACCGTCTCCGCGACCGTGATCTGCACGTGGTCGACGTAGCGGCGGTTCCAGATCGGCTCGAAGATCCCGTTCGCGAACCGGAACACCATGATGTTCTGGACGGTCTCTTTCCCGAGGTAGTGGTCGATCCGGTAGATCTGGTTCTCCTCGAGCAGCCCGAGCAGCTCCTTGTTGAGCGCGCGCGCCGAGTCGAGGTCGCGGCCGAAGGGCTTCTCCACGATCACGCGCCGGAAGCCGCCGGCCTGCTGCGTGAGCTTCGCGGCCTGGAGCTTCCGCACCACGTCGGCGAAGAACTCGGGCGCGGTCGCGAGATAGAAGAGGACGTTGCCGCGCGTGCCGCGCTCCGCGTCGACCTTCTTCAGCGTCTCGCCGAGCTTCTCGAACGCGCCCGGCTCGTTGAAGTCCGCCTGGCAGTAGTAGATGCGCTCGCGCAGCCACTTCCACTGCTCGCTGGTGACCTCGTTCGTCGCGAACTGCTTGATCTCGGCGTCGAGCTTGTCGCGGTAGCCGTCGTCGCCCAGCGACGCGCGCGCGAAGCCGACCACCGCGAACTCGTTCGACAGCAGGCCCTCGCGCTGCAGGTTGTAGAGCGCGGGGATGAGCTTGCGCTTGGTGAGGTCGCCGGCGGCGCCGAAGATCACGACCGTGCAGGGGCCGACCGGCTTGCCAATCGCGATCGGCTCGATCGCGCGGGCCACCTTCTTCGCGTCCTTCCCCCCTGCCGCGCGCGTCGGATCGTTCACTTCGCCGTCTCCTTCATGGCGTCACGCACCGCGTCGCGGAGCTTCGCGAGCCCCGCCGCGACGTCGCTCCCGAGGTGGATCCGCAGCGCCCGGCGTCCGCGCGCGGCGAGCACCTCGAAGTCGCCGCGCGCCTGCGCCGCCTTCACGATCCCGAAGGTGTACTTCGCGCCGGGCACCGCCACGTCGCGCGCATCTTCGGCGGTGATCTGCACGAAGACGCCGCGATTGGGGCCGCCCTTGTAGGCCTGGCCGGTCGAGTGGAGGAAGCGCGGCCCGAAGCCGAGGCAGGTCGCGACACGCTTGCTGTCACGCACGTGATGTCGGAGCTCCTGCAGGATCGCCTCGTGCGTCGGGTTCATGTCGACGTAGGCGAGGAAGGCGGCGTAGTCGCCGGCGCCCGCGCGGCCGAGGTGGGCGCGCAGCAGCGCGGTGAGCGAGGTCGCGGCGGGCTTCAGCTCCGCGGCGTTCTTCGCGTCGGCGAAGCACGCCACGCCGTCGCCGCTCCAGAACGGCTGCTCGGGCGGCAGCTTGCCCGACTGCTCGTAGGCGGCGGTGAGCTTCTTCGTCTCGAGCTTGCTCGCCTCGACGTCGGGCTGGTCGAACGGATGGATCGCGAGCACCTCGCCCGCGACTGCCGTCGCGACCTCGAGGCGGAAGAACTCCGCCGCAATGTCGTAGGCGTCGCGCAGCGGCACGTGCACGACCGGATGGCCGGCCGCCTCGAGCGCGGCGAGCTTCTGCTGCGTCGCGAGGCTCGGGTCGCCCGCGACCTCGAAGGAGAGGAAGACGCGGTCGGCTCCATAACGCTCTGGCGCCGCTAGCGTTTCGCGGTCGACCGGGATCAGGCCGCGCCCGATCTTGCCCGTCGACTCGGCGAGCAGCTGCTCGATCCAGGCGCCGAGGTCGTGGACGGTCGGCGACGGGACGAGCGTGACCTTGTCGCGACCGAGCTTCGCCGCGCAACCCAGGATCGCGCCGAGCAGGACGCCGGGATGGTCCTCGGGCGCGACGCCCGGCCCGCACGCATCCTTCATCTCGCAGGCGCGGTCGATCAGGTGCGCGACGTCGAGCCCCATCGCCGCGGCCGGCACCAGCCCGAAATTGGTGAGCGCCGAGTAGCGGCCGCCCACGCTCTTCACGCCGGGGTGGATCGCGCGGAAGCGCTCCTGCTGCGCCACCTTCTCCAGGCTCGAGCCGGGGTCGGTGACCGCGATGAACTGCTGCGCCGCGCGCTCCGCACCGACCAGCTTCTTCACGCGCTCGAAGAAGTGCGCTTTGAAGATGTTGGGCTCGAGCGTGCTGCCCGACTTGCTGCTCACGCAGAAGAGCGTGCGCGTGAGGTCGAGGCGGCGCTCGACGGCGGCGACCTGCTGCGGGTCGGTCGAGTCGAGCACGACCAGCTCGGGGAACCCCGCCTGCTTCCCGAACGTCACCGCCCACACCTCGGGGCAGAGCGACGAGCCGCCCATGCCGAGCAGGCAGACGTGCGTGAAGCCGCCCGCCTTCATGTCGGCGGCGACCTTCGTGAAGCGCGCCGCGTCGGCCTTCTGCTGATCGGGCAGCTGCAGCCAGCCGAGCCATTGGCCCTCGTCGCCGCCGGTCCACAGCTTCGCGTCGCCGTCCCAGAGGCGGCGCACCTTCCCGCCCTGCTTCCAGTCGGCGACCTTCGCCTCGACCGCCTTCTGCAGCTCCGGGGGGAGGACCGCGCGCAGCCGTCCTTTCGGCTGCGGCTCGACCACGACGCCGCGCTGCGCGACCGCGGCGAGCAGCTTGTCGTAGGCGTCCTTGAAGAGCTTCACGCCGTCGGTCAGCAGGTGGTCGGTCGCCGCCTGCAGCGAGACGCCCGCGATGCCGAGGTCCTTCAGGACTTGGTGCGCCGCCGCGACGTCGGCGGTGAGCGTCGGCGCCACGGTGCCGTGGTCCTGGAAGGCGTCGTAGGTCGAAGGCGGGATGGTTTCGACCGTCTCGGCACCGATCAGCGCGTCGACGTAGAGCACGTCGCTGTACTTGGGATTCTTGGTGCCGGTCGAGGCCCACAGGAGCCGCTGCGGCATCGCCCCCTTCTTGGAAAGGGCGGCCCAGCGGGGACCCTTCTTCAGATCGAGGTAGTGCTGGTAGGCGACTTTGGCGTTCGCGATCGCGACCTTGCCGGCCAGGCCGGCGACGCGGTCGCGGTCGGCGGGATTCGCGACGTGCTTGGCGAGCTCCTCGAGGCGCGGGTCGAGGTAGGAGTCGATGCGGCTCACGAAGAAGCTCGCGACCGACGCGACCTTGCTCACGTCGCCGCCGCGCTTCGCGAGGTACTCGAGCCCGTCGAGCCAAGCCGCCGCCACCGAGTCGTAGGCGTCCACGCTGAAGAGCAGCGTGATGTTGACGTTGATCCCTTCCGACAGGAGCTGGCGGATCGCCGGAATGCACTGCGGCGTCGCCGGCACCTTGATCATCACGTTCGGGCGGGCGACCGCCTCCCACAGCCGCTTCGCTTCCGCCACCGTGCCGGTCTGGTCGTGCGCCAGGTCGGGGGCGACCTCGAGGCTGACGTAGCCGTCGATCCGCTTCGTCGCGGCGTAGACGGGCGCCATCAGGTCGCACGCGGCACGGATGTCGGCGATCGCGAGCCGCTCGAAGACGCCCTTGGGGTCGCTCGCGCACTCGAGCGCCGCCGAAGCGAGGTCCCGCTCGTAGTCGGCGGAGCCGGCGATCGCCTTCTCGAAGATCGCCGGGTTGCTGGTCATGCCGAGCAGCCCGTCGTCGGCGATCATCCGCTGCAGGGAGCCGTCGGCGAGCATCCCGCGTTTGATGAAGTCGAGCCAGACCGACTGGCCCTGGGCGGCGAGCTCGCGCACGCGCTGAGAGGCCTTGGAGTTCCGGGGCGCGATCGGATTCATCGCAGTCCTCTCGCGGGGAGACATCGGGGGCGCCGAAGTTATCGGCTGGATCCCGGAAATCCCCGTCCCGGTTCCGCCCTCGGCGACGCGCGCGTGAAACGGCCCCACGGGTCGCTGCATCGAAGCGCGGCCATGGTCACAGGTCCCATCCTCGACGTGCTCCTCCGCGCCGCCGTCCTGCGCGGGGTCCTGCGTCCAGGGGGCGCGTCGGCCTGCTACGCTGCACCGTCGGCCATGACTCCTCCGGACGCAACCCCTCAGCCGTTGCCGCCCGTGCCGGCGGATCGCGCGTCGGCCGAGGAGCAGGAGCTGCTCGCGGCGCTGCGGCGCGGCGACGACGCCGCCTACGAGTCTCTGGTGCGCGCCGAGACCGGCCGCATGCTCGCGGTCGCGCGCCGCATCCTGCGCAATGAAGAGGACGCGCGCGAGGCGGTGCAGGACGCCTTCGTCAGCATCTTCAAGGGGATCGGCGGCTTCGCGGGCGGCGCGCGCCTCTCCACCTGGCTCCACCGCGTCGCGATCAACGCCGCGCTGATGAAGCTGCGCGCACGCAAGCACGTGCAGGAGCGGGCGATCGACGACCTGCTGCCGCGCTTCGACGACGCCGGTCTAGAGCTCGAGGCGCACGCGCCGTGGTCCGAATCGGCCGAGGAGCTCGTCTCCAAGGAGGAGACGCGCGCGCTCGTGCGCCGCCTCATCGACGAGCTGCCGGACACCTACCGCGTCGCGTTGCTGCTGCGCGACATCGAGGAACTGTCGACCGAGGAGGTCGCGCGGCAGCTCGAGGTCACGCCGAACGCGATCAAGATCCGCATCCATCGCGCGCGGCAGGCGCTGCGCACGTTGCTCGACGCGAGGGTGCGCATCCGCTCCGGCCGAGACCCGACATGAAACCGTTGATCACATGCAGGGAAATGAACGAATTCCTCATCGACTACATCGACGGTGCCCTGCCCGATGCGCAGAAGAGCGAGTTCCACCGCCACCTCGCGCGCTGCCCGTCCTGCGTCCACTACATCGAGACCTACAAGACGACCATCGCGGCGGGCAAGGCGGCGTTCTGCGACCCGAACGCGCCCGACAAACTGCCCGAGGCGGCACCCGAGGAGCTGATCACGGCGATCCTCGCGGCGCGCAAGAAGCCGGCGAAGTAGGCCGCGCCGCGCGGACGCGCGGGATTCAGCGCGCCCCGGCCATCCAGCTCAGGACGGCCGCTCCCACGGCGATGCGGTAGACGCCGAACGGGATGAAGCCGTGACGGCGCACCCACGCCATGAACCACGCCACGGTCCCGTAGGAAGCGGCGAAGGCGGTGACGAACCCGATCGCGAGCACGATCCACTCGTGCGGCGATATCGCGGCCCCGCCGTTCCCCTCGGCCGCCGCGCGCGCCCGCGTCCACTTGAAGAAGTCGTAGCCGGTCGCGATCGCCATCGTCGGCATCGAGAGGAAGAAGGAGAACTCGAGCGCGGTCGCGCGCGAGAGGCCGGCGATCTGGCCCGCCGCGATGGTCGCCATCGACCGGGACGTCCCGGGGAAGAGCGCGGAGAGGGTCTGGCACAGCCCGATCCAGACCGACTGCCCGACCGTCATCCCCTCCATCTCCCAGGTCTTGATCGGCCAGGTCTTGATCGAATTGTCCCGGCGCTCGGGCCCCTCGCGCTCGGCGCGCGCGCGCCACAGGTCGACCGCGACCATCACGACGCCGCCCACGACGAGCGAGACGCCGATCACGGTCAGGCTCTCGAGATTGGCGTCGATCAGCTTCTTCACGGCGAAGGCCGGGATCGCGGTGCACGCCGCGGCGATCAGCACCAGGCTCAGGGGATGGGTGAAGAGCGAGTGCTCGTCGCGCGGGCCGCGCGGGAACGTGGCGAGGAGCTTCTGGATGCGGGTGCGGAAGAACAGCGGCAGGCAGAGGATCGCCCCGAGCTGGATCACGATCGAGTACATCTTCCAGTAGTCGCTCGAAAGGCTCACGTGCAGGAGCGACTCGGTGATGCGCAGGTGCGCCGTCGAGCTCACCGGGAGGAACTCCGTCAGGCCCTCGACGATGCCGAGCACGACGGAGATCACGTAGTCGTTCATCCGCGCCACCATACCCGCGACGTATCGTGCGCCCGATCGTCCGCGCGCCGCGGCGGGAATCCGCGGCGCGCGCATCACGACGTCGCGCCGCGCGACGCTGCAACGCGGTTCGGAGCGCAGGATGAGCGCGAGGAAGAGCCCCGCCGACTCTGAACGGCACCGTCTGGACGAAGACGAGCGGCGCGAGAAGAACTGGAAGCGCTGGGGCCCCTATCTCTCCGAACGGCAGTGGGGCACCGTGCGCGAGGACTACAGCGCCGACGGCGACTGCTGGAGCTACTTCCCGCACGACCACGCGCGCAGCCGCGCCTACCGCTGGGGCGAGGACGGCCTGCTCGGAGTCACCGACCGCGAGTGCCGCCTCTGCTTCGCGCTCGCGCTCTGGAACGGCCGCGACCCGATCTTGAAGGAGCGGCTGTTCGGGCTCGCCGGGCCGGAGGGCAACCACGGCGAGGACGTGAAGGAGCTCTACTACTACCTCGACGCGACGCCGACCCACTCCTACCTGAAGGCGCTCTACAAGTACCTGCAGTCGGCCTTCCCTTATGCGCGTCTCGTCGAGGAGAACCGCGCGCGCGGCCGCGACCGGCCCGAGCTCGAGCTCGAGGAGACCGGCGCGTTCGACGACGACCGGTACTTCGACGTGCAGGCCGAGTACGCCAAGGCCTCGCCCGACGACCTGCTGATCCGCATCACCGTCTGGAACCGCGGCCCCGAGGCCGCGACGCTCCACCTGCTGCCGACCGCCTGGTACCGCAACACCTGGAGCTGGGGCTGCAAGCACGAGGGCTGCTGGGTGAAGCCCGTGCTGCGGCAGAAGGGCGACGACCTGCTGGTCGGCGACCACGCGACGCTCGGGCGCTCGCGTCTGCGCGTCGCGCCCGGCCCCGACGGGAAGCTGCCGCGCTTCCTCTTCACCGACAACGAGACCAACACGAAGCTCCTCTACGGCGCCGAGCCGCTCCAGCCCTACGTGAAGGACGCGTTCCACCGCGCCGTCGTCGGCGGCGACGCCGACGCGACGAGCCCGCGCAAGGTCGGGACGAAGGCGGCCGCGCACTACGTGCTCGAGCTCGCGCCGGGGGAGTCCGCCGTGGTCCGGATGCGCCTGTGCGCCGACGCCGAGGCGCGGCCCGCGCCGTTCGGGCCCGAGTTCGAGGCGACGTTCCGCGCGCGCATCCGCGAGGCCGACGACTTCTACGCGGAGCGCCTCCCCGCCCACGCCACGCCGCACGAGAAGGAGGTGGCGCGCCAGGCCTACGCGGGGCTGCTCTGGTCGAAGCAGTTCTACCACTACGTCGTGCGCGACTGGCTCGAGGGCGACCCCGAGCAGCCGGCGCCGCCGCCGGGCCGCGAGGTCGGCCGCAACCGCGAGTGGACGCACCTCTTCAACCGCGACGTGATCTCGATGCCCGACAAGTGGGAGTACCCGTGGTATGCGGCGTGGGACCTCGCGTTCCACATGCTCCCGTTCGCGCGCGTCGATTCCGCCTACGCCAAGGAGCAGATCGTCCTGTTCCTGCGCGAGTGGTACATGCACCCGAACGGGCAGCTCCCCGCCTACGAGTTCGCGCTCGGCGACGTGAACCCTCCCGTGCACGCATGGGCCGCCTGGCGCATCTACAAGTCGTGCGCGCCGGCCGGCCGGCGCGACAAGGCGTTCCTGCAGCGCGTCTTCCAGAAGCTCCTGATCAACTTCACCTGGTGGGTGAACCGCAAGGACGCCGAGGGGAACAACATCTTCGGCGGCGGCTTCCTCGGCCTCGACAACATCGGCGTCTTCGACCGCAGCAAGCCGCTGCCGTCCGGCGGGGAGCTCGAGCAGGCCGACGGCACGGCGTGGATGGCCTTCTACTGCACGACGATGATGTCGATGGCGCTCGAGCTCGCGCAGCACTACCCCGCCTACGACGACCTCGCGAGCAAGTTCTTCGAGCACTTCGTCGCGATCGTCGACGCCATGAACGCGATCGGCGGCGACGGGCTGTGGGACGAAGACGACGGCTTCTACTACGACCAGCTGCGCGGCGCCGGGCCTGCGCGCCCGCTGCGCGTGCGCAGCATGGTCGGCCTGATCCCGCTCTTCGCCGTCGAGGTGCTGCGCGACGCGGACCTCGAGAAGGTGCCCGGCTTCAAGAAGCGCATGGAGTGGTTCCTGACGAACCGGCGCGACCTCGCGCGCCACGTGACGATCGCGCGCGGCGGCGCCCACGACGAAGCCGGCTCGGTCTCAGGCGACGGCAAGATCGGCGGCACGCAGCGCCGCCTGCTCTCGATCCTCTCGCGCGACCGGCTCGTGCGCGTGCTCAAGTACATGCTCGACGAGAACGAATTCCTGTCGCCCTACGGCGTGCGCTCGCTCTCCAAGGTGCACGAGCGGCATCCCTACGTCTTCGACACCGGCGGCGAGCCGCTGCGCGTGGACTATTCGCCGGGCGAATCGACGACGTCGCTCTTCGGCGGCAACTCGAACTGGCGCGGGCCGATCTGGTTCCCCGTCAACTACCTCCTGATCGAGGCGCTCGAGCGCTTCCACTACTTCTACGGCGAGGGCTTCAAGATCGAGTGCCCGACCGGGTCGGGGCGCCGGCTCACGCTGAAGGAGGTCGCACACGAGCTCTCGCTGCGGCTCGCGCGCCTGTTCCTGCCGGGACCCGGCGGCAAGCGGCCGTGCCACGGCGGCTCGGCGCGCTACGCCTCCGACCCGCACTGGAAGGACCTCGTCCTCTTCCACGAGTACTTCCACGGCGAGGACGGCCGCGGCCTCGGTGCGAGCCACCAGACCGGCTGGACGGCGCTCGTGATCCGCTGCATCGAGGACCTCGTGCAGGAGCGCGTCGACTGCGGCGTCGCGCCGTCCCCCGCGGCCGCGCCGGCGCGCCGCGCCCGGGCCCGGCGGCCGGCGCGCGCCCGCGGCAGCCGCTGACGATCGCTAGAACATCGCCCCCCCGGACTGGAGGAAAGGCGATGGATCCGTGCGCGGAGTGGCTCGAGACCGATGGACTGGGCGGCTTCGCGATGGGGCCGGTCGGCGGCCCGCGGACGCGGCGCTACCACGCGCTGCTCGCCGTCGCGCTCTCCCCGCCGACGCGCCGCCATGTCCTGGTGAACGGCTTCGACGCCTTCGTCGAGACGGCGGCCGGCCGCGTCGCGCTCACCTCGCAACGCTACGCCTCCGGCGCGACCGACCCCGACGGCGCCGCGAACCTCGAGTCGTTCACGAGCGAGCCGTGGCCCACCTGGACCTTCCGTCTCGACGCGGCGACCACGGTCGTGCAGGAGCTCTCGCTCCAGCGCGGGGCGCCGATTGCCGTGCTCTCGTGGCGGCTCGTGATGAAGGGCCGCCGCTCACGCGGCGTGGGAGGCCGCAAGCAGCGCGGCGCCGACGGCCGCGCGACGCTGACCGTCCGTCCCTTCCTCACCGGCCGCGACGCGCACGCGCTCCATTCTGAGAACGGCGCGTTCCGCTTCGAGGCGACCGCCGGCAGGGGGCGCACGACCTGGCAGCCCTACGAGTCGCTGCCCGCCGTGACCGCCCTCTCGAACGGGACCTACCGCCACGACCCCCACTGGTACCGCGCCTTCCTATATGAGGAAGAGAGAGCGCGCGGCTTCGAGGCGACGGAGGACTGCGGAGCTCCGGGGGAATTCACCTACGAACTCGGTGCGCTCCCCGGCGCGACCGCGTGGCTGGTCGTGGGCGCGGAGCTCGGCGCCGCCCGCCGCGCGCGCGCCGGCCGCGCCACCGCCGCCGCCTTCGGCCGGCGCGTGCGCGCGGCGGAGAAGCGCCGGCGCGCCCGCTTCGACGGGCCGCTCGACCGCGCCGCCGAGGACTTCGTCGTCGCGCGCGAGTCGGGGCGGACGATCGTCGCCGGGTATCCGTGGTTCACCGACTGGGGCCGCGACAGCTGCATCGCGCTGCGCGGGCTCGCGCTGTCGGCCGACCGGATCGACGACGCGCGCGCCGTCCTGGTCGCCTGGTCGCGCTACGTCTCCGAGGGAATGCTCCCCAACGTCTTCCCCGAGTCGGGGAGCGCGCCCGAATACAACAGCGTCGACGCCGGGCTCTGGTTCGTCGTCGCGGTGAAGGAGCTGCTCGCGGCGCGCGGCAGCAAGCGCGTCGTGTCGGCGGCCGACCGCAAGCGGCTGCTCGCGGCGTGCGAGGCGATCCTGGACGGCTGCTTCAAGGGCACGCGCCACGGCATCCGCGCCGACGTCGACGGGCTGCTCGCGGCGGGCGTGCCGGGCCAGCAGCTCACCTGGATGGACGCGCGCGCCGCGGGCCGCGAGGTGACGGCGCGCATCGGCAAGCCGGTCGAGATCGAGGCGCTCTGGCTCAACGCGCTGGCCTTCGGCGCGGCGGTGCTGCCGGGGCGGCGCGGCTGGCTGCGCGCGCTCGCGGCCGGGCGCGGCGCCTTCGCCCAGCGCTTCTGGAACGAGGCGCGCGGCTGCCTGCACGACGTCGTCGACGTCGACCACGTGGTCGGCACCGCCGACGCGAGCCTGCGCCCGAACCAGATCTTCGCAGTGGGCGGGCTGCCGCTGCAGCTCTTGAACGGCGCGCGCGCCCGCGCCGTCGTCGACGCGGTCGAGGTGCAGCTCCTGACGCCGCGGGGGCTGCGCACGCTCGCGCCCGACGACCCGGGCTACCGGCCGCGCTATGAAGGCGGGCCCGACGAGCGCGGCCGCGCCTACCACCAGGGCACGGTGTGGCCGTGGCTGCTCGGGCCGTTCGTCGAGGCGTGGTGCCGCGTGCGCGGCGACACGGCGGCGGTGCGCAAGAAGGCGCATGCGGTCTTCCTCGCGCCGCTCCTCGCGGAACTCGCCGGACGGGGCGTCGTGCACGTGCCCGAGCTCGCCGACGGCGACGCGCCGCACGCCTGGAAGGGCGCGCCGGCGCAGGCGTGGTCGCTCGGCGAGCTGCTGCGCGTGACGCGCCGTTGAACGAGGAGCCTCCCATGCAAAAGACGATCGACCCCGCCGAGCTCCAGTCGAAGTACCGCGACCACGTCGCCGAGCTGCTGCGCCAGTACGCGCGCGTGCTCGAGGAGCAGAAGCTCGCCGGCGTCGTGATCCACTCGGGCGCACCCAAGGCGCGCAGCCTCTTCGACGACCAGGTATGGCCGCTGCGCCCGGTCCCCCACTTCGCCCACTGGCTGCCGCTGGTGACGGCGCGCTCGGCGCTGCTGATCGAGCCGGGCCGCAAGCCGACGCTCTTCTGGTGCAACGTGCTCGACTTCTGGGAGGGCGCGGCGAAGCCGGAGACCGACCACTTCTGGGCGAGCTTCGACGTGAAGGAGGTGCGCGAGCCCGCCGCCATCAAGACGCTGCTGCCGACCGGGCGCGCGCTCGCCTTCGTCGGCGAGGAGCGCGGCGACTGCGAGCTCTGGGGGCTGCCCGCGTCGGCGTTCAACCCCAAGGGGCTGCTCGCCGCGCTCGACCAGGTGCGTGTGACGAAGACGCCGTACGAGATCTTGTGCCTCGCCGAGGCGAACCGCCGCGCGGCGCTCGGCCACCACGCGGTGGTCGAGGCGTTCAAGCAGGGCGACGCGAGCGAGCTCGAGCTCCACCTGACCTACCTGCGCGCCACGCAGCAGGACGACGCCGAGACGCCCTACAAGAACATCGTCGCGCTCGGCGAGCACTGCGCGACGCTCCACCACGTGAACTACGACCGCAAGAAGTCGGCGGCCCAGTCGCTCCTGCTCGACGCCGGCGCGAAGTACCAGGGCTACGACAGCGACGTCACGCGCGTCGCGGTCAAGGGGGGCGGCGCCGCGGCGTCGGCGTTCGCGGCGCTCGCGACCGGGCTCGAGAAGCTGCAGCAGGAGTCCTGCCGCCGCGCGCAGCTCGGACTCGCGTACGAAGCGCTGCACGACGGCGCGCACCAGCTGCTCGCGCCGCTGCTGAAGGACGTCGGCCTCGCGAACGGCAGCGCCGACGAGCTGGTCGCGAAGGGGGTGACGCGCAAGTTCCTGCCGCACGGCCTCGGCCATGCGCTGGGCCTGCAGACGCACGACGTCGGCTGCCGCAACGTCGAGCCGCGCGCCGACAACCCCTTCCTGCGCAACACGACGAAGATCGCGCCCGGCCAGGTCTTCACGATCGAGCCCGGCGTCTACTTCATCCGCCACCTGCTCGACGAGCTCGAGGCGTCGCCCGCCGGCTCGCTGGTGAACTGGCCGCTGGTGCAGCAGCTCGTCCCGTTCGGCGGCATCCGCATCGAGGACGACATCGCCGTGACCGACCGCGGCGTCGTGAACCTCACGCGCGAGGTGCTGCCGGAGCCGCCGCTGGTGGTCGCGAAGGGGTGAGCGCGGCGGCGGGGCGCGCAGCACCGCCGAATCCGCCATCCGAGCCCGAGAACGGCGTCAACCGGGCGATTCTCCGCGTGAACCCGCGCCCCGGGTCCGCGGTACGAGCGGCGGCCGGCCGCCCGACGAAGTAGCGTACTGGGCCGGTGATGACTGCGGCGTCGCGGTCCGAAGGGGACGGACGATGTTCCACAACCTCTACTTCGCCAGCGCAGCGATCGGCGGCTGCATCCTCGTCCTGCAGACGTTGATGATGCTCTTCGGCGGCGGCCACGGCGACGCGCACGACGTGCACGACGTCGGCCACGATCCCCTCGACGGCCATGCCGCCGACCACGGCGACGCGTTCGTCAAGTTCTTCACGTTCAAGACGATCGTCGCGTTCATCACGTTCTTCGGGCTCGCCGGGCTGGCGTGCGAGTGGTCGAACCTCCCGCGCGCGCCGTCGTTCGGCGTCGCGCTCGGCGCCGGTGTGGGCGCGCTCTTCGCGGTCGGCTGGCTCATGCAGGGGCTGTCGCGCCTGCACTCGGCCGGGAACCTCGAGCTCGAGAACGCCGTCGGCTGCGCCGCGCAGGTCTACCTGCGCATCCCCGCGCGCGGCACGGGCGCCGGCAAGATCACGGTCACGGTGCAGGGCCGCACGGTCGAGCTGAACGCCGTGACGTCCGGACCCGAGATCGCGACCGGATGCGCGGTGAAGATCATCGCCCTGCGCGAGGGCGACACGCTCGAAGTTCTGCCCCTGGCGCAGTCGGCCGGGTGACGCCGCGCCCCGCGGCTGCGCGGGGCGCATCGCCCGCCGTCGGCGCCGCCGACTCGTGGAGAGCCCCATGCCCGCCGGCCCCTTCGACCAGAACCCCTACCTGCTGGCGATCGTCGTCGCCGCCGTCCTGATCGCGTTCGGCTTCCTGCTCATGCTGATCAAGCGCTACAAGCGCTGCCCGAGCAACCGCATCCTCGTCATCTACGGCAAGACGACCGAGGGGCGCTCCGCCCGCTGCCTGCACGGCGGCGGCGCGTTCGTGTGGCCGCTGATCCAGGACTTCGAGTTCCTGAATCTCGACCCGATGCAGATCGGCATCCCGCTCAAGGGGGCGCTGTCGGCCGAGAACATCCGCGTCAACGTCCCGAGCGTATTCACCGTCGCGATCGGCACCGAGCCGGCGACCATGCAGAACGCCGCGATCCGCCTGCTCGGGCTGCAGACGACGGCGATCGTCAAGCAGACCGAGGACATCATCTTCGGCCAGCTGCGCCAGGTGATCGCCGCGATGCGGATCGAGGACATCAACCGCAACCGCGACCAGTTCCTGGCCAGCATCCAGAAGTCGCTCGAGCCGGAGCTCGTGAAGATCGGCCTCGTCCTCATCAACGTCAACATCACCGACATCACCGACGAGTCGGGCTACATCGAGGCGATCGGGCGCAAGGCCGCCTCCGAGGCGATCCAGCAGGCCGACATCGACGTCGCCGAGCAGGTGAAGAAGGGCTCGATCGGCGTCGCCGCCGCCGACCGCGACAAGGCGGTGCAGGTCGCGAGCGCCCACCGCGAGCAGGAGATCGGCACCAAGGAGGCCGAGCGCGACCAGATCGTGCGCGTCGCCGAGCTCACCAAGGACAAGACCGTCGGCGAGCGCACCGCCTCCTTCGAGCAGGAGGTGCAGATCAA
Source organism: Planctomycetota bacterium (assembly GCA_036732755.1). Classification (GTDB taxonomy): domain Bacteria; phylum Planctomycetota; class B15-G4; order B15-G4; family SIAN01; genus DASRRB01. The sequence goes on from DAINBU010000002.1 coordinate 30,476, forward strand.
GGAGCGCGAGCGCCAGATGCGCATCTCCGTCGCCGACGCCAACGCGAAGGCCGTGACCGGAGAGAACCTCTCCAAGGCGCTGATCGCCGCCACCAACTCCGAGTTGCGCGTGAAGGAGGCGACCGCCTACCAGGCCGGCGAGACGAAATACCGCGAGGCGCAGGCCGCGGTGAACGAGGCGCAGTATCTCGCCGAGGCCAAGGCGATGCAGGCGCTCGGCGTCAAGATCGAGCAGGAGAAGCGCGCCGAGCTCGAGGCCGTCGCCAAGGCCAACAAGGCCAAGCAGATCGTCGACGCCGAAGCGCAGGCCGAGAAGACGCGCCTCGAGGCGATCGGCGAGGCGAGCGCGACGTTCGCGAGGCTCGAGGCGCAGGCGAAGGGCGAGTACGAGATCCTGGCCAAGAAGGGCGAAGGCTTGAAACGGATCGTCGAGGCGTGCGGCGGCGCGCAGCCCGCCTTCCAGCTCATGATGCTCGAGCACCTGCAAGCACTCGCGCACACCGCCGCGACGGCGATCTCGAACATCAAGTTCGACAAGGTGATCGTCTGGGACTCTGGCCACGGCGCGAACGGCGCCGGTCAGGGCGGCGGCGCGGCCGGCTTCCTGCAGAGTCTCGCGAAATCGATCCCGCCGATGATGAACGTCATGCAGGACCTCGGCGGCGTGAAGATGCCGGAGTTCCTCGGGAAGCTCACGACCGAGGGCGGCGAGGCGGCGGCTGCGAAGGGCGAAGCGGCGGCGGCCAAAGGAGAGGCGACGGTCGCCCGGAAACCCGCCTGATCCCGGCCATCGGGAATCCGATCGCGGCGTGACGCTGCCCGCCGGAAGTTCGGGGATTCTTCCCCTGGACGTATCGCCGGAAGTGGATTGAATCCGCACACTCCCCCCGAGACCTCTCCCTTGCCGGAGGATCGGGCGTGAGCGAGCGACGGACCTGCCTCGGTCGACGCGCGCTCCTCGAAGCGGCGCTCCTGGTTCTCGCGCTCCTCGTCGGAGCCTCCTGCCGCGCCGAATTCAAGACCGGCTCGGGTTCGTCGGCGCGCGCCAGCCGCGTGCGCGCGGAGCGGCTCGCCTGGCTCATCACGTGGGCCGACGTCGTCGAAGAAGAGCCCGATCCCGCCTTCGTCACTGATCCGCGCGTGCGCGCGCGCATCGCGGCCGAGGGGATGCCGTGGCTCGTGCGCGACCGCTGGCTCGGGATCGAGCTGGTGTTCGTGCCGGCCGGCGGTCTCTCGGAGGAGATCGAAGGCGAGAGCGGCGATGACGAGCGCTCGTCGCGGCGCGTCGCCGTCGCGCACCCCATCTATCTCGGCCGCTGCGAGGTGAGCCAGGACGAGTGGGTGCGCGCGATGACGGAGAACCCCTCCGAGTTTTGCGACGACCCGCGCCTGCCGGTCGACTCCGTCGCGTGGGAGCTCCTCGCCGACCGCACCGACGGCTTCCTCCACGCGACCGGCTTCGAGCTCCCGACCGAGGCCGAGTGGGAGTGGGCCGCGCGCGGGCCCGAAGGCCGCTCCTACCCGTGGGGCGCCATCGCCGACGAGCGCGACGCCAACTTCATCGACGAGGACGACGAGAACGGCGACTTCGTCCTGCGCACCACGCCGGTCGGCAGCTACGTGAGCGGCGCCTCGTGGTGCGGCGCGCTCGACATGGCCGGCAACGTCCTCGAGTGGTGCCGCGCCGGCGACTCCCCCGACTCCCCCCACGGCGTCCTGCGCGGCGGCGCGTGGTTCAGCGGAAGCAACGAGATCCGCTCCACCTCCCGCTTCGCCGCCCACCCCGGCTACGTCAACAACGGCTTTGGTTTCCGGGTCGCTCGGAGGGTTCCGCCGCCGACTTGAGGGGGGTCAGGCTTCGAACACCGCGCCGAGCGTCGACACGATGACGAAGCGACGCATCCACGCGGTCACCTGCTCGAGCGACGCGCTCTCGATGCGGGAGCGAACGGCCCGATCGACCGGTCCGAACTTGATCTCGAGAAGTTCGAGCAGGCTTTCGCGACGGGCTTCGAGGCGCCCCTCGGCGCGCAGCATGTCGGCGGTGCTCATCACGGAACTCCTGATCTCGCTTGAGAGTGCGGCGGTGAACGCCGATCGGATCACGTCGGGCGGTGAATCATCGACCTCGAAAACATAGCGCGCGAGCCGGGCGAGCGCAGGGACGACGGCGGGCCCCCTCAGCTCCGACTGGAGCGCCTGCATCACGCTTGCGACGTGCACAAAGAGTCGTGGCCGGATCCGACTGCTCCGCAGCGCGATCAGCGCGAGCCGCCCGATCGCGTCCATCGCACGGCCGAGGATCTGCGCGTCCGTCTGCTGCGCGAGATCGTCGAGGACGAAGTCGAAGCCGACCACGTGCCGCCCGAGCGCGGCAAGCCCGCGATCATCGATCGCGAGGATGCTGGAGAAGCACGGCTTCCATGGCCACGGTTTCGAACCGTGATGCAGCAGGAGAGGCAGGATCGGCGGGACGCGCGGCTCCTCCGGACGCTTCGCCGCGTGACGCTCCCAGATCCGGGTCTGATAACGAAGCAGCCGCAGCGGCATGCGTTCGTCGAGCGTGCTCTGATGCTCGAAGAGCACGTAGACGAAGCCGGAGCCGCTGCCGCGCAGGTTCACCGTGAACAGCAGATCGGCGCTCGACTGGCGCAGCCCCTCGTCGATGAACGACCCCTCGATCGGCGCGAGCGTGTCGAGCTGGAGCTCGGCGAGAACCGCCGACGGCAGGACAGCACGCAGTTCCTCCGCCGCGTACTGCGGCTGGCCGAAGATGGCGCGGACGAGGGCGTCGTGAGGGGTCGGGGTCACACCGGAGGAGACGTGCGGCGGTGGTCTCGGTGACGCGATTCGTCAGCAGCCTGCCGTTCCCGAAGCTCGACCCGCCGCATTGGTGGACCATCCGGACCGAGTGCCCGACCCGTTCTCACCCGATCTGACGCGGCAGTCACTCATCGAGGAGGATGCGCACTTGCCGTCAACGCCGCTTCCGCGAGTTCGAGAGCCGCGATCGCCTGTTCGCGCGTGACGGATGGGAACTGGTCCAGGAAGTCCTCGAGCCGGTCGCCGCCTTCGAGGTTGTCGAAGAGGTTCTTGACCGGCACCCGTGTCCCGACGAAGACCGGAATCCCGCCGAGGATCTCGGGATCGCTGTGAAAGACCTTCGATTTCGGCGTCACCGGGAGACTCCAAGAAGCGGATCCGAAGAGTCGCCCGCATCGCCGGGCGTGCCCCTCAGCGATTCTGTGCCGGCCTCGTCGAAGCTGAAGTACGCGAATCCGCGCGAGTCGCCGACGATGCGCGCGAGCGTGGTCTTGCCCGACTGTCGTGGTCCGTGGATGAGAACGACTGGAGTGTCGGAGAGCGCCTCGACGAGGCGCGGCTTCGCGAATCGAGGACGGAGGCGTCCGGGATTCACGTCGGCTGATCGCAAGTTTGGGTCTCGGCCAAACGCAAGCTTCCTGGCCGGCTGATCGGAATCTTTCTGGGCGGCTGATCGAGCGGTTGACCCCCGCCCTCCCGCACGACGACCCTCACCGACAGGCACGGAGTCGACGTCTCGTAGTGCGAGACCGTCACGGCCTTCGGATCGTGGTGTACGCCTGATCCGCCCGATTCGGCGACTCGGGAAACCGCAGCGCCATCAGCCCGTCGCGAACCATCGGCGCGAGGAACCGGGCCTGAATCCACGCTGGATTGCGGCGAAGCACCGTGCCGAGCTGGTGGGCCGACAAGTAGCGGCCGCTGCAGAGGTTCTGGATCGTGGCACGCACGACAGCGGCGACGACCTTTCGCCGGGTCGCGACGGGTGCCGCGATCGTTCGGAGCTCTTCGTCCATCGACGGTACCGGCGGTCTCGGGTCCGATCCCTGCATACCTATGGCGTCAGGCTGCATACCTGAGGAGTGAACCGGCAAACCTGAGGAGCTCGGCGGCAAACCTGAGGAGTGAGGAGGCAAACCTGAGGAGCTAGGCGGAAAAGGTGACGACCGCCCGGCTGCCTTCAGGGACGGCATGCGTTCCAGCGACGGCGCGTGCGCCGCCGGCGAAGCGAAGTCAGCGGTACGCGTCACCCCTGTGCCGAACCGCTGAAACGTCGACGACGCGTCTCGTGTCATTGATCGTGTAGATGACGCGATAGTCGCCGACTCGAATGCGCCAGCCACCACCGCCCTCGAGCTTCTTGCACCCGGGTGGCCGAGGAGCGATGGCCAGCGCTTCAATCTTCGCGTAGATCCGCCGAGCGAGCGGTGCGTCCAGCGCCAACAGTTCCTTCGCAGCCGCCCTGGCGAGCGCGACCTGGTACGGCGCCATCAGGCGCCATGGGCAGGCAGCTTTCCTGCCTTCACGAGCTTCTTCCTGACGTCGGCGAGCGAAGAGCGCGGCTGATTCGCGCGGCGTCGGATGAGCGCCAAGTCGAAGACGTCTTCCCAGAGGTCCGGGTTCTTCACGAGATCGATGAAGACGCCAGTCCGGCGTCCCTTCCCGTCGAACACGAACTGAACGCCTTTCACTCGCGTGACTCCTGGACCCGCGCCTCGTCGCGCCGCGGGACGATATCGCGATGCCGGTTCACCGGCCAGGATCACGGGTGCGTCGGCTTTCGCCATGCGCTCTGCCCTCCGTTCCGTCAGGTCTGTCGAACGACCAGCCCAGACGTCGAGCGCTCGATGCGGTTACGTCATCCCGCGTTGCGCACCCGCGCGCTCAAGAAGACTTCATCCCGGTGGTACTCGAGGAAGCGGCCCTGATCCGCCGTGAAGCGTCCCGCTTCGAAGACCCTCCCCGTCGGCACCCCCATTCGTTCCAGCGACGGCGCGTGCGCCACCGGCGAGACGAGCAGCCGCCCGTCGTTCCGGAAGGAGATGAAGCCGCGATCGAAGAGGTGGTCGATCGACGGCGTCAGCAGCAGCCCGTTCTGCCCGTCGAGGCGCTCGGCGTTGGTCGAGTCGCGCCACGGCTTGCAGTGGCTGGCGCGCAGGTGTTCTTGGCGGTCGACGCCGGTGACGCGGCAGTGCGTTTCGATCGACTGCACGCGCTGTTTGAAGAGACCCTGACCGCGGCGGGCGAGGACGAGGGGCTCCTTCTCGGTCGTGGCGAGAGCGGGGTCGGCCTCGATGTCCTTGCGGAGGTGTTCTTCCCAGAGGACGAGCTCGGCGTTGGGCGGCGCGGACTGGACGAGGTCGGGCTCGCTCACGAGTTCAGCGCGGGCGAGGGCGGCGATCTCTTTGCCGAGGAGCTCGGCGAACTGGAGGGCGTGGGGTTGCGGGAGCTCGGTGAGGTAGATGCTCTGGCTACCGCGTCCGAGCATCTGAGCGTCCGAGCATCCGAGACCGGGAGAGGGGATCCGAGGAAGACCGGCGTGCTTCCCGTCACCTCCTCGCTTCGACGACGACTCCTCCGCGATAGCCTCGTTGGGATGCGGAGTTCCAATCGGCTCCGCGCCATGGTGGGATGACGGACGCTGTTCCCGAAGACATGAGCGACCTCTATCAGGTGATCGACGCTTCGGACTGGAAGGCCGCCGGCGACGAGCAGCTCGGCACCAAGAAGAAGAAGTGGCTCCGGGATCCGCGGCCGATCGGGCTCGATCATCGATGGCTCTTCAAGTATCGCCAGCGCCCTACGACCGGCGACGACTGGGCTGAGCGGATCGTCGCCGCGATCGCCGACGATCTGGCAATCCCACACGCCGCAGTCGAGCTTGCGGTTCGGGACGGTGAGCCGGGAGTGATCTCGCTCGACCTGACGGAAGAGCAGAACCGCGGCGAGCTCGTGCTCGGCAACGACCTCCTTTACGAACGTGACCCGAAGTACCCGCGGGCGAAGCGCACGAGGCGGACGACGAAGTACTCGCTCGATGCCGTGATCGCCGTTCTTCAGCAGGACTTCATCCAGCGGGCAACGCTCGTCATGGCGCCACGCGAGATCACGAGAGCGCTCGACGTCTTCATCGGTTACCTGCTCCTCGACGCGCTCGTTGCGAACCAGGACCGGAACCACCAGAACTGGGGCGTCTTGCAGCTTCGCGATCCAGGCAAGAAGCGCGTCGCAGAACTGGCGCCGAGCTTCGACCATGCATCCAGCCTCGCGCGCGGAATCCTCGACAACGAGCGCACGGAGCGACTCGAGACGCACGACGTCGGGTACTGCGTCGAGTCGTACTGCCATCGGGCGACTTCGCTGTTCGTGACCACAGCGGCCGCCGAGCGCCGAATGACGACCTTCGAGGCGTTCGAGCACGCGGGGCGATTGCGCCCGCCGGCGCGGGACGCGTGGATCGAGCGTCTGCGGCAGGTGGGATTGGACCGACTCGCGTCGCGGGTCGCGGCCGTACCAGACGATCGGATGAGCGCCGTCGCCAAGCAGTTCAGCAATCGCATGTTAGAGTGCAACCGTCGCAAGTTGCTCGAGACGGAGCGAGCGTGATGGTCGGTGACGGCGTCGTCTTCGTGGCGTGGCAGGACCCGGAGCATCGGGCGATCTACCCGGTCGCGCGCCTGCTCGAGCGGCCCGCCTCTCCGAGTTTCGAGTTCACCTACATCGCGGGTGTGCGCGACGCCGAGCGGGCTGGCTTCTCGCCCTTCCTTGCGTTCCCGGATGAGAGCGTCGCGTACACCGGAGACGACCTCTTCCCGCTCTTCCAGAACCGGCTCATGGTCGAGAGTCGGCCCGACTACCGCGATTATCTGTCTCGGCTCGGCCTGTCGAACGGAGTGACGCCCGTCACGCTCCTGCTGCGAAGCGGCGGCCGGCGTGCGACCGATCGCGTCGAACTGTTCGGGCGTCCAGTCGTGGATCCGGCAAAGAACGTCTTGATCTACGACTTCTTCATTCGCGGCGTGCGCTACGCCGTCGGCGCCGAGGAACGCATCCGGACCCTGACGCAGGGCGACGTCCTCTTCTGCATGGACGACCTGCAGAACCCGAAGCATCGTCGCGCCATCGCGCTGCGGACCGAGCCGGTCTGCGTCGTCGGTTACATGCCGGAGTACATCGCCGAGGACCTCGCGCCGTTCGGGGCAGGCAAGGCCGGTTGCGACGTCCGCGTCCTGCAGGTGAATCCCGAACCTGCGCCCGTGCAGCATCGGCTGCTCTGCCGGCTGGAGGTTCTGCGGCGACACGGCTTCGAACCGTTCTCGTCGGAGCGATTCCGGCCGCTCGCGAGCGATGCGAGTCCGCTGCCGCCGCTGGCGTCGTTGACGGCGGCGTGAGGTCGGCCGTCAGTTTCGTCATCGCTTGTCGTTCGTCGGACCCCGGGCTCTAATCCCCCGGACTGTCCCGCGGAGAAGCGACGACACTTCATGAACGCCGACCAAGCCAGTCTCATGCGCCGCATCAGGCGTTTCGCCCGCGAGCGCGACTGGGAGCAGTTCCACACGCCGAAGAACCTGGCGATGGCGCTGTCGGTCGAGGCGTCGGAGGTGGTCGAGCTCTTCCAGTGGCTCACGGAGGCGGAGAGCCGCAAGCTGCCGGAAAAGAAGGTCCGCGATCTCGCCGACGAACTGGCTGACACCTACATCTATCTGTTGAAGCTCGCCGACCAGTTCGGGATCGACCTGACGCAGGCGGCGACGGCCAAGCTGAGGAAGAATGCCGTGAAGTACCCCGTCGGCAAGGCGCGGGGGTCGGCGAAGAAGTACACCGAGCTGTAAGCACGTGCAGCTCTACGCGGGCAGCTCGAAGCAGTTCATCGAAGACGCCGTCCAGAACCAGATCGCCGAGAAGTTGAAGCTCGCGTTCAACAGCCAGTTCCGGTTCTCGCCTTCGCCCGGCGAAGTCGCATCGTGGCGCAACTCGCTTTCGAAACTGAAGGACGTCTTCCAGCGGGCGAAGCTGACGGACCACGGGGTCGTCCTCGAATACCAGCTGCCCCTATCGTCCAAGCGCCTCGACTGCATGGTGACCGGGAACAACTCCGATCGCCGCGGCAGCGCGGTCATCGTCGAGCTCAAGCAGTGGGAGAAGTGCGAGGAGGCGGACGGCGAGAACGAGGTCACGACGTGGACCGGCCACGGGAAGCGCTCCGTGCTCCATCCGTCGGTCCAGGTCGGCCAGTACGAGATGTACCTGCGCGACACCAACGCGGCGTTCCACGAGGGGCCGGAGCCCGTCGACCTGCACGCGTGCAGCTACCTGCACAACTACACGATCGCGGCCGACGATCTGCTGCGGTCGAGGAAGTACCGGCGCTACGTCGGCAACTACCCGCTCTTCTCGATGGACGACGTCGACCCGCTGTGCAATTACCTCGACGGCTTCGTCTCAGGAGGAGACGGCATGCCCGTCCTCCAACGTGTCGTCGAGAGCCGGTTCCGCGCGAGCAAGAAGCTGCTCGAACACGTCGGCGACGTCATCAAGGCGAAGAAGGAGTACATCCTCCTCGACGAGCAGCTCGTCGTGTACGACGAGGTCTTCGCCGCCGCCCGCAAGGGATTCGCGAACAAGCAGAAGACGCTGCTGCTCGTCAAGGGCGGACCCGGGACCGGCAAGTCGGTGATTGCCCTCAACCTGATGGCCGACCTCTCGATCGAGCACTTCAACGCGCACTACGCCACCGGCTCGAAATCGTTCACCGAGACGCTGCGCAAGATCGTCGGCTCGCGCGCCTCCGCACAGTTCAAGTACTTCAACAGCTATGGGTGCGCGGAGCCCGACGAACTCGACGTCCTGATCCTCGACGAGGCCCACCGCATCCGGAAGACGAGCGTCAACCGCTTCACGCCCAAGACCGCGCGCAGCGGCAAGCCGCAGATCGAGGAGCTCCTGAACGCCGCGAAGGTGAGCGTCTTCTTCATCGACGACCTGCAGGGCGTGCGCCCCGACGAGGTCGGCAGCACCGCCGTGATCCGCGAGGCCGCCGCGAAGATCGGCTGCCGCATTCACGAGTACGAGCTCGAGGCGCAGTTCCGCTGCGCCGGCTCGGACGCCTTCGTGAACTGGATCGACAACACGCTCGGGATCCGGAAGACCGCGAACATCCTGTGGCAGGGGGATGAGCGCTTCGAGTTCAAGGTGTTCGAGTCGCCGGCCGAACTCGAAGCGGCGATCCGACAGCGGGTTGCCGAGGGTTCGACGGCGCGAATGACGGCGGGGTTCTGCTGGCCATGGTCGAACCCGGATGCGCGCGGGTCGCTGGTCGACGACGTCGTGATCGGCGACTTCCGTCGGCCGTGGAACGCCAAGCCCGAAGCGACGCGCCTGGCGAAGGGCATCCCGAAGGCATCGCTCTGGGCCTTCGACCCGACCGGGATCAACCAGGTCGGCTGCGTCTACACGGCGCAGGGATTCGAATTCGACTACGTGGGAGTGATCTTCGGACGGGATCTCATCTACAACCCGACGAGCGTCGACTGGGAGGGCCGGAAGGAGCTCTCCCACGACAAGGCGGTGAAGCAGGGCAAGGAGCGTTTCGCCGACCTCGTCAAGCGCACGTATCGCGTCCTCCTCTCGCGTGGAATGAAGGGTTGCTACGTCCACTTCATGGACCGCGAGACGCGCGACTTCTTCATGAGTCGGATCGAAGCGAAGGTCCATGCGAAGCCCTCGGTCGTGCCGGTGCCGACGTTCACGCCGCGCGGTCCGACGTTGGACCTCCTGCAAGAGATCCGGCCGGACGAGCGGTTCACGACGCACCTTCCCGTCTACTCGCTGGCCGTGGCGGCCGGTGGCTTCAGCGAGGGACAGTCCGTGCGGCCGATCGGCTGGGCGAAGGTCTCGCTCGGCCGTCCGCTGCAGAAGGACATGTTCATCGCGCGGGTCGCCGGCGCTTCCATGGAGCCCACCGTTCGCGACGGAAGCTGGTGCGTGTTCCAGATCGAGCGCGGCGGGAGCCGTGACGGGAAGGTGGTCCTGGTGCAGAGCCGTCAGATCTCGGATCCCGAGACCGGGCATCAGTACACGATCAAGCGGTATCGCAGCGAGAAGGAGTTGTTCCCGGACGGGACGTGGCGGCACAAGAGGATCGTGCTTTCGCCGGACAACAACAAGTTCGCGGACATCGTGCTTGACGATGTAGAGGCGGATTCGTTTTCCGTCGTCGCCGAGTTGGTGCAGCCGGTTCCAGACGTGTCGTAGCGCGAAACCGTCACGACGCCGACGTCCTCGGATCGCCGAACTGAACTGGATATTGCGGCTCGTCTACCCCGCCTTGAACATCTTTCGATAGTGCCAATCGAGGGCCTCCTCACTCGGCCGACAGCGCGGGTCCGACGGGAGATTCACGATCTTCTTGTCGTTGAAGATCGCATACCTCTTCCCGTTGCCGAAGTCCTTCTGGAGCCGCGGGCTCACGCGAACGTTGAAGTCAGGCGTGACGGCGACGTAGCCGAGGTCGAAGAGGGTGTGGAATTCCTGCGTCAACAGCAAGCCGTTCTGGACATGGTTCGAGCGCGGGCCGAGATAGGGCTGGATGTGGGCGGCAGCCAGGACGGGCTCGGTGTGTTCGCCGGTAATGGCGCACGAGCCGGAGTAGACGTCCAGAAGTCGCGCGCGAAACGAGCCCTGGCCCTCGCGTCGCACGGTGGGCGCGACAGTGATCGTCCTCTCGTCCGAATCTACCAAGCGGAATCGGTCGGTCATCTCCTCGAGAGGCACGGCCTCGGCGCGCATTGCGGATTCGAGGATCTCGACATTCCTTGGGTCTTCCTCGTAGCGGCCCTGCTGGATGGACGGCTTCCAGCCACGCGCTTCGCCCCACGGGATCCACGCCGAGTCGTTCCACAGCGAGAGATGAATCAGTGCGATACAGCCGAGCGGACGCGTCTCCGCGCCTTCTCGGGACATGTCGCGCATTCGGTATCCGAGAATCCTCTCTTCGAATGCCTCCCGAGTCGGATCGCCGTTCCGGTCACCGAACGTCAGCCACGCATCCCGAAGCGGCAGGCGACAGAAGCTCGCGAAGAAGCCGAATCCGACGATGGCCTTGTCGGGCGACTTGAGACGAAAGAAGAACGGGTCGCCCGCAGCGAACTTCGCCGTCGGTCGCTGCGCGCTCGGCAACCAGAAGTTCGCTTCGTCGAGACGGCCGCGGTCATCGGCCTTGCTGCGCAGGTACTCGAACCAGCGATGATCCGTGAGTGCAACGAACGGTGCGGCCATCAGCTCCTCTCGCATACGACGAAGGTGTTCAAGCAATCGGGAGGAATGAAGCTACACGAAAGTTCTCGCGATCTCCTTCGTCACCGGGCTCATTAACCTCCACCTAACCCTCATCGGCGCCTCCCCCTCACTGCTCACCATGACAACCAGCCCGCAGTACGTGAACACGCCCTCGCGCTTGCTCCCTCTCACCCAAAGATGCACCTCCGTTCCCGCTTCCATCGCCTCGATCAGCCCCCCTCCCTTCTTGTCTCCCCTCGTCGTCTTCTCCTGACTCGTCCACTCAAAGATCTCGGGACTCACGAATCGATCGACGTACTGGCTCCCCGCGCTCATCGCGGTCTTGTCCAGCGTTGTCAGCAGCACAATCCGCTGGTTGTCGAGAGTCACGTGACCGGAGTTCCAATTGCCGGGGTTGTAGGTCTGGCCGTAAAGGGGAGGAATGTCATCGCGGCGGAACTGCTGATGGAGGTGACGGGCGAGAGGATTCCATTCGCGTTGGTCGAGTCTGCGGACGAGGCGGGCGACGAGACTCATGGAGTCATCGGCGGGGAGGGGCGGCTCACCGGCGCGATCGGAGACGAGGGAGAAGCGATCGCCAGCGCGCGCGAGGCGCTTGAGCGCGGGAGCTGCGGTTTCGCCGCTCCACTTGCTGACGAGGATGGCCTGTCCGATTAGGTCGGCGCGCGTCTCGTTTCGGATCCAACTCATCAGCAGAAGATCGCCGTGACGAATGGGGTCGGGGCCACCGTCCATGGAATCGCCGCGTGCGGTGACCAGGAAGAGGTCGGGGTCGGGTGGGACGGGGATCGTGCCTGGACGGATCTCGCGATGGAGAGGGGCGTGGTCGGCGGGACTCGCCTTTGACGTATCGAAGGCGCCACATGCGACGGCGTAGTCGGGGAAGAGGGGGAGTGCGAGGCCGGGATTCGCGGATGTGCCGAGTGGATCTCCGGCGGCGTTCTCGCGCGCGTCGGGACGGAGGACCCATCCCTCCGCAGCTTTGTCGAAGAGCACCCAATGATCGGTGCCCGGATGGCCAGCCGCCGGCCCGAACCAGCGCCGCAACAGCGTGACGAGCGCGTTGCCGGCATCGCCCGGCTTCTTCGCGACATTGAGCGCGATCTTCACGAAGTCGCCGAGGTACTCGACGCCGTCGGCGCGGAAGGGGACGGTCTTGCCGGTCGGCAGGGCCTCGCGCTCGCGAGTGGGGAGGAAGATCAGGGGCTTGCCGGCCGCGTGGCTGACTTTGCAGCGGATGAGGCTGGAGTCGATCGGCTTCTGGCTGACGAGATAACGCGCGAGGCGCCACTCGACGAGTTCGGCGACCATTGCAGTGAACGAATCGGCGAGGTCGGGCGCGACCGTGAAGCGGGGCGCGAAGTGGTCGTCCTTCAGCTCGAACCACTCCGCCTTCGCGCCCTTCAATTCGCCGAGCCACGCCGCAACGGGCCACTTGCGCCAGTAGGCCAGCCACGCTGACTCACTCGCATCGGCGACGCTCGGAATCTCCTGCGTCTGGACGTCGCGCGCGAGCCGCGGGTCGCCGAGGATCAACTCGCGCGAAACCTTTGCGAGCTGCGCGACGCTCATTCCGCCAAGCAGCGCGCCTTCGTGCAGCAGCGCGCGCAGCAGCACGAACTTGTAGCTCTTGGTCATCGGCTCGAGTTCGAGCGCGCGCAGGAACTCGCCCGACGCATCGAGGACCGCCGACTCCGGATCGCTCGTCAACTTCGCTTCGCGCAGGAAGTCGAACCAACCGCCGTGCTTCGCGCGCGGCGCGCCCGGGTTGTACCCCGATCGGAACGCCTGCGCGGCCGACGGCCGATACCCGGTCTCGTCGAACACCTCGCGACACCAGAGGCTCAGCTCGTCGCCGGTCGAAAGCCGCAGGAGCTGGCGGAACATGTCGACGAGGCCGAGCTCGTAGTTGACCTTGCACCCTTCCGGCAGGTCGAACTCGTTCTTCTTCATCGCGTCGAGCACCCGCGCGGGCGAGACGTGCGAACCATGCGCGCCGAGCGTCAACAGCGTCCGCGGCTTCAACAGGAACGACCGGTGGTTGCCGATGAAGTCGACGACCTTCAGGACCTTGCCGTCGCGCCCCTTGCGCAAGCCGCGGCCGAGTTGCTGCAGGAAGATGACGGGCGACTCGGTCGGCCGCAACATGAGGACGGAGTCGGCCTCGGGCACGTCGAGCCCTTCGTTGAAGACATCGACGGAGAAGAGGACCGGGAGCTCGCCTTCCCGGAACGCGGCCACGGTGTCGTGGCGCGCGTCGCTGTCGGATCCGGTGTGGACGGCAGCGGCCTTCACGCCGGCGTTGCGGAAGTGTTCCCGCATGTAGTTGGCGTGGGTCACGGTGCAGCAGAAGGCGAGCGTCCGCCTGCCGCCAGACTTGCGCCACTCGCGCAGGGCCTGGTCGGCGCGCTCGCGCGTCTCGACGGCACGGGTCAGGGCCTGCGGGTCGAACTTGCCGTTGCGCCACGGGATCGGTTCGAAGTCGACGACGTCGCGCACACCGAAGTACTCGAAGGGGCAGAGCTCCTTCCGTTCGATCCCCTTGACGAGGTTGCAGTCGAAGATGAGGTTGTCGCCGCAGAGCGCGAGGAGATCGGCGCCGTCCATGCGCTCGGGAGTTGCGGTCAATCCCAACAGGAATGACGGTCGGAAATGGTCGAGCACTCGGCGGTAGCTCTTCGCGGCGGCGTGGTGAAACTCGTCAATGACGATGTAGTCGAACGCATTCGCCTCGAATTCGTCGAGGTGGTCGGCAAGCGTCTGGATGCTCGCGAAGACGATTTCGGCGCTCGGGGCCTTCTCTCTGCCATTGAAGGTGCCGAGATCGGCGTCGGGCCGGACGCAGCGGAACGAATCGCGGCTCTGCTTCAAGATCTCTTCACGGTGCGCGACGAAGAGGACGCGCCGGAACGGCTTCGAGTCGAACGCGGCGAGGTAGGTCTTGCCGAGTCCAGTCGCCATGACGACGAGGCCGGCACGGAAGCCCTTCGCCCGAGTGTCTTGCAACGCGGCGAGCGCTTCGGCCTGGATCGCGTGGGGAACGACGACGACAGGCGCGTCGCGTGGCGTCGTGAACTGGACGAGCTCTTGGGTGTTCGGCCGCGTCTCGCGATAGGCACGCAGCCATTCTCGAGTCGGCGGCCTGCTTCGTGGGTCGCTCCAGAGCTTGTCGAAGGCTCGTCGCATCGGGCCGACGTCGGCCGTCACGACGTTCCATTCGATCCCGCCGGAGAGAGCGCTGCGACTGAGGTTGCTGCTGCCGACGACCGCCGACGCCGTGTCGCCCGAGCTCGACCAGAAGAGGTAGCCCTTCGGATGGAAGCTCGTCGCATTGTCGTGGAAGACCTTGACCGCGATGCGCTCGGGAGTCGCCTCGCACCAGTCCGTCAGGAGCAGCAGCGCGTGCGCGTCCGTGATGTTGAGGTAGTCGGTCGTGAGCACGCGGATGGAGGCGCCACGCTCGAGAGCGGTCTGCAGCGCCGGCGCCACCAGATCGAGGCCCGAGCGCATGATGAAGCTGACGACGAGGTCGATCCGATCGAAAGTCCGGTCGCCGAGCCGAGCGACGACGGCGTCGAGCATGCGCGCGTCGCCGCCGGGGAGCAGTTCGAGCTCTCGCGTCGCGTCGCTCACCGTCTCCGCCAGGTAGTTCGCTCGCCCCGGAATGACCCACCGCACGCCTCCGCGCGGATCGGGGACGTCGCCGCGATATCGCGGAATCACGTGCACGTGTAGATGCGGCACCGTCTGCCCCGCCGCCTCCCCTGCATTGAAACCGACGTTGAATCCATCTGGCCGCGGCGACAGCTCCACATCGAGCCGCCGCTTCACCTTCTCGACGAGCTCCCAGATCGCCGCGCGCTCCTCCGTCGTCGCGACCCAATATGTCTCGCACGGGCGCCGCGTCACGACCAGCGCATGCCCCGGGCTCACCGGGAACTTGTCGCGAATCGCGAACGCGAGCGCGTTGCTCGCGATCCACTGGCTCGGCGGGATGTCGAGGAACGGGGAGGACAAAGGGGACACCAAGGTCGAACGGGTCGCTCGGGGTGGACGGGAAGGATCGTAGTGCGCGTCGGCGGTTTTCACCGCCGGTAGAGTGACGCTGCCAGACACCGACTCGGAGGAAGCCTCGGACTTTCAATGAACCGTCCCACGGACGCGCTCACGGCCAGAATCAAGAGGATCGCCAGGATTACGCGTGTCCATCTGGCCGCTTCCATCCTGTTCGTCCTCTTCGCCTCTCCCGCCCTCCTCCCCTTCGACACCGTCACTCTCAAGCCCACCCCCAACGCCACCTCCAGCAAGAAGCTCGACTCCGTCACCGTCTCCCGCAACGACGACCAGTTCGTCGTCATCAACCCCTTCAACTCCCGCTGGAAGGAGATGACCTGGGAGATCCCCGACAAGAACCGGATCCCGCGGGAGAAGGTCGAGTCGGTCGTCCTCGCCGATCCGCCGCTCGTCGAATACCGCCGCAAGGCGTCGCGCCCGAATCTCACGGCGGCGGACCATCTCGAACTGGCGAAGCGCTGCGCCGAAGCCGGCTTCAAGGACGAGACGCTGCGCGAAGCACGCCTCTGCCTCGCGCTCGACCCGACGAACGCCGACGCCGTCGCGCTCGCGGGCGGGAAATCGGCGTTCGAAGCCTGGGCGAAAGGCAACGGCGACGCGGACCCGAAACTCCGCGAGCTCGAACACGGATACCTCGCGCTCAAATCTCCTGAGGAGCTCACCGCCCAACTGACAAAACTGAAAGACCTCAGCTCGACGCGCCCGCTCGTCTACCTCGAACGCGCCCGCCGCTCGGCCGCCTTCAAGAAGGGCCGCCGCGACAAGGTCCTCCTGACGATGCACAGTGATCTGGCGCCGGGCGCGACCTACTGCATCTTCCTGCCGAAGAGCTACGACCCGCTGGTCCCGAACGGCCTCGTCGTGGGTCTCCACGGGGGCGGGCCGGGCGGCTTCGACAAGACGATCGTCACGGGCAGCGGCGAGGAGGCGATGCCGTTCTATGCGGACGTCGCCGAGAAGACGGGGCTCATCGTCGTCTGTCCGACGGCGCTCACGTCGGGCTGGGCCTCGCTGAAGAACGAGCCGCTGGTCGATGCGGTCGTCGAAGAGATGCTCGCTCTCTACAACGTCGACGAGAACCGCATCTACCTCACGGGCCATTCGATGGGAGGCGGCGGGACGTGGCATTGGGGGCCGAAGCGGGCGGAGCTGTGGGCGGCGTTTGCGCCGTGCGCGGGGTGGGGCGGGCCGGAGACGAAGGGGCTGCCGGTCTACATCTATCACAGTGAAGACGACCCGATCGTCGGGGTCGATTCGGATCGGTCGGCGGCGAAGGCGCTGCTGAACGACCGGCAGAAGCCCGACTTCGTCTACACGGAGTTCCAGAAGGAGGGGCACGGCTTCCCCGACTGGGTGCGGCGCGACGTCTTCGACTTCTTCCTGGGCCGCTGGAAGGACCGCGGGCGCAAGCGGGCGAGCGCGCCGGAATCGTCGTTCCTGCGCAAGCCTTCGAAAGAGGAGATCAAGTGCTTCGGGGATCCGTCGGCGCTGCCGACGGCGGCGTCGTCCACGGCAGGGGCGGCGGCGGCGGCGGCGAACAAATCGGGCGACGGGCGGCTCGCCGTCCTGATCGCGCAGCTCGAGAAGGGCGGCGGGCGCAGCGCCGAGGCGGCGAAGGAGCTCGGCACGCGCAAGGACGCCGAGACGGTCAAGGCGCTCGCGAAGATCCTCCACAACCCCAAGGCGCCGAGCGACGTGCGCGTCGCGACGGCCCGTGCGCTCGGGGAGAT
This sequence comes from Planctomycetota bacterium, assembly GCA_036732755.1. Taxonomy (GTDB): domain Bacteria; phylum Planctomycetota; class B15-G4; order B15-G4; family SIAN01; genus DASRRB01. The sequence goes on from DAINBU010000002.1 coordinate 47,401, forward strand.
CGCGCTGCCCGAGTGCGTGAAGCCGCTCGGGGCGGCCGCGGAAGACGCCGACTTCCGCGTGGTCGACGCGGTGACCGACGCACTCGGAAAGACGCACGTGAAGGAGGCGCTCGATCCGCTGTCGAAGGCCGCGAAGCAGATGGGCCTTTCGTGGGAGAAGTCGATCCGCGGCGGCGAGCTGATCTTCACCGAATACAAACTCCGCCTCGCGAGCTTCGGCCTCCTCGCCGATGCGCTCGCGTCCTGCGGCGACGCGGCGACGGCGCTCCCGATCCTCCAGAAGACGATCGTCCTGCGCGTCTTCACGCCGAAGGAGCCCTACACGGTCCCGACCGACGAACGCTTCGACGAGATCCCGGGGAAGGCGCGGCTCGAGCTGGTGAAGCGGGTGCGCGCATGTCTCGAGAAGTTGGCCGATCCGCAGGGGCGCGCGCTGCTCGAAGCGATTCGGGGGGCGTATCCGAAGGAGGAAGCGCTGGTGCGGGAGTGCGAGGCGGGGATCCGGGCGATTGGCGGGGGGTGATGCGGCCGCGACGGCGCGACACCTGCTCAACGTCGCATGCATGCGGTCTTGCGATCCACTGCTCGTTCCTGGCGTGCGGCCATGCCCCGAGTTAGTGAACGGTCTGAAGACGTGAGTTGCTCCGGCGTGCGGCATTCTGCGGTGTGCGACCGCAGCGATCTCCGCAGATGCGAGGGCGACGGCCGATAGGATCTCGCGTCAGCCGATTGGGACCTGGAGGACCTCTCGTGGCGTCGCCGCCCCCAAGAATCGAAGCCGTCCTCGAAGGACCAGCGGCTCAGGGACGCCTCGCCGTGGACGCGCTCGTCACGCTCGCCCGCGAGCTGCAGATGTCGCTGCGCCGCATCCTGAGCAATCGGCGCCCGAGAGGGGGGCGATTCCGGGGCGCTATCGAGGAGGTCGGTCGACTCGACCTCATCGCGTTTCGGCAAGGCAGCGCAGTTTGCACGTTCGAGCTCGCTCCTCCGCGAGACCCGGCCACGCTCTCTGGAGACCAAGGAGTTCGCGCCGCCGACGAACTCCTTTTGGCGCTCGAAGCTGCTGAGTCGGGACACGAAGGCTGGAGCGACGACGTGCAGCCGAGCCTTCTCGAAAGCCTGGACCGACTGACTCGTGTCGTCGGAGATGGCATCGACACGGTGAACTTCAGTCTCGATGCGGGTGCCGTCCAGCGGCGCACTCGAATCTCGACGGCGATTCGCACTCACGTGCAAGCTGCATTGAGACGTGCCGGTCGACCCAATGAAGTACGAATCGAGGGTGTCATCTGGGAGTGTGACTGGCGACGTCACACCGCAGAGATGCATTCCCCGGATGGGACGAAGCTCGCGCTGCGTTTTTCGGCTGATCTCGAAGAACAGGTCACGGCCGCGCGGCGAAGCCGCGTGATCGTTTACGGCCGAATGGTGTCCGAGGGGAAGTCGACCTTTGTCGACGTATCGCGCCTCGAGTTCTCAGGACCCGACCTTCGCGAACTCGACCCCGCATTCGGAGCATTCTCCGACAACCTCTCGATCGACGAACTCGCAGCACGGCAAGGCGTCACGACGCCGAAATCCCTGGACGAACTGCGGGGGACATGGCTCGACGACGAACCGATCGACGATCTGCTGGCGACGACCGGACGGTTGCGGCGGTGAACGGCGCCGTCGTCATCCCGTACGACGACGCCGTTGCCACGGCGTGGGCGGAGCTTGCAGCAGCCGCGATCCACGGCGGCAGGGATCGTTCGGATCGAATGGACTGGTGGATCGCGGCATGCGCGATTCGTCACGGATTGCCCTTGGTCACGCACGACAGCAGGGACTTCGACGGAATCGAGGGCCTCACGGTCATCACGCATCCTGATCCTGCGTAGACGATCATGCGCGTCTGAGCCCTACACGGTCCCGACCGACGAACGCTTCGACGAGATCCCGGGAAAGGCGCGGCTCGAGCTGGTCAAGCGGGTGCGCGCGTGTCTCGAGAAGTTGGCCGATCCGCAGGGGCGAGCGCTGCTCGAAGCGATTCGGGGGGCGTATCCGACGGAGGCGGGGCTGGTCGGGGAGTGTGAGGCGGGGATGAAGGCGATCGGCGGGGGGTGAGGCGAGCGGCGCGCGCGTCACCACTCGCGCTGACGATCGTCTCCACGAATGGATCGAGGGCGTCGAACGCGTAGTCGGAGGTGGATGGTGTGGCTAGCCTGCGGAGCCTCTTCTTCGGAGACGCTCCCGTGCCCAAGCCTCCCGCGCTTCCGCCGCCAGGGTTCAAGGCGCTGCCGGTGGACAAGAAGATCGAGTACGTCCAGAAGCTCTGGGACGCGATCGCGACCGAGGTTGATCAGGTGCCGCTCGAGGACTGGCACAAGAAGCTGGTGGACGAGCGCCTCGCCGATTACCTCGCGCATCCGGAACTCGCGAAGCCCTGGCCGGAAGTTCGCCGGCGCGTACTCAAGAATCTGCGAAGTCGTCGTCGGCGATCATGAAGCGAAGGATCTGGTATCACCCGCTCGCCGATTTCGACCTCGACGACGTCGCGGCGTGGTACGACGGAGAGCGGCCGGGGCTGGGTGAGGAGTTCGTCGCAGCGGTCCATGGTCTGGCCGCTCGAATTGCAGAGAACGCCCTTCAATTCCCGGTCGTCAGAGGGATCGTTCGCTGCGCGATGATTCGGCGATTTCCATACTTGGTGTTCTTCGTCGTGAGAAACGGCGTCGCTGCAATCCTCGCGATCGCTCATTCCCACCGAGGTCCAGACGCGCTGCGGGATCGATTGCGGACTGATTGAGGACGACCGAGAATGCCGGCATGAACATCACTTGCGACATGTGCGGCAAGAAAGCAGCGCGCGTCCGCCGCGTCACGCGGAGCTTCGGTCGGCGGTCGGACGTGTTCTTGATCGAAGACCTTCCGGTCATCGTCTGCAGGGCATGCGGAGAGTCGTACCTGACGTCGGAGACGCTTCACAAGATCGAACGGCTACGGCTGCATCGGAAGAGCATCGGCGTCGCGCGCCGGGTGCTGGTCGTGCGGTTCGGGGGTGCGGCGTGACGTCGTGACGCACCCGGAAAACTCGACATGACTTCCGCTCGATCCGTCGTCCTCATCGATCCCGACATCCTCTCGGGCACGCCCTGCTTCGCCGGAACGCGCGTGCCGGTCCAGACGCTCTGGGACTACTTGAAGGCGGGGGATCGGATCGCGGACTTCCTCGAGGACTTCCCCACCGTCACGCATGAACAGGTCGATGCAGTGATCGATATCGCGGGCGAGGCGGTCGCGCAGCTTGGGCTCGCTCCATGATGCAGGTGCCGCTCGCGGACTGGCAGAAGAAGCTCGTGGATGAGCGACTCGCCGACCATCGGGCTCATCCTGAACTCGCACGGCCCTGGTCCGAAGTACGCCGACGCATACTCAGGAATCTGCGACGTCGCCGCCGGCGGTCATGAGACGGAAGCCCGGTTGCCGAGTCCGCTCACCGACCCAGGACGATGTCGGTGCCGTGGAAGATCGACTGCAGCTTCGCCTTGGGAACTCGCCCGACTCGCTTCGCCAGGTCCGATTGGTCGAGCGTCACGATCTGCGAGACGTTCGCGACCGAATCCTTGTCGAGCCCGGTCGCACGCGCGGGGAGGAGCACGTTGCCGGGAGCCTCGCTCCATCGCGTGTTGCTCGTGAGCGGCACGCAGACAACCGTGGCGATGCGGCTTCGATTGAAGGCGTCGTTCTGGATCACGACCACCGGACGACGGAAACCAGGTTCCGACCCCACCGGCTCCGGCAGCTCCGCCCACCAGACCTCGCCCTGCGCGATCACCATTCGACGCGCCTCAAGCGCCGACGCGAGGCCCCCTTGGCGAAGCCGTCGTCGCCCTTCGGAAGCTCTCCGCAGACTTTGTCCAACGCCTCGGTGACGTCCTCTCCGGAGTGGCGTGCGACGTATTCCCGCAGCGCATGGCTGTAGAGCTGGCTGCGGGACTTCCTGAGCCGCCGAGCGAGCCGCTCGGCGTCAGCGAAGACGTCGTCGGGAATGGACACGGCGGTTTTCATACCGAAAGTATGACCCGGTCTTCGAGGTCGTCAAGCGCAGCGCCTCCTCCGCTCGAGTTGCCGACGGGATTCGACTCACGCATCCAGACGTCACGCGCCGCTCGCGGTCACGTCGCTGCTCCGGGAACGTGTCGCGAATCGCGAAGGCGAGCATGCGTGCCGGCCCGTGGACGCGGTACAAGAGCGAGATCGATCGGAGCTGGGATCGAACCCAGCAGCGCGGACTCCGGAGCCCGATTCCATGAGCAATGCCACCTCGATCCTCCAGCAGCGCGACCTCCTCCTCGAACGCCTCTCCTCCATGCCCCACTACCTCGAATCCGCCTTCGCCCGCCTCACCCCCGCCGAAGCCGCGACCTCCCTCACCCCCGGCGCCTTCGCGCCCGTCGAACAGGCCTGGCACCTCGCCGACCTCGAACGCGAGGGCTACGCGGTCCGCATCCGCCGCCTGCTCGAGGAGGACGCGCCGCAGCTCGCCGACTTCGACGGACGGCGCATCGCGGCGGAACGGAACTACCGCTCACTCGACCTGCGCGAAGGGCTCGCGGCGTTTCGCGCGGCGCGGCTCGTCAACGTCGCGCTGCTGCGCGGCGTCCCGACGGCGGCGTGGGCGCGCGCGGGCACGCTGGAGGGGGTCGGCGCATTCGCGCTGTTCGACCTGCCCGCCCAGATGGAAGGGCACGACGCGTCGCATCGCGCGGAGGTCGAGGAGTGGCGCCGGGCGCGCGGCGTGGATTGAGTCGTGACCGACTCGTGACGCGCAGCCGAATCACTCCGCTGCATTGTGCGCCTCACCCATCGAGGCAAACCATGCGACACACGCTCATCGTCCCGCCCCTCCCCGCTCTTTCCCTCATCGCGGCCGCGATCGCCTTCGGTCCGCAAGCCAGCGGCCCCGTCAACGGGCCGTCCGCCCCCGCCGCGGCCCCCTTCCAAGTCGCGACGGAACTCGACAAGGCCATCTGGCGCATCTTTCAGGACAGCAAAGGCACCTACTGGTTCGGCAGCCACGGCCAAGGCCTCTACCGCCGCGACGGAAACGCCTTCGCTCTCTTCACCACCGACTCCGGCCTGTGCGACAACGACATCGGCGGGATCCAGGAAGACAGGTCCGGCAATCTCTACGTCTCCACTTCCAAGGGCATCAGCAAGTTCGACGGACGCAACTTCACCACGCTGAAGGTGGACGACTCCGACGCCTCCAGCACGAAGTGGAAGCCCGGGCCCGATGATCTCTGGTTCCAGATCGGCGGCCAGGAACCTCACGCGGTCTGCTACGACGGCAAGTCCTTGCGGAAACTCGAGATCCCGACGACCGCGGCCGGGGATGCGCATTACGCCGCGTCCCCGCGTTCGAAGTACCCGAACATGAAGTACAGCCCCTATGACGCGTACACCATCTACAAGGACAGCCGCGGCAACGTGTGGTTCGGCACCGCAAGCCTCGGGGCATGCCGCTATGACGGCAAGACCTTCACCTGGATTTCCGAAGCGGAGCTGGGCTTCGACGAGAAAGACGGACGGAATTTCGGCACGCGCTCCATCATCGAAGATCGAGACGGGAAGTTCTGGATCACCGTGACGCGCCACCGCTTCGACATGTACCCGACCGGATCAGCCACGCAAAGCGCCGGCGGACTCGCCTACATCAAGTCGGCGGGCCTCGCCCATCCCGCGAAAGGCGTCGACGAGGACTACACCTACATCATGTCCATGGCCAAAGACGCGGCCGGCGACCTTTGGATGGCGACGTACGGCGCCGGCGTGTGGCGATACGACGGAAAGACCCTGACGAACTACCCCGTCCTCGTCGACGGAAAGCCGATCACCGTGTTCTCCATCTACCGAGACCGCCAGGATGGCCTTTGGCTCGGCACGCACGAGCACGGCGTGTGCAAGCTCAACGGAACGGCGTTCGAGAAGGCCAGGTTCTGACCAGCGAGCGCTAACGCTTCGCCTTCGCGTTGCGCTCCACCTGCTCGAGGTACCGCGCGATGTCGTCGCGCGGCTTGATCTCCTGCGACCTTCTCAGCAGTGGGACCGCGTCGGCATAGCGCTGCAGGCCGACGAGCACCTGGGCGTGGCGGATCTTCGCGCTCTGCTCGAACTTCTCGATGCCCTCGGCGCGCTCGTAATAGAACATCGCGCGGTCGGGGTCGTCCTTGCGCTGGTGGTATTGACCCAACAGGAGCAGGGCGTCGCCGTCGAGGGGGTCGAGCTGGACGATCTCCTCGAGCAGCGCGGCGGTCGCCGGCGTGCCGCCTCCCTCCGACGAATCGATGCGCGCCTCGAGCTTGAGCAGCTTGCGCTTGTCGTCCGGTGAAATCGTCGCGTCGGCGTGCGCGTGGATGCGCGCGACGACCTGCTTCGCCTGCGGGTTGGCGTTGCGGCTGGAGAGCGCCTCGGCGGCCCGGATCGGGCGCGCGAGCGGCTGCGCGGGGTCGAGGTCGATGGCGCGCAGGTAGGCGCCCAGCGCGAGGTCGTTCAACCCCTCGAGGGTGTAGACGTCGCCGAGCGTGAAGAGGCTGTCGAGCGTCGACTTGCCGATGCGGTCGACCGCCTCGAAGTTCTGCGCGGCTTTCAGCGGCTGCTTCAGCTGCAGGTAGGTGTTGGCCTGCAGCAGCCAGAACTCCGCCTTGTCGGGGTAGCGCGCGATCAGGACGTCGAGCAGCGCCTCGCAGTCGGCGAACTTGCCCTGCTTGAAGGCGCAGCGCGTGAGACCGAGCCGCCACTCCGTGCTCTCCGGCTGGAGCATCAGCGCGTTGCGGTAGGCCGCCTCGGCCGGCTGGTAGTCCTGCTGGGAGGCGAAGGCGAAGCCGAGCAGCCCGTAGGAGTAGGCGTCGCCGCCGCCGAGCTCGAGCATCTTGATGAACGCGCCGATCGCGGCGTTCCAGTTGGCGTTGCGCACGAAGATGAGGCCGAGGTTGCGCCATGCGCGGCGGAAGCTCGGGAACTTCTCGACCGCCTTGTTGTAGTGGCGCAGCGCGGAATCGAGGTCGTCCTGCTGGAAGGCGATGCTGCCGAGCGTGAAGTCGAGGACGGCCGAGCAGTCGGGCTTCATGCTGCCGCGCAGCTGCTCCGCCGCCTTCTTCAGGTCGTTCGCCATCAGCGGGCGCACCTTCTCCAGGATCTTCACCTCGTCGGGCGTGACGCGCGGCTCGATCTCGGCATTGATCCCGTAGGTGCCGACGAACTGCTTCTGGAAGACGGGGTCGCGCCAGATCGCCTCGATCTCCTCGCGCGTGGCGTCCTGCGCGAGCGCGCTCGCGAACGAGAAGCCCTGCAGGAGCGCGACGAAACCCAGGATGCGAGCGTTGCTTCGTGTCATGGTCATGAGTTCTGCTTGAAGGTGATCGTCACGCGCATCTTGCACGCGACGCGCTGGCCGCCCTTGACGCCGGGCTCGAACTTCCAGTGCTTGAGCGCGTCGAGCGCGGGCTGCTCGAACGCCGAATGGCTCGACTTCGCGACCTTGGGGCTCTGCACCTTGCCGTCGGTCCCGACCACGAAGAGGGCCGTCACGGAGCCTTCGACCTTCTTGCCGCGCATCTCGGACGGGTAGAGCGGCTGCCCCTGGATGATCGGCCGCGGCTTCTGGTCGATCTCCCCCATGCTGAACGCCTTCTCCATATTGTCGTCGAGCACGCCCGCCTTGCCGGTCCCGCCGATGCGTCCGCCCGACGCGAAGGTGAGCGCGTCGCCGAACTCGCCGCCGCCGCCGCCCCTGCCCTCGAGCGCGTCGGAGATCGCGCTCAGGCTGGCCGCCTCGAGCGCGGGAGCGGCGTCGGTCGGCGGCGCGTCGAGAGCGCGGTCGATCTCGGCTGCATCGGGCGGCTTCTCCTGGTCGGCGTCGATCGTCTCCTCCGGGTCCTTCTTCTCCGGGTCCTTCTTCTCGTCCTTCTTCTCCGCCTCGGCGTCGAGGTCGCTCAGCAGCTCGACCTGCTGGATCGTGCCGAGCTTCGGCTTCGCCGACGGGAAGATCAGCCCACCGAAGCACAGCACGAGTCCGTGCAGCACGACGGCGGCGGCGATCCCGGCGCACCAGATCAGGAACGTCCTCACGTCACTTCTTGTCCGTGTTGATCCCGACCTTCGCGATCCCGAGCTTGCGCACCTCGTCGAGGACAGCGACCACGTGCTTGAAGTCGGCCGCGCCGTCGCTGTTGATGATGACCTTGGGGTCCTTCGACGTGGTCTTGAAGGTCTGCAGCTTCATCGGGAGCTGCGCGATCGTGATCTTGTCCTTGTTGTAGAAGAGCTCGCCCTTGGCGTTCACGCTGAGCGTGACCGCCTTCTCCATCTCCTTGTTGTCGCCGAGCGACGCGGCGGTGCCGGCCGTCGGCAGCGCGACGTTCACGCCCTGGTTCTTCGTCATCGACAGCGAGACCATGACGAACGTCGCGAGCAGGAAGAAGATGATGTCGATGAGGGGAATGATCTCGATCCGGGCCTTCCCCGGACCGGCGCGACCGCCGCCGGCCATGGTCAGCTCCCTCCGGTCGCGAAGGCCGCGAACGCCTCGGCCTCGCCGACGTCGTTGTCGGCTCCGTTCGCCGCCGGCGGCGGCTGTTGCGAACCGGGCCCGGCCTGCGGATGGACCATCAGCTCGAGCTGCGTCGCGGCCGACTCGAGTTCATGACGCGCTTCTTCCGTACGGGCGTTCAGGAAGTTGAACGGCAGGAGCGACGTGATCGCGATGCCGAGCCCGAACGCGGTCGCGATGAGCGCCTCGGCGATGCCGCCGGTGATCGCGCCCGGGGCGCTCAAGTCGCCGCCGATCAGCGAGAACGAGCCCATCATCCCCGTGACGGTTCCGAGCAGCCCGAGCAGCGGCGCGAGCGTGATGACCGTGTCGAGGATCGGGATGCCGCGCCGGAAGCGCTTGATCTCCTGCGCCTGCGCGTAGAGCAGCGCGCTCGGGAGCGACGTCTCGCGGTGCGCCAGCGCGTAGCCCATCGCGCGCACCACGTAGTCCTTCGACTCCTTCGCGACGCCGATGGCGCCGTCGAGGTCGCGCCGCTGCACCGCCGCGAAGAACAAGTCGACCGCCTTCTGGCTGCGGCGCACCTTCTCGCGCGCCAGGAACAGGGTGCGCTCGAGCACGGTGGCGAGCGCGAGAATCGACGCGGCGAGCAGCGGCCACATGATCGGGCCGCCCTTCTCGAACACGTGGAAGATGTTGGTCCTCTGCACCAGCGCCTTGAGCGCGCCGCCGAGCGACGGGTCGAGAGGCACGTCGCCCTCGCCGTCCTCCACCAGCGCGGCGAGCCCGAGCTGCAGCGCCCCTTCGAGCGGCCGGATCAGCGGTTTGCTCGAGCCCGACTGCGGGACGACCAGCCCCGCGCATCCGCCCGGCCCCGCGAAGAGCGCGACCGGGCCGAGGATCGCGTATTGCCCCTTCACGATGCTGCCCTGCAGGTCGACGGCGATGCCGGGGAAACGCATCCCGCCGATCACGTCGAAGAGCCGCTTGAGCGAGAGGTTCACGAAGCTGATCTGCCGGTCGAACTTCTCGCCGGCTGCGAGGGCGTTGTTCTCGGTCGCCTGTTTGGCGGTGTCGACCGCGTTGCCGATGTACTGCAGCTCGCTCACGTTCACCTTCGACTCGAAGGTGCGCGCGTACTCGTCGAGGAGGTTCGCGACGTAGGAGAGCTCGTCCTTGCGGATCTTGATGTCGTTGCGGATCGAGTTGAGCTCGAGGTTGCCCTCGTCGACCAGGCGCGTCGACTTGTCGAAGTCGCGCCGCAGCTGCGTCAGCAGCGTCTCGTACTTGGTGAGGTCCTGGTCGAGCGGGAGCTTCTCGTTGGCGATCTGCTCGCGGATCCCGTTCAGCTCGTCGATGCTCCGCTGCAGCTCGCGCTGCGAGGAGGTCGAGAGCTGGCGGACCGCGGTGGTCGCGGCCTCGGACTCCTGCGCGGGCGCGCTGCGTCCGGCGGAGAAGACGGCGAGGGAGGCGAGAACGACGAGGGAGAGGCGGGTGTTGCGTGGGTTCATCGGATCTTCACCGGGAGGGGCACGAAGGCGGGCGTCTGCTTGCCCTGCTGGATCTCGAGCGCGAGGAGCACCTTGTTGCCGATCGTCTTCGACGTCTCCCACTGCCAGCCTTCGTGCGTCGGATGGCCGATGCCGGCCTCGCCCTTCGCGCTCACGAAATAGGCCTGTGCGAGCCCGACGTAGAGCGTCTTCACTTCGGACGGCTTGCCGTCGGAGAGGTTGTGCACCTCGTAATTGACGGTGATCTCGTTGTTGGCCTTGTTGACCTCGTTCAGGATCCCGAGCACGTTCTGGAACCGTTCCGCCACCGTGACGCGCGTCTTCGCGGCGTCCTCCGGGATGCGCTGGTAGAGCAGCTGGATGCGGGTCTGGATCGGGTCGGGGAGCACCTTCCAGAGGTCCCGGATCACGGCCTCCATCGCGGTCACCGCTTCGACGAGGCGCGCGCCGGTCGCCTTGAGCTCGTCGTTCTCGGCGAGGAGCGCGTCGCGCTTCTTGGCGGCCTCCTTCGCGCTCGCGTCGGCGTCCTGGATCCGCTTCTCGAGCGAGAGCACCTCCTGCTTCACGAGCTCGAGGCGGCCGACCAGGATGTCCTTGCCCTGCTGCCAGTCCTTGCGCTCCTTGGAGATGGTCTGCTGCGTCTGGATCCACTTCTCCATCACCAGGCGCGTCTCCTCGAGCGTCGGCGGCGCGCCGGCGCTCCCGTCCTGCGGCGCGGGCATCGCCGCCGACACGGCGGCGCCCGCCGCCGCGACGAGCAGCAGCGTCGCGAGCGCCGGCCCGCTGCGCGCCCCTCTTCTCCTCGTTCTGCATCGCATGGGATCGGACTCCCGTTCAGAAGGTCGCGGTCAGGGCCAGCGACAGCTCGGTGCCGCGCCGGAACGACGACTGGGTCTGGTCGCCGCCGATGTAGGGCGAGCGGTAGACCGTCTCGATCTTGGGATTGAGCACGTTCTTGGCCTGGAACTGCAGCTTCACGTGGGGGTTGAGGGCCTGCGACACGCTGAAGTTGAGCGTGCCGTACTTCTTGGCGTAGATGCTCGGCACGAAGCTGTTGTTCGAGATGCCGGCGCCGTTGATCAGCGTGTCGCCCTGCACCGTGTAGAAGACGGAGAGCTGCGTTCCGCTCTCGAGGATGTCGTAGGTCGTGTAGTAGTTGAGCAGGTACTCCGGCGCGTTGGTCATGTCGCGCGAGGCCATCGGGCAGTTGATGCCGGGCGCGGCGAAGGCGGCCTGCTGGTCGGCCGGCAGCGTGACGCGCGAGTCGATGAAGGTCGCGTTGGCGCCGACCGCGAGACCCTCGAGCTTCTCCTCGAAGCGGCCCAGCGCCTGGCGCGCCTCGAACTCCCAGCCGGTGAGGAAGCCTTCGGGATAGTTCTCCGCGGTCGTGTAGGTGAAGGTCGTGACCTTCTGCGCGTACTCGATCGGGTCGTCGACGTCCTTGCGGAACCACGACGCCGACAGGAGGCTCCCCTCGAACGGCACGTAGTCTCCGCGCAGGTCGTAGTTGCGCAGCGCGCTCATCTGCAGCGCCGGGTTGCCGATGAAGATCGGGCCGCCCAGGAACTCCTGCTGCAGGATCGGCGTGAGCTCCTTGAAGGTCTGGTGCGCGACCGTCTGGCTGTAGGCGGCGCGGAACGAGAGCGGCTCGACCGGCCTGGCGATCAGCTCGACCGCGGGCAGCACGTCGCGCTGGCTGAAGTCGGCGTCGGCCTCCCCTGGCTGCAGCGCGACCGGCACGGTCGAGCCGGGCGGGAACCACGTCGCGAAGCGCTCGGGCGTGTTGACGATCCCGACCGACGTCGACTCGAAGCGCGCGCCGCCGATCAGGTCGAACATCGGCGTGAGCGGCAGGTCGACCATCCCGTACCAGGCGGTGATCTCCTGATCACCGTCGTAGTCGACGTCGTACTCCGACGCGGTGATCGGGTGGTTCTCGCTCGGGAAGACCGCGCTCCACGGCTGGCTGAAGTCGGAGTTGAAGGCGCCGTTGTCCTCGAAGTTGGAGAACGTGTCCTGGTTGAAGCGCCGCTTCAGCCGGTCGCCGAAGAAGCCGAACTTGAGGAAGCCCTGGTTCTCGGTCCATTGGTCGAAGGGGAGCTTCAGGTCGGCGGCGTACTGGCTGCTGTCCTCGTAGATCTGCTCCCAGATGCGCTGCACGTTGCCGAGGTTGAAGTTGGCGTCGGGCTTGTGGGACAGCCAGGTCGCCGGCTTGATCGACGGCGGGATGATCCCCGGGATGCCGGGATCGAACGCCGGCGCGAGCCAGATCGCGCCGAACTGCCGTTTGTCGGGCTGGTTCAGGCCCGCGAAGCTGTACGCGGCGTTCCAGTCGAGCTCGGGGCGGTGGAACTTCACCGCGTCGCCGATCCCGAAGTCCTCGATCGGGAACTCGTCGTGGCCGTGGAGCTGGTAGGTCCGCGTCACCCGCTCGGAGTACTTGAGCGTCTCGTCGCGGATGTAGGGCGCCGCGAGCCGCTCGTTGATCCCGTTGCCCGGCCCGTTGGGGTCGGTGACGTCGTAGCCGGGGAAGAAGTACTCCTTGCCGCGCGTGTCGATCGAGAGCGTCGCGGTGTCCTCGGCGACGCGCGTGTAGAGGTAGGTGAAGGTCAGCGCGTGGTGCTCGGACTCGATGCCGCACGTCCCGAGCACGCCCCAGCGCAGCGTCTGCCTGCCCTGCGTCACGTCGTAGAGGCCGGTCAGGAAACTGCCGTCCTGCGGGGTGCCCTGGAAGTACTGCGGAGTGAGGCCATTGCCACGGCCCTGCATCCACCACGCGTCCTGGCGGCCGTGGCGGTCGAGCGAGCTGGTGCGCTCGTAGAAGAAGGCGCCGAAGCCGCCGACCTTCAGCCCGTCGCCGAAGTCGAGCTTGCCGCCGGCCGACGTCGCCCACTTCGAGTCGATCGGCGCGTCGGTCTCCGACGTGCCGACCGCGCCGTACCAGCTCTGGCCGAGCTGGTTGCGCTGGATGTCGCGCGCGCCGCTGTCCTGCCCCCAGAAGCTCAGACCGCCGCCGTGGTAGGAGAGGAAGTCGTTGCGCCCGGCGACCTGCGTGTTCCAGATCGACTGCGCCTTGAACGTGATGGCGTTCTCGTCGGGGATGCCCTTCAGGCGCAGGTTCACGGCGCCGCCCGACGCGTCGCCCTGCTGGTCGGGCGTGAAGGTCTTGCTGACCTGGATGCTCTCGATGACCGCGGCGGGGAACTGGTCGAGCTCGACCGCGCGCTTGCTCTCGTCCGCCGACGGCAGGCGGACGCCGTTCATCTGCGAGCTGACGTAGCGGTCGGGCAGGCCGCGGATGACGGCGAACTTCCCGTCCTGCACGGACGCGCCGGCGACGAGCTTCAGCGCCGCCGCAGCGTCGCTCGCGCCGGCGCGGCTCATGAGCTCGGAGCCGATCGAGTCCATCAGCGCCGAGCTCTCGAAGCGCAGGTTGAGCAGCGCGGTCTCGCTGCCGGCCCCCGGCTGGAGCACGTCCTGGACGACGAACTCGTCGAGCTCGGCGAACTCGCCCGCGAGCGAGACGTCGACGTCGGTGAGCTGCCCCTCCTGCACCGCCACGTCGGCCTTGACCTGCCGGACGTAGCCCTCGCGCGAGAAGATCAGCGTGTAGCGCCCCGGGGCGACCTGCCCGAAGACGTAGTTGCCGACGTTTGCGGTGACCGTCTTCTGCCCGGTCTCGAGGATCTGGACCTGCGCCGCCGGCAGCGGCGTGTCGAATTCCTTGTCGTACACGACGCCCCGGATCGAGCCGGCCTGTTGCGCGCTGGCGAGGGCGGGATCAGCCATGGCTGTCGAAACAACGAGACACCACGCTCTCCACGAGTCGAGGCACCGAGGTCGCAAGTTTGGCCCGTTCCGTTCCCTGGGTCCCGGAGCCGAAGGCGTGCCGTCCACTCGGGGCCGACGCTAGGCGACGAGTGTGAGGGGATCGTGAAAGCCGGGTGCAGGCGACGTGAAGACACCCGGGACGTGCACGCGCCCACAAACGGCGGACGAGCGGTGAATTACTCGACGACGACGACGGCGGTCGTGGCGACGAGGGCGTTCGTCGTCGCGTCGTAGCTGCCGTACATCGCGCAGTCGCGCAGCGTGGCGCCGCCGGCGAGCGCGGCCGCGAGTGCCGCCTCGAACTCTGGGAAGAGCACGTAGCAGGCGACCGTGTCGCTCCCGGCGTAACGCAGCTCGAACAGGGTCCCCGTCTTGGCGGCCTTCGCGCTCGGATCGGGGGAGGCGGGGAGCGGCTGGCGGCCGAGGACGCCGAAGTCGAGCGCCGCCTCCTCGTCCGATCCCGGCACGCCGCTGAGCGCCAGGCGAAGCTGGTCGGGCGCCGCATCGGGGGTGACGTCGAAGCCGCCCGCGCGATTGCGCAGGAGCAGGAGCACCGGCACGACCGTGAGGTCGGAGATCGCGAGCGGGCTCGCGTCGGCCAAGTCGTCGTCGACGTCCGCGACGAAGGCCAGGGCGACGACCGGCGCGCCGTCGGCGATCGAGAGCGTGTCCTCGAACGAGCCGACGTCGAGCGTGTAGTTCGTCGGGTCGGGCGGCGTCGTCCCGCCGTCCGCCCATGTGAATGCGCTCGGATCTTCCCCGCCGACGCGCGCGAGGTCGACCGTGAGCGTCGAGTCGGTGATCCCGCCCTTCACGTGGCCGAAGAGCGCGGTCGGCAGCTCGCGCACGAGCGCGCTCGCCCCCTTCGCGTCGAGCGTCGCGCCGGTGAGCGTGCCGAAGGCGCGGATCGCTTGGCCCACGTTCAGCGAATCGGCGTCGAACAGGCCCGCATCGCCGGAGCGCACCACGCGCGTGGTCGCGAACTCCACGTCGACGGTGAAGCTCGTCGCGTACTGCCACGCGCCGGCCGCCGTCCGGCTCCTCCCGAGGACGGTGAGCGCGGCGTCGCTCCCCGCCGCGCCGCTGCGCGCGACGATCACGCCTTCGACGAGGTCCTGGCCGCCTTGCCACGTGCCGCTGCCCGCCTCGACGTACGACGCGGCGACGCGCTCGCGCAGCGGATCGATGGCCCCGGTCGCCTCGACCCAGGTGCCGGCCGGCATCGCCGCGAGCGCGGCGAGCCCCGCCGCCCCGGTCCGCGGCACGCCGTCGACCTGGAAGATCGTCGTCACGTCGAAGACGACGGTCCGTGCTCCGAGCGGCTCGCCCGACGGCGACTCGAGCGCGAGCGCCGCCGTGCCGAAGCGGTCGTCCATGCCCTCGAGCGCGCCGCACGTCACGATCGCGCGTCCGTCGTAGCGGTCGACGCGCCAGAGGAGCGACGGCGCGACGGTGACCGTGTTGGCGACCGCGTCGATCGTGGCGATCCGATCGAGGTCGAGACCGAGCTCGAGGAGGTGGTGCTGACGCGCGAACGCGAAGAAGGGCGCGCGGTGCATGTCGAGGTCGAGCGTCACGACCCCGGTGAGCGGCTGCCCCGAATCGTCCTGCAGCGCCGCCGCCGTCGCCTGGCCGGCGAGAAAGCAGGTGCTGTTCGTGAAGTCGAGCGTGACGGTCGCGCCGAAAAAGCCGCCGGTCGCGACCTCGCTCACCCCGAGGTCGACCGCCCTTCCCGCGAGCGCGGCGAGGTCGACCGTCGCCGGCTGCTGCAGGAAGTCGACCGTCGCGCCGTTCGAGCGCCGGAACGTGATCGCGTCCACCGTGACGGTGAACGACGTCACGCTCTCCGGCGTCGTGCTCCCGAGCGTGACCGTGAGCGCCGCGACGTCGGTCGATGCGCCGCCCCCGCCGCCCCCGCCGCAGGCTGTTGGCACGAGGAGCAGGGCAACTCCCGCCACCGACCGCAGCAGAATCCGAGCAAGGGGAGCCATCGGCGCCTGTTTTCCGGGCCTACCACGGCGGCCCCAGCTTGTCGCAGATCGACGTGAGGCGGTCCCACAGCTCGCCGTCGGGCGAGACGCCGTGGATCGCCATCGAGGCGCAGGTGGCCGCGAGGTCGTCGGCGCGCGGCCGCGAGTTGGGGTTCTCGACGCCCGCGTCGACCGCGCGAATGTAGCAGCGCAGCGCGTCGCCGGCGTTCCCCATCTCCTGGTACGACTCGGCGAGCGCGCGCAGCACGCGGGCGCGGTAGATGTTCACGATCTTCTCGCGCTGCTCGTCGAAGAGGGCGCGGGCCGCGTCGACGTCGGCCTTGGCCGGGTCGCGCTCGCCGCCGCGGAAGCGCAGGCCGGCGAGGCGCGCGACGATCGGGATCCAGTCCTCGGGCGCCCACTTCGTGCCGTCGACGAGGTCGCGCGCCTTCTTCACCAGCGCCAGCGCGCCCGCGGGATCTTTGTGGGCGAGCGCCGCCTCGGCGAGCTGCTCGAGGACCTCGATGCGGATCTGCACCGGCATCTTGGCCCACGACGCCTCGATCTTCTGCTCGATCTTCGCGCGCCGCTCGGCGTCGCCGTAGTGGCGGTCGAAGAGCTGCGCGCACCCCTTGAGTGCGTACTGGATCTGGTCGAACGTCCCGGCCACGACGAGGTGGTCCATCTCGGACAGTTGGCGGTCGCACGCCTCGACGTCGGCGAGCCCCGACCTCACCGGATCGATGCGCGCCGCCTGAAGCACGAGGCGCGTGGCGGCGATGCCGCCGAGGATGCGCTCCCGCTCCCAGTCCTGCGCGTCGTCTCCGTGGTGGGCGTCGGCGACTTCGCGCGCGAGCGTGAGGTAGCGCTCGACCTCGGCGGTGTCGCCGTGCTTCGCGCACCAGAAGGCGTAGTCGGCGTAGCCGACGCCGCGCCGCCAGTTGCCGATCTTCTCGATGCAGCGCAGCGCGCGCTGCGGCTGGTCGAGCGTGAAGCACGCGGTCACCACGTCGGACTGCATGCGGCAGCGGTTCTTCAGGTGCGGATTGTCGGGCAGCGCGCTCGCCGCCTGGAAGGCGACGTCGAGCAGCCGCTCCTGCCACGGCGCGAGCGCCTGGTCGGCGACCGCGACGCTCTTCGCCTGCCCGCCGTCCTTCGCGGCCTTCTCGTCCCCCGCCGCCCCGAGCGAAGCGAGCAGCAGCGCGGCGATCCACGACGTCGTCATTCTCGAAGTCCCTTTCGAATCAGGAAAGCGGGCGGCCGCCCCGCGCGCTGCGGAGCGGCCGCCCTCGGAATCACGGGATCAGACGAACACCTTCATCACGGAGTGGTGCCGACGAGTCCGTTGCTGGCCGAGAGGCCCTTCGGAGCGGTGGCGTCGAAGATCCACTCCTGGAAATAGGTCCGGAATCCGGACGGGACGCCGTTCGGCCAGGTGCCGCCCAGGCTGAGGTTGCCGCTGCCGTCCGTCGCGCCGATCGGCAGGATCATGAAGATCGACGGGACGAGCGTGCCGCCCAGCGCCGGCAGGTCGATCTCGGAGAAGCCGATGATGAGCAGGGCGTTCGAGCTCGGGTTCGCGTTGCTGAGGTCGAGCGTCAGGCCGCTGAGCGCGGAGAGGTCACCCGTGCCGCTCAAGACCGGGTTGCCGGTGACGCCGGCGAGGCCCTGGCCCAGGTCGGTCCAGGCGTCGTTCGCCGTGAAGCCGAACGCTTCGCAGGCGGTCCAGCCGTGCAGCCAGCTGTTGCCCGGCGCGAAGGCGCCGCGGTAGTGCGCGCCGTCCCAGAAGCCGTCGGCCGGCTGCCACTCGACGCTCGTGAGCGCGTCGTTCTTCGGACGGGGATCGAGGCCGATGACGGGCAGCTGCGTGATCGTGCCGCCCTGGAGGGCGACCGCCCCGCCGCGCGTGATCGACTGGATCGGCCCGTCCGCGTCGAGGATGGAACCGACCTGGACGTTGTTGTTGGCGACGTCGAAGACGTTGACCGAGTTGGCGTCGGTGTACGCGTTCGCGGCCTGGTTGCGGAAGAAGACGGTGTCGCGGATCTCGGCGAGGTTGCCCGAGCTCTGCGCCTTGTAGAAGTCGGCCGGATTGGCCGGAGCATTGACGCTCGAGTAATTCGTGTACGCCGTCGTCCACGTCTGCGCGAAGGTCAGCGAGCCGCCCATGCCGTAACCGCCGCCGGAGCCCGGGGGCGTGCAGTGGTCGCCGTCCCAGACGTCGTTCTTCACCACCTGCTCGCCGATGTCCATGATGATGCAGTTGTGGAACTGCGTGCGATCGTCGTCGCGCCACGCGCTGGCGCGGCGGCCGGCGCCGGCGCCCGGCTGGCCGATCATCGTGAAGTTCGCGAACACGTTGGTCGAGACGGGCTGCCAGCTCGAGTCCTTGGCGCCGTCCATCTCGCAGCAGTTGTCGCACGAGCCCGAGCCGCGCGCCGCGTCCTTGCTGTAGCCCTGGACGATGAGGCCGAACTGCGCCTTGCCGCGCCAGCCGCAGTCGAAGTCGAAGGAGTCGTCGCCGATGTTCCAGATGTTGATGTACTTGTAGTTGACCGTGCCGCCCCACGTCTCGATGCCGTCGTCGACGTTGTTCATGATGTCGACGTGGTGGATCGTCGTGCCGCGGCCGATCGCGCCCATCGAGAGGCCGTTCAGCTCGTTGCCGAGGCCGAGCACCTTGCCGCCGTAGCGCAGCGACATGAACGTGATCGTCCCGCTGTCCTCGTCGTCGTCACCGCCGCCGCACTGCTGGCGCGTGTCGCCGACGAACTGGGGCACGAGGCCTTCCATGTCGAGGCGGTTCGCGGCGTCGGGCGTCGCGATGTTGCCGGCGTGCTGGTTGGTCGAGACGTACGCGCCGCCCAGGATCGTGAGGTTGCCCCACTCGTTGGCGGAAGCGCGCCACGTGCCGGTCTTGGGGTCGCCGCCCGTCCAGGTCGCGACGTCCGCCTTCGAGGTGAAGATGACCGGGTTGAACTGCGTGCCCTGCACGAAGATCTGGGCGCCCTTGCAGATCGCGAGGCTGCCGCCGATGTTCGTGTCGCTGGCGATGATCGTCCCGGCCTCGATCGTGAGCGTTGCGCCGGGATCCACGTAGATCTGGTTCTGCAGGTTGTAGGTGTTGCCCGACGTCCAGGTCGTGGACGTGGTGATGTCCGCCGTCACCAGGATCTCGGAGGCGTGCGCGGCGCCGGCGATGCCGACGACGCCCATGCCCGCGAGCACGGTTTTCAGAGCTGATGTTCTCACTGGGGAAAGCCCTCGACAGAGAGTGGGAGTGGCCGCACGGGACCGTCGGAGCCGCTCTCCAACCGTTCCCGCGGGCAGAACGCTAGGTCGCCCGTGTGTATGGCCCGTGAAGACGAGGTGAGGAGTCGGGGCCCCGGCGAGCGCCGCCGGCGCGGCGGGCGCGGCCGGCGATTCACGGTTGGCGCGTGAGGACGACGTCGCAGTCGCGCAGCTCGCCGGGCGCGAGATCGAAAGCGAGCTCGGCGCGGTCGAAGCCCTCGCGCAGGACGGTCAGCACGTAGCGTCCGGGCTTCAGCGCGGGATCGGTGCGGCATGGAGTGCTGCCGTCGAGCGTCTGGCCGCCGTACGTGCGCGCGCCCGACTCGAAGAGCGCCGCGCCGCGCCGCGCGTCCCAGTAGAGGGGCGCCTCGCTCTTCACGAAGACGAACGCCACCGCCTTCCCGGCCGCGTCGGCGAGCCGGCACTCGGCCGCGAGGGGATTCCCGAGCACGTCGTGGCAGGTCAGCCGCAGCGCGGCGCCCTCGTGCAGCACGACGCTGCGCGTCGCCGTCTCCCCGTCGGCGAGCTCGACCACGACGTCGGGGTCGAGCAGCTGGTGGCGGAGGCGGTGCGGCGGCAACTCGTCGACGGCGGCCGGCTCCTTCCCCCGGATCTCCCCCGACAGCGCGTCGAAGCGCAGGCGGAAGGTGCCTTCGGGGAGCTCGGCGAAGTGGAGCCACTTGCCCACCAGGAACGCGCCGCGCGTGAATGCCGGGCCGGCCGCCGCGTCGACCGGCTCGAAGCTCACGCAGGCGTAGTGCACCGTCTCGAAGGCGTCGCAGTCGACGGAGAGTTCGAGGCGCGCGTGGACCGCCTTGCGGACCAGGAGCACGAGCGCGCTCGTCGTCGTCCCGGCCGGTCCCATCGTGAAGTGCTCGCGGGCCGGCTCGTACCCCTCCGCCTCGACGAGTAGCTCGCCTTCGTGGAACGGCGGCAGGAAGAAGCTGCTGCGGCGGGCGCCCTCGGGATCGGGGCGGAGCGACGAGACGGAGACGCGGGCGTCGGGCAACGGCCGGTCCCCGCAGAGCACCGTGACGTTCAGCCAGGCGAGGTCGAAGAAGAGCTCGACGTCGCGCGCCGGCGCGACGACCGGCGGCGCCGAAACGGGCGAGCCGGCCGCGCCGGCGAGCGACGGATCGCCGAGGAGCACGCGGTAGGCGTGCCCGACTTCGAGACCGTCGATTCGAAAGGCGGCGCGCCCGCGGACCGGGAAGTCGGTGGTGACGGTGGCGCTGCGCCGCTCGAGCTTGCCGTTCGCGTAGAGGAGCGGATGGCCGGGCAGGTCGAGCGACTTCCCGCCTCCGGTCTGCGCGATCGCCGTGACCGCGGCGCCCGTGCGCAGGAACGCCAGCGCGACGCGGTCGGGCGGCGGCCAGCGGACCACCCCCTCGATCGAGGCGCCGCGATCGAACGTCGCGGTCGGCTGCTCGCGCTCGGCGCCGACGACGACTTCGACGGGCAGCTGGAGCGGCGCCAGGTCGCGCGCGGCGAGGACGATCGTGTAGGTGCCGCTCTTCGGCGCGCGCAACACGTAGCGGTCGTCCGCGCGGCCGACGTCGACCAGCGTCCCCGAGGCCTCGTCGAGCGTGCCCTCGAACAGGGCCGCGACGGCGCCGAGCCCCGCCTGCGCCGCGCGGGCGCCCCGCTCGCGCGCGTCGACGAGGCCGGTCACCCGCCCCGCCGGCACCACCTCGACGGTCCATTCGAAGTCGGCGCACTCCTGCGGGCGCCGCTGCGAGAGGTCGACCGAGCGGACGACCGGCATGTAGCCGGGATCGTTCGCGACGAAGTCGAGCCCGGTCACGCGGGCGCGGCCGAGCCGGGCTGCGGCGTCGCGCGGAAAGCCCGACGCGAGCGCGGCGCGATCGAGCGCGACGTCGAAGGTGCCGTCCTCGGCGACCGGCGAGGAGGGCGCGGGGACGCGCCTTCCCATGAAGTCGACGAGGTTCAGCCGCTCGAGCGTCGGGCGCGACTCGGTGACAGAGTCCCAAGGCTTCAGCAGGTCGGGCGTCATCCGGCCGAGCCGCGAATCCATGAAGGCCTCGGCGTCGCCGCGGCGGAACTTCGGCGTCGAGATCGCGACCGTCGATCGGCGGGAGAACGCGTCGTCCTCGGCCTCGACGCGCGGCAACACGAAGACCGGCGCCTTCCAATGAATCGTCGGCACGAGCCCGACGAGCCGGCCGCGCACGTGGAGCGGCTCCGGTTCGGCGACGGGCTGCCGCGGTGCGGCGCCGCTCGCGGCCGGCGCAGGCGTTGTCTTTGGCGTGAGCTCGACCGTCGGCGCCGCCGCCTCCGCCGGCACGAGCGGCGGCGGCGTCCACTCGTCGGAGCGCGGCGCGCCCCCCTCGTCGCCGCGCGCCGCGGCGCGCGGCGGATCGCGCATCAGCGCCACGGTCGTGACGCCGACGACGAGCGCGGCGACGGCGGCCGCGGAGAGGAGGCTGCGTTGAACGACCCGCCGCATGCGCCTCCTCCCGCGCTCACCGCTCGAGGCGCGCGCCGAGCGTCGCGAGCTCCGCGAGCCGCTCGACCGGCTGCCCGCCGGCCCAGGCGATCGCCCGCAGCAGGAGCAGTCGAACGCGCGGGTCGTCGAACGTCCAGCGGTAGTGGCCCGGGAGGAAGCCGACGATGCGGCCGCGCCCGACCTCGCGCGCCCAGATCTGCGGCCGCGGCTGCCCGTCCTCGACGGCGGTCGCGAGCACGCGCACCGACGACTCGTCGCCGGAGAGGTCCCAATAGGTCTCGTCGACGAGGTGGAGGCGGTGGAAGCCGGCCACGATCGCGTCGGCCGAGGTCGCGCCGCGACGCGGGGCGAGGAAGTCGAGGTCGAGCGCGCCGTGGCGGAACTTCGAGCCGTTGCGCCACGCGAGCCCGATCCGCTGCGCGTACTCGGCGACGGCGCTGCCGCCGTTCACGGCGTAGTGGATCAGCACGAGACCGCCGCCCCGCGCGAACCAGGCGTCGAGCTCGGCGCCGCGCGCGGCCGACCACGCCGGGTTCGCGCTGAACATCACGACGACGTCGGCGCCGGCGAGTTGCTCCGCGCTCGGCCAGCCCTGTGCCGTCTCGACGGCGACTCGATCCGCGCGCGCGAGGAGCGGCGCCCAGCGCTGCTGCCAGTCGGGGTAGTCGTGCTCGTCCTGGCCGTGGTCCTTCTCGCCGGCCGCGAGGACGACGCGCAACGGCTTGGGATCGGCCGCGTCCGCGGCGCGCGGCGGCGGCGCGAGCGCTTCGAATTCCGCGAGCGGACACGGCGGCGGCGCGCCCTCGATCGCGATCGGCGCCGGCTCGAGCGGCCGCGCGAGGACATAGGTCAGGAAATCGGTCACCTGCTGCGGCGAGAGGACGTTCTGCAGCCCGACCGGCATGATCGACGTGGCGAGCGGCTCGCGCATCGCGACGTCGTTGCTGCGGATCGCCGTCTCCTTGCCGCCCGCCTCGCCGACGATCCACGCCTCGGGATCGGCGCCGTCGGCACGGCGCGCGACGCCGGCGAGCTCGCGGCCGTCGCGCAGGACGAAGTGGACCGCGGCGAAGTCGGGGTTGATCGCGGCGTTGGGGTCGAGGACGTCGCGCCGCACCGACGCGGCGTCGCGCTGCCAGAGCTTCGAGAGGTCGGGGCCGATTCTTCCGTGCGCGTAGCGGCCGCGGCCGCTGCCGTCGTCGAACGTGTGGCACTTCGAGCACAGCGCGTCGGGGCCGAAGAAGACGGCGCGCCCGCGCGACCAGTTGCCGCCGGCGAGCTCGGGGCGCGGCGCGAAGCCGTCGTCGCCGCTTGTCGCGGCTTCGACCTCGCCGAGGCGCGCCGCCCACGGCGGGAAGAAGCGCCGCAGCGGCAGCGCGCGCAGCCGCGGATCCTCGTCGGTGTGAACCGCGACGGCGAGCTCCGGCGGGCCGGCCGCCGTCGCGAGCTCGATCTCGAACGGGATCAGTTTCCCGCGCACCGGCTGCACACGCGCCTCGAGCGCCGAAGCAGTGTCGCGCCGCTCCGCGCCTTCGAAGGCGAGCGTCGACTTGCCGTTGGCGCGCACCTCGAGGGTAACGAACTCCGCCGGCCACTCGTGATCGAGCTTCGCGCCCGGCTGCAGCTCGGGCCGCAGCAGGTCGGCGAGGTCGAGCGCGCCGCGCAACCGCAGCCGCCCCGGCTGCGCGATCGTCTTCCAGAACGTCTCATGGTCGGCGCTGCCGCGCGTGAAGCGGCGCGCAACGGCGAGGTCGAGGTGCGGCAGCGCGATCGACTCCTTCCGCTGGCCGTCGGCCGATTCCCACTCCGCCTCGACGCCGCAAAGGTCGTAGCCGAGCTCGAGCTCCGCGAGCGAGAGCGCGTGGGGCTGCCGCGCGACGTGCGGCGCGGTGGAGAGCGAGAGCGTGCGCCGGTCGGCGGAGATCTGGAGCGAGAGGAGCGGCAGGTCGTAGCGCGGCGCCTCGATCTGGCGCTGGACCGCCTGGTAGCCCGGCCAGAGCGCTTCAAAGCGGTCGCCGGTGCCGACGTACGCGCCGAAGGTCGCGCGCGCCGCTGCCATCGACTGCTCGAACCGCCCCGGCCCGAGCGGCCGGTCGAAGGCGACGCGCACCTCCTGCGGCCCCGCCGCCCACGTCGCGACCGGCTGCGGCGCGCGGCCGTCGTACTGCAACCGGAACAGCCGCCCGCGGCCGGTCGGGCCGCTCCCCCAATCGGGCGCACCCGAATGGCACGCGACGATCAGCTCGCCGTCGGGTCCGAGCGCGACGTCGCAAACCAACAGAGAGAAGCTCGCGAGCTGTTGATTGCGCGCGACGAAGCCGGCGGCGCTCTTCACGAGTTCGGTCCGATACAACTTTCCGCGCGAATATCCTGCGATCAGCGCGTCGCCCTCCCAGCTCGCGGGCCCGAAGGTCGGACGGCCCGGCGCCGGTTCGTCGAAGCAGAAGCCGCACGTCGACTGGTGCTGCGGGCGGTAGTCGAAGAGGCTCGGCTCGTCGAGGACCCCTGGGAGGTGGCGCGGATGGCGCGGGGGGAAGCCGTAGTGCCTTCCTTCCTCAATATGGAGGAGCTCGTCGAAGGGGTTCCCGTCGGGGAGCCAGGTCGCCCCCTCCTGATCGGTCGCGAAGAGGTCGCCGGCTCGATCGAAGTGGATTCCGACCGGGAAGCGGATGCCGGTGCAGACGACGCGCCGCGAGCGCAGGTCGGAGGCGATCGCGAGGATCGCGCCGCGCTCGCTCTCGAGCCGGTAGTGGCCGGCGCCCGCCCGGTCGACGAGGTAGGCGTTGGTGTAGTCGCTCGTGCCGAGCCCGAAGAGGACGCGGCCGTCGGGCGCGATCGCGACGCCGAGCGCGTCGACGTCGTGCTCGATCGACGCCGACTCCCAGTCGTTCGCGAGCACGACTTCACGTTCTGCGACGTCATCGCCGTTTTCGTCGGCGAGCAGGACGATCTTCCCCTTGCACGCGACCACGACACCGCAGCTCTGCGTGAGCCCGTTCACGGCGAAGCCCTTCGGCGTGAGCGCCATCCCGATCGGCGCGACGATCGACCCGCGATTCGTGAAGAAGGGGCGCACGCTCTCTGGTACGCCGTCGCCGTCGCGGTCGTCGAGCAGGAAGACGTTCCCGTCGTAGCCGAGCGCGACCAGCGTCCCGTCCGCGCGGAAGGCGACGCCGTTCACGTTCACGAGATCGAGCGGCAGCGGCGTCGCCGTGAAGCCCGGCACGAAGAGGCGCACCGGGTCGGGCGGCGTGCGTTCGAGCGCGACGCGCCGCAGCTTCGACGCCGCGGCGAGCGCGTGCTCGGCGGCCGCGTGCTTCCCGGCGAGGTAGGACTCGACGCGCGCGATCTCGTCGGCGGAGAGGCGCCGCTCGAAGAGCAGCACCTCCTCGACGTCGCCGTCGAGGAAGCCGGTGGTCGCCGGCACGTCGGAGTCGTTCGAGTAGAAGCGCGCGCCGAGCGTCACCTCGTCGCAGCGCAGCGCCGTCCCGTCGCGCGCGCGGCGGCCCTCGTCACGACCGTCGACGCGCAGCGCGACCACGTCCGCGCACTCGACCGTGAAGGTGTGGAACGCCCCGAATTCAAAGGAGCCCGCCAGCAGGTCGAGCGCCCCGCCGAAGCCCGCCCCCTCGACGTTCACGACCTCGAGCCGCGCGGTCGGCGGGAACGACAGATCGAGGTTCATCCCGCTGCGGTAGTCGTTGCGCCCAGTCGCGTTGCACGCGAAGAGGCCGCGGAAGCCGCCGGGATTCGCGCGCGGCGCCGCACGAACGAAGAGCGTGCAGTCGCGCAGCTCCGTCGCGAGCCCGCTCGCCGCGAGCGCGTCGTCGACGCCATCGAAGCGGATGAGCGCGCCCGCGCCGGCGGCGACGTGCTTCGGCTGGAGCGCCCGCGCGCGCTGGGCGAAGTCGCGCCGCCGCCCTGACGCGTCGTACGCGACGCCGAGCGGACTCCCGTCGCCGGGAACTTCGCGCCCCTGCGCCGCGTACGCCGCGGCCTGCCGGCTCGCGTCGATCCAGAGAACGAGGCCGGCGCGGACCGGCAGCCGTGCGTCGGCCCACGCTTCGATCTCGTGCGCTGCGGCGCCCGCCTGCGCCAGCGCGACCGCTCCGACCAGGGCGAGGAGGGACATGGCGCGCGGGAGCCTAACGAACCTCCCCCTCGCTAACGTGCCCGCCGCCCCGATCGGCGCAAGAGGATCCCGACATGCTCCGCAGCCTGATCGTCGCGCTCGCGCTCGCTTCCCCGCTCCTCGCCCAGACGCCCACGAAGGCGACGCCCGACTACACGGGCGGCGAGGCGCAGGTCGTCGAGGCGTTCAAGGACCCCAAGGCGTGGGTCCGCGAGGAGCTCTGGGTCGAGGCCGAATTCGACACCGACGGCGACGGCAAGAAGGACCGCATGCACGTCGACGTCACGCGGCCGCGCCAGACCGACACCGAGGGGCTCACGGTGCCGGTGATCTACGAGACGAGCCCCTACTTCTCCGGCGTCTCCTCGACCGACTCGAAGTACTTCTGGGACCCGCATCAGGAAGTGCACGGCAAGCCCAACCCGCGCGAGCACGCGCCGCCGATCCCGTTCCAGCGAAGGAGTCCGCGCATCTCCGACGGGCTCGTCGGCAACTGGGTCCCGCGCGGCTTCGCAGTCGTCCACTCGGAGTCGCCGGGCACCGGCCTGTCGCAGGGCAGCCCGAGCGTCGGCGGTGAGAACGAGTCGCTCGCGCCGAAGGCCGTGGTCGACTGGCTGAACGGCCGCGCGAAGGGGTTCAAGAAGCCGACGGGCGACGACAAGGTCGAGGCGTACTGGTCGACCGGCAAGGTCGGGATGACCGGGACCTCCTACAACGGGACGCTGCCGCTCGCGTGCGCGCTGACCGGGGTCGAGGGGCTCGAGGCGATCATCCCCGTCTCGCTCAACTCGTCCTACTACCACTACTACCGCTCGAACGGACTGGTCCGCCATCCCGGCGGATACATGGGCGAGGACATGGACGTGCTGTTCGACTTCATCGACAGCGGCGATCCGGCCCGGCGCGCGTACGGCCAGAAGCACGTGCGCGACGAGGTGCTCCTGAAGTCGATCGACCGCGTGAGCGGCGACTACAACGACTTCTGGGAGGCGCGCGACTACTGGAAGCAGCTCGATCAAGTGCACGCCGCCGTGCTGCTCGCCCACGGGCTCAACGACTGGAACGTGATGCCCGAGCACAGCGTGCACCTGTACACCGAGTTCAAGAAGCGCGGGGTCCCGACCCAGCTCTACCTGCACCAGGGCGGCCACGGCGGCGACCCGCCGCTCCAAATGATGAACCGCTGGTTCACCCGTTACCTGTGCGACGTCGAGAACGGCGTCGAGGACGACCCCAAGTGCTTCGTCGTGCGGGAAGGCGCGCGCACCCCGACGCCCTACGCCGACTACCCCAACCCCGACGCGAAGGTCGTGACGCTGCGGCCTTCGAAGGGCGGCGCGGCGGTCGGCGGCCTCGCGTTGTCCGACGGCGGCGGCACTCCGGCGAAGCTCGTCGAGTCGCTGCGCGACGACGCCTCGATCTCCGGCGGCGAGATGGCGAAGGCCGCCGATTCGAAGAACCGGCTGCTGTATGCGACCCCGCCGCTCGCGGCGCCCCTCCACACGTCCGGCACGCCGCGCGTGAAGCTGCGCCTTTCCAGCAGCAAGGCCGCTGCGAACCTCACCGTCTGGATCGTCGAGCTGCCCTGGACCGACGGGCGCGACATCAACGACCACCTCGTCAACCGCGGCTGGGCCGACCCGCAGAATCGCGAGTCGCTTTCGAAGAGCGAGCCGCTCGTCCCCGGCCAGTTCTACGATGTGCAGTTCGACCTGCAGCCCGACGACCAGGTCATCCCCGCCGGCAAGCGCCTCGCCCTGATGGTCTTCTCGAGCGACAAGGAGTTCACCCTCTGGCCCGAACCGGGCACCAAGCTCGAGGTCGACCTCGCGGGCAGCTCGCTCGACTTCCCGGTCGTCGGCGGGAAGGAGGCGTGGGAGAAGGCGGTCGCGGGCGGGGTGCGTTGATCGCGGACTCGCGCTGCGGCGAAGCTCGACCCTTCCGAATCGCTACCGCGCCCCTCACCCCTTCTTCCCGATCCCCTGCTTCTCGAACGCCTCCGCGATCTTGAAGAGCGCGCTCGTGGTCACGGCGACCTCGTTCACGTTCTGCCGGTACAGATTCCAGAAGTAGACGATCACGACGGCGACCGGGGCGAGCAGCAGCGCGGAGCCCAAGTCCTGGCAGATCTGGACGACCAGGACGATGAGGACGACGCCGAGGGGCCAGGCAAGGTCGACGGGAATGTGTCCGCCGTTCGCGCGCTGACGCAGATGGTTCAGGGCGTCGCGCTCCGACTGGGTCAGGGTCTCGTAGAGGCGATGCGACTCCGTCATGACCGGCACTCCTCGGGGGGGTCCATGACCGCGAACGCCCTGGCCGCGCGGAGTGGGGGGCACAAGCTACGAATCGATGTTGGGGACGGCGAGCGCCGCTCCTCCCGAGGACGCGCCCGCGCGGGGCGCGCGCTCGGGAGGAGGCGAGTGCGCTACGTCCGGCGAAACCGCCCCGTCAGAACGAGAAGCGGACGTTCAGCGTGGTGCGGCGGTCGTCCTCGATGAAGGCGTACGACAGGCCGACGCTGAGGAACCTGATGAAGTGGGCGCGCACGCCGAGCTCCCACGCGCTCGTGACGCTGTCGCTCGCCAGCGAATCGACGTCGGTCCAGCGGTAGCCGGCGTCCACCTCGAGACCACCTCGGTCCCACGGCAGCGCCATCCAGCGCCCGCCGAGATAGAGGGAGACGCCGGTGTCGTTGTCGGAGCTGATGCTGTCCCCATCGACGTTGTCGTAGATCCAGATCGCCTCGCCGAGCACGTCGAGCTGCGGCAGGATCGAGAAGTGCGCGCCGCCGCCGATCCAGTAAGTGTCGACATGCAAGTCGTCGAAGTCAGTCTCGCCGCGCTCGACGCCGGCGACGACGTTGAAGAACTTGAGGAAGGAGAACGACCCCTTCAGGTAGAGCGAGTCAACGTCGTCGTCGATCACGTCGACGTCCGTGCGCGCGACACCGAGCTCCACGTAGGTGTAGCTGAGGAGCGAGTCGCGCTTGTCTTCGGCCGCGAACGGAAGCGGGGCCGGCGCGGCGTTCGGGTCGACGTTGGCGAGGAGCGACGCCTCGAACGCCCGCACCCCCGCCTGGCCGAACGGCGATGCGCCGAGGATCGACGCCGTGCTCTCCGGATCGGGATCGGCGAGCAGGAACGCGGCGAACAGGATCGGGATCGACATGGCAGAAGGCTCCTTCAAGGGGCGTCCGTAGAAATGGACGCGCGACACTGTGGAGCGGACCGAATTCCCCGTTTCGGCGGAGCATACGCACCACGAGCCCGGAATTCCCCGGGGCGACGGCCCGCGCGACGCCGTCGCGCGCGACGGAATGGGACCCCGCCTACTTCTTCGCCGTCGCCTTCGCGAGCCGCGGCTCGTTCAGCAGCGCCCCGTGCAGCGCGTTCACCGCCTTCGCGGTGTCATGTTCATCGACGACGATGCCGACGTTGGTGCGACGCGCGCCCATCGAGACCATGCGCGGCGCGATGCCCTCGTGCGCGAGCGTCGAGAAGATCGCGCCGAGCGTCTGCGGCGATTCGCCGATGGCGTGGCCGACCACGGCGACGGCGGTGACGTTGCGCTCGACCGTCACTTCGCCGAGCGCGCGCAGCTCGTCGAGGAACGCCCCGAGCCGGCGGCGATCGTCGTCGACGGTCATCGAGACGGAGATCTCGGTGGTCGCGAGCATGTCGAGCGCGACCTCGTGCCGGCCGGCGGCGTCGAACACCTTCGCCATGTACCCGTGCGCGCCGAGCATGCGCGGCGTCACGACGTTCACGAGGCAGATGCCGCGCTTCTGCACGACGGTGCGCACGACCGGCCGCGACGCCGGCACCTCGCGCCAGATCACCGTGTTGGGTCCGGTCGGGTTGCGCGTGTCGAGGACGCGCACGGGAATGTCGGCCTCGACGGCGGGATGGAGCGTCGCGGGGTGGAGCACCTTGCCCCCGCAGAAGGCGATCTCGGCCGCCTCGTCGTAGGTCATGCACTCGATCGGGCGCGCGTCGGGCACGAGGCGCGGGTCGGCCGTCATGACGCCCGGCACGTCGGTCCAGATCTCGATCTCGCTCGCGTGCAGCGCCCGCCCGAACAGCGACGCGCTGTAGTCGGAGCCGTTGCGGCCGAGGGTCGTGATGCTCCCCGCGGCGTCTTTCGCGAGGAAGCCGGTCACCACCGCCACGCTCGCGCCGCCCGACGCCGGGTCGGCGCCGCCGCGCTCCTTGAAGAACTTCGCGATCGCGTCGTAGCTCTGCGGAAGCGGCCGCGCGCGCTGGTAGCGCGAATCGGTCTGCAGCCCCGCGTCGAATGCCATCACCGCCTCGGCCGGAACGCCCGCCTGGTTCAGCGCGGCGGCGACCGTGTGCACGGAGAGCCGCTCGCCGAACGACGCGACCTGATCGAGCAGGCGCGGCGTCGTTTCCGCGACCAGCGAGATGCCGCGCAGCAGGTCGGCCAGCTCTTGGAGCAGCGGCGCGTGCGCCGGCACCTCGACGCCGAGCTCCTCCGCGATCCTGGAATGGCGCGCGTGCAGTCCCGTCAGGTCGTGCTTGCCGGTGACCGCCTTGTGCGCCTGGTCGAGCAGCGTGTCGGTCACGCCCGAGTGGGCCGAGACGACCACGCAGGGGCGGTCCTTCAGGCGCGCGCGCACCAGCTCGACGACGCGCCGGATGTTGGCGGCGTCGCCCACCGAAGTGCCGCCGAACTTCATCACGATCATGGTTTCAGGCGTCCCGCCCGGATGTTCCTGCGAGGTCGCGGCAGCCGGCCGAATGCGGCGCCGCGCGACCCTCCCCCCGCGAAGTCGGAGGATCTTAATGGAGGTCGGCGCGGAGGCGCCATCCGTCCCGGGGGCCCGCGGGGCGAACGGCGGCGTGAGCCGGCGCGGGCGCGGATCCGGCGTAGGGAGCCGACTCGAAGGCTCTTCCGCAGGAGACCGCCGTGAATCCCTTCGCCCGCTCCCGTGCCCTCGCTCGCGACCTCGCCGCGCTCTCGCTCACACTGCTCGGTGCGTGCGGAGGAGGCGGTGGCGGCGGCGCCGCGACGGCGCCGGCCGACGCGATCGCGCTCGCGTTCCCGCCGCCGCACGGCCTCACCGACCAGGTCGAATTCGAGCTGCTCGGCACGACGGCCCGCCCGCAGCGGATCGCGCGAATCGAAGCGAACGGCCTCCCCGGCGCGACCAGCAACGGCTTCAAGAACTGGAACGTCGACGTCGCGCTCAGCGCCCCCACCACCGACTTCTCGATCGACGCGCTCGACGGCGCGAGCAACGTCCTCTCGCAGGAGGCGGCCTCGATCGAGTTCGCGCCGGTCCCGGAAGGGGCGAACGACCTCGCGTTCGATCCGGCGCGCAACCAGATCCTGGCCTGCGAGATCACGAATCGCTCCGGCCTGATCGGCCTCGACCTCGCGAGCGGCCGCCCGATCTTCGTCTCGGGTCCGGCCCGCGGCGTCGGGCCCGGGTTTCCCGACTTGATCGAGGCCGTCGAAGTCGACGCCGCGAACGATCGCGCGTTCGTCCTGGGCAACCTCTCCGCCGCGGTGCTCGCCGTCGACCTGCGCGACGGCGACCGTACCGTCGTATCGGACTTCTCCAGCACGGGCGTCGACTTCAGCAGCCCGCGCGACGTCGCGCTCGACGCGGGGCGCGCGCGCCTCGTCGTCGCCGACCTCGGGCTCGACGCGATCGTCGCGGTCGACCTCGCGACCGGCGCGCGCTCGCTCCTCTCCGACGCGACGCACGGCACGGGCGCCGCGCTCGTCAACCCCGTGCGGATCGTCGTCGTCGCCGGCCTCGACGTCGCGCTCGTGATCACGCGCGACAGCGACGACCTGATCGGCGTGAACCTCGCCAACGGCAACCGCTCCGTGATCTCGGGCGCGAGCCGCGGCGCAGGCCCGGCGCTGCTGAATCCGCGGACGGTCGCGTTCGACGAGCTTCACGATCAGGCCATCGTCGCGAACGGCGACACTTCGATCCTGAGCGTCGACCTCGCGACCGGCGACCGCGTGCTCCTCGCGTCGGACACGCTCGGGACGGGACCTTCGTTCGCCGGGCTCCAGGACCTGATCGTGCTGCCGTCGAAGTTCCTCGCCGTGGCGGTCGGCGGCCAGAAGACGATCCTCCAGGTCGACCCCGCGACCGGCGACCGCACGGACATCGAGACGCTGCGCGTCGGCGCCGGCGAGCGCATCACCAACCTGCTCGAGATCGCCGCCGACTTCGGCGCCGACGACTACTTCGTCCTCGAGACCGACTTCCACGCCATCTCGCTGCGCTCGGTCGACCCGCGCACGGGGGATCGCGCGCTCGTCTCGTCGCCGAGCCGCGGCGCCGGACCGCTCTTCCAGAATCCGCATGCGCTCGCCGTCGTGACGCGGCGCGGCCAGGCGTTCGTCACCGACTTCGTGCTGGAGGCGCTGATCGCCATCGACCTCGCCACCGGCGATCGCACGATCGTCTCCGACGCGACGACTGGTTCCGGCGTCGACTTCAACTTCCTCGACACCATCGCGGTCGACGACGCGAAGAACCGCGCGTTCGTCTCCGACTTCAGCTCCGCCGGCCACACCCTGATCGGCGTCGACCTCGCGACCGGCAACCGGACCGAGTTCTCCGGCCCCAACCGCGGCAGCGGCCCGCAGCCGTCGTCCGCCCGCTTCGCGGTGATCGAGCGCAGCGGCGCATCGGTGCTGATCCTCGACGACATCGGCCAGGACCTGCTCCGCGTGAACCTCGCCACCGGCGACCGCACGTTCGCGTCCGGCCAGGGCGTCGGCGCCGGCCCCGGCTTCCAGGGCCTGACCGGCGGCCTCGCACTCTCCGCCGATGCGACGCGCGCCCTCGTCGCCGACCGCGTTCTCGGCCTCGTCGAGGTCGATCTTTCCACCGGCGACCGCACCGTCGTCGCGCCGCCCGACCTCGGGTTCGGCCCCGGCTTCGCCCGCATCAGCCCCTTCAGCCGCTTCGGCGAGCAGCGGATCTTCGCGCTCCACGACGGCGTCGGAGCCCTCGTCGAGATCGATCGCGCTTCGGGGAACCGGGTTGTCATCTCGCGCTGAGGAGATTCCGCGGATCCGCCGCGGCTCTCTCGAGCGCTGCCACGACTTCTGCCGGCGCGATCGTGCGCGCGAGCTGGAACCCCTCCCTTCGAAGCGTCGCGACGCTGCGCTCGATCTCCGCCGGCGACGGCTGCAGCGGGCCCAACGAACGCGTCAGCGGTCCGAGCACGCGACGGGAACGCGCGAGGCGCCGCCACTTGGTCTGCGCGCGGAACACGGCCCAGGTCCCGAGCGCCAGCGGCACGCACCCCGTCGCGATCGACGCGGCGAGCGCCCACGGCGGCTTCGGGACGGCCGCCTGCCAAGCGCAGATGAACAGGGCCCCGAACAGCGCCAGTGCCGCAGCGAAGACGCCGAGGTACGCCGTCAGCGATTCGTCGCGACTGCGGAAGCGCTTCGACTGGAAGGTG
Organism: Planctomycetota bacterium; assembly: GCA_036732755.1. GTDB lineage: Bacteria > Planctomycetota > B15-G4 > B15-G4 > SIAN01 > DASRRB01. The sequence continues at coordinate 80,599 of DAINBU010000002.1, forward strand.
TTCTCCAGCGCGCGGAACGGTTCGGCGAGCAGTTCGCCGCGCTCCGCGTCGCCAAGTCCGCGGACGACGCGCGACTCCTGCTCCATGCGACGGGTGAGCGCCTCGACGCCCGACGCGCACGTCCGCGCCGCGAGCGCCGGCAGGTCGGGATCGTCGGCAGGTTCCGGCTTCGCGGTCCCCGATGGAATGAGGACGACGGTGCGGCACGTCTGGCACGTGAGCTCGGTCGCGAACGGGACGCCGCGGCCGAGCGGGATGTAGTAGAGGTGCGAGACCTGGCCGAGGTCCGCCGCCCGGAAGCGGGCGAGATTCCTGCAGAAAGGGCAGAAGTCGCCGACGAAGCCGGTCCGCCAGCGGACCTCCTTCTTTCCCCAGACGATCAGCATCCTCGTGCCTCCTGCGGACACGGTAAAAGTCCCGGGATGAAGCGAAAGAAACCAGCCGCTCCCTCCCGAGCGAAGGCGGCCAGCGACGGCGCCGCGCTGATCCACGACTGGAACGCCGACGGGCCGCGGCCGAAGAAGCGACTCGAGTTCGTCGACGAGACGCTGCGCGACGGGCTGCAGTGTCCGAGCGTGACCGACCCGTCGATCGAGAAGAAGATCGCCCTGCTGCGGCTGATGGTCGACCTCGGCATCCAGTGCGTCGACATCGGGCTGCCGGGCGCGGGCGGCGTCGTGAACGAGCACGTCGAGACGCTCTTGAAGGTCATCCGCGACGAGAAGCTGCCGATCGCCGCCAACTGTGCCGCACGTACCGTCATCCGCGACATCCAGCCGGTGGCCGAGATCCAGCAGCGCGTCGGGATCCCGCTCGCCGTCTCGATGTTCATCGGGTCGAGCGCGATCCGGCAGTACGCCGAGGACTGGACGCTCGCGAAGATGGTGCAGGCGTCCGAGGACGCGCTCGCCTTCGCGAAGCGCGAGCACGTGCCGATCACCTACGTGACCGAGGACACGACGCGCGCGCACCCCCGGACGATCAAGACGCTCTACAACCTCGCGATGGACTTCGGCGCGAAGGCGCTGATCGTCTGCGACACGGTCGGCCACGCGACGCCGAGCGGCGTGCGCCGCCTCGTCAAGTTCGTGAAGTCGCTGGTCGCGAAGAAGCGGTCGAAGGCGAAGGTCGAGTGGCACGGCCACATGGACCGCGGGCTCGGCGTGCTGAACAGCATCGCGGCCTTCGCGGCGGGCGCCGACCGCGTGCACGGGACCGGGCTCGGCGTCGGCGAGCGCGCCGGCAACACGCCGATGGACCTGCTGCTCGTCAACCTGAAGCTCATGGGCTGGATCGACAACGACCTCTCCAGGCTCGGCGCGTACTGCCGCGCGGTGTCGGACGCGGTCGAGATGCCGATCCCGGTGAGCTACCCGGTCTTCGGGAAGGACGCCTTCGAGACCGGCACCGGCGTGCACGCGAGCGCCGTCATCAAGGCGATGAAGAAGGGCGACGCCTGGCTCGCCAACCGCGTCTACTCCGGCGTGCCGAGCGACCTCTTCGGCCTCTCGCAGAAGATCGCCATCGGTCCCATGAGCGGGAAGTCGAACGTCGAGTTCTGGCTCGAGCAGCGCTCGATCGCGAAGTCCGACGCGCTGGTCGACTCGATCCTCGCCAAGGCGAAGGGCTCGCGGCGGATGCTCACCGACGAACAGGTGATGGAGCTGGTGAAGACGTGATCGTCGCGCTGCTCGGCCGGACGAGCGGGGATTCGGGCGTCGGGCTCCTGCTCCTCGGCGCGTTCGTGCTCGCCATCGTCGGAATCGTCGTCGGCAGCAAGGTGGCCGCGCGGCGACGGGAGCGAATGCTCGCCGAGTTCGCGCCGTCGATCGGGATGGAGTTCTTGCCCCGCGACGACGTGACGGTGACGGCGCGGCTCGGACGGCTGCCCCTCTTCGAGAAGGGTCGCGACCGGCGCGCCTTCAACGTGATGCGCGGTACCTCGCACGGCCGCCGGGTCGCCGTCTTCGACTACCACTACAGGACCGGTTCCGGCAAGCACACCCACCACCATACGCAGACCGTCGCGCACGTCCGCTTCGAAGGCGTCGACCTGCCGCTGTTCTGGCTGCGGCCGCACGGGATGCTCGACAAGCTCGCGTCGCTCGTCGGGATGCGCGACATCGACTTCACCGACGACGAGGCGTTCTCCAAGCGCTGGTTCCTGAAGGCAAATGACGAGCAGGCGGTGCGCCGTCTCTTCACGCCGCGCGTGCGCGGCCAGTTCGCGCCTGACCGCCCGCTCCACGTCGAGGCGGGCGGCCCCGACCTGATCGTCTACCGCGAGGGCAAGAAGGCCGATCCCGACGGGATCCGCGCGCTGCTCGAAGACGCGTTCCGGATGACGGAGCTCTTCACCAGAGCCGGAACGCCAGGACGCTCGTGACGACCGTCGCGAGGTAGAGCGGGAAGAAGAGCACGTAGAGCTTCACGTGCACGCTTTTCGGCCCCTTCATGCCGGTGACGACGAGGGCGAGGAGCACGGCGAGCGCGCCGCTCGCGACCCCGATGTGAACGTTCAGCGTGGTCGCGTCGCGCACCGGGAACTTCCAGCCGAGCCCGCGCAGGAAGACCTCGACCGCGACGAGGCCCACGATCACGAGCAGGGCGCCGGTTTTCCCGAGCTTCTGGTGGAGCTTGTTGTCGCTCTTGCGGACCCGGAAGCCCTGCACGAAGCAGCCGAGCGCCACCAGCATCACGAGCTCGGCGAACCAGAGGAAGCCCTGTTCGATCGTCATCGCGGCGGAGGTTAGCGCGCTCCGGAGCGGCGCGGCTCTATCATCCGGCGCGCTCGCGTGGACTCACTCGAGGAGGAAGACGTGGCGCGTCCGCATCCGTTCTCGCTCGTCGCGCTCGCCGCATTCGGGATCTCCGGCGCTCCGGCGCGCGCGGCCGATCCTGCGGCCCAGGCGGCCGCGCCCACGCCCGCGCCCGCGCCCGACAAGGGGATGACGTCGGCCGACCTGCTGCGGCTGCGCGGCGTGGGCGGCGTCGCGATCTCTCCCGACGGCGCGACGGCTGCGTGGACGGTCGCCGTCCCGCGCGATCCGCTGAAGGAGAAGGACGGCCCGAGCATGACCGAGCTCTGGGTCGCGTCCGCGACCGGCGCGCCGCGCGCCTGGGTGAAGAGCAACCCGACCGGCGACGCGAACCTCGGCGCGATCGGCTTCACGCCCGACGGGAAGTCGATCGCGTTCCTCGCCAAGCGCGGCGGCGACAAGCATCGCGCGCTCTGGACCATCCCCGTCGCGGGCGGCGAGGCGTCGCGCGTCGCCGAGAGCGACGGCGACGTCACCGCCTACGCGTTCCATCCGATCCTGCGCCGGCTCGCCTACGTCGTCGCGCCCGCGACCGCCAAGGCCAAGAAGGACCTGCAGGAGAAGGGCTTCACGCAGGAGGTCTTCGAGGAGGACCTCGTCCACGCGCGCCTGCTCGTCGCCGACCTCGACGCGGGCGGCTCGCCCAAGGCGGTCGGCGTGGTCGGCCACGCGAGCGACGTGGCGTGGTCGGGCGACGGCGGGCGGCTGCTCGTGACCGTCGCGCCGACGCCGCTGGTCGACGACTCCTACATGAGGAAGCAGCTCCAGACCTTCGACGCGGAAACTCTCCAGATCGTCGGGAAGGTCGACACGAAGGGAAAGCTCGGGCCGGCCGTGATCAATGCCGCCGGCAAGCAGGTCGCGTTCGTCGGGGCCGCCGACGAGCACGATCCGCAGGCGGGCCGCCTCTTCTGGGTCGGCGCCGAGGGCGGCTCGCCGAAGGAGCTGCTGCCCGAGTTCCAGGGCCACTTCGTGAGCTGCGCGTTCGCGGAGAACGACGCGCTGGTCTACCTCGCCGATCGCGGCTGCGAGACGGTGCTCGGACACGTCCTGCTCGCCGGCACCTCGAACCAGGAGCTGCTCGCCGAACCCGGTCAGGTCGTGACGGCCTTCGCGTTGAGCAAGAACGGGAAGAAGGCGGCGCTCGTGATGCAATCCGCGAGCGTGCCCGCGGAGGCGTACCGGCTCGAGCTCGGCGGCAAGCCGGAGCGCTCGAGCGTCTCCAATCCGTGGCTCGCGTCGCGCCAGCTCGGCGCGCAGGAGGTCTATCGCTGGAAGGCGCGCGACGGCCTCGACCTCGAGGGGATCCTGGTCAACCCGCTCGACCGCGCCGCAGGAGCGCCGACCACGCGCCGCTACCCGCTGATCGTCGTCGTGCACGGCGGCCCCGAGGCGCACAACCGCGACGGCTGGCTCACCAACTACAGCAATCCCGGCCAGATCGCCGCCGCGCAGGGCTACGCCGTCTTCTATCCCAACTATCGCGGCAGCACGGGACGCGGCGTCGCGTTCAGCATGCTCGACCACAAGGATCCCGCGGGGAAGGAGTTCGACGACGTCGTCGACGGCGTCGAAGCGCTCGTGCGCGCCGGCATCGCCGACGAGAAGAAGGTCGGCATCACCGGCGGCAGCTACGGCGGCTACGCGACCGGCTGGTGCTGCACGACCTACTCGGAGAGGTTCGCCGCCGGCGTGATGGGCTTCGGCGTGAGCGACCTGATCTCGATGATGGGCGTGACGGACATCCCGACCGAGCACTACCTCGTGCACCACCGCCTCCACCCCTGGGAGGCCTGGCAGCTCTTCCTCGAGCGCAGCCCGATCTACCACGCGGAACACTGCAAGACGCCGCTCCTGATCCTCTGCGGCAAGAACGACCCGCGCGTCCCGCCGTCGCAGTCGATGGAGCTCTATCGCTACCTCAAGGCCGCCGCGCCGGCGACGCCAGTCCGCCTCGTCCAATACCCCGGCGAACAGCACGGCAACGCCCGCGCCGCGAGCCGCCTCGACTACCACCTGCGGATGATGCAGTGGTTCGACCACTATCTGAAAGGCGACGGCAAGGGAGAGATGCCGGCGCTGGCACTCGATTACGCGGGGATGCTCGGGACGAAGTAGGCGAATCGCTCCCGCGGCCAGGCCGAAGACTGCAATCAGGACGAGGAACCCGGCAAGGAACACGGCCCACATCACCGCGAGCTGTGTGAAAACGAGCTCCGCGGCGACGGTTCGCGTCCTTCGCCGCTGCATCGGAAGTCGGCATCACGATCACTCGAGGGAACGGGTCACGACGGCGAGACGATCTCGGGTCCGAGTTCAACTCCGCAGCGATGCAACAGACGGTTCACGCCGACGTCGTGCATGTACGAGTCGAGGGCCCACGCGCCGAGGATGAAGAGCCCGATCGAAATGCTGCTGATCGACCACTCGCTCCTCCAGGACTGGTACACGGCGAACGCGAACAACAGCAGCGGCCTCGACCGGCTCGACGGTCGAGTCCACGTGAGACGGTTCACCGCCCACTTCTCGAGCCGGGAGAGGTCCGAGTAGCTCACCCCTTCGATTCCCGTCGGCTCCGTGGAAGCGACGCCGAGTGGTTCCATTCGACGAGTCTCCGAACCGGCTACTTGTCCGGTTTCACGCGCATCGTCGTCCCATTCTCGGTCTTGCAGCGAGCGCCCTCGCCTTGCGGCGCGCGATCCTCGGCGGACTCGTCACGCTGCCTGGACGATGGCTCGACATCGCCTTCGGATCCTCGCTTCGGCCCCTCGGGACGCTCGATCGTCCGCATCCTTGAACGCCGCCGACCCCGCTCGATTGGTCACGAAAACCGGCGCGGGGCCCTCGCGCGCGACGAACTCGCTGCGAGCTCAGCTTCCTGGGCGACGCTGGACGGGGGGCAGTCGACGCGCGCCATGGATCAGTCTCAGGATGAAAACCCTCGTCGGCGCGACCTGGTAGACGAGTCGGAAGTTGCCGACGACGATCTCGCGAATGTCTTCCGCTCGAGGTCCGCGGCGGCGATCTCCGTCCAGGCTACTTCCCGAGCCATCGCGCCATCCGCGATTCCATCTCCTGCTGAGAGACGGTCTTTCCCGCCTTCAGGTCTTCGAGTCCGCGGTCGACGGTCTGCCTCACGTAGATGCGGTACTGGATCTCTTCCAGCGTCGCGTCGTCGGACACCTGATCCAGGATCTCTCGGACCTCTTCTTTGGCGGACTTCATGCGCCGCTCCATCAAGTGGGAGCAGTCTAGCCCCGGCGAGCGATCCTGGTCAGATCGCGATCACCCCCCGCGCCGCGGGCGCGCGCAGGCTCTCCTTCAACCAGCGGAAGATCCTCACGGAACGGCTCCGTCCGGACGCCGATCCGGACCCGCTTGAAGTTCCGCACGCAGCGAGTCGACGCGATGTTCACCCTCGGACGGATCGGAATCGGTTCCACGTCACGCGAAAGGCAGGAAGAGCCGGCTCGCCTCGGTCGGCAGCTCGATACGGAGAATCCGATCATCCTCCGCTACCGACCTGCCACTACTTCTGCCTCTTGAAGTAGCAGTCGAAATTGCGATCCGTCGTCGTCTGGTTTCCGTGAGCCGTTCCGACGACTTGGATGCTGGATCCCTCGAGAGGGTCGTGCTTCGGTTGTATCGAGATCAACTCCCAGCCGTCGTCGCCGAAACGATTCAATTGAATGACGGATTGTTCGATAGCGCTTTCCGTGCCCAGGAGTTCGACGGCGGTCATCTTCACGTACTTGTATTCCCACTTTGCGTGCTGGCCCGACGCATTGCGTGGTCCGATCGACCACGCGACGAGGGCAAGTCCAAGTACCACTGCCGTCGCCATCTTGACCGACTTCCCGATCATCGACTCGTCCTCCTTGGATCGATGCGACCTCAGTTTGTCGAACAGGAAGCGTGGCGTACCGCGCCCGGTGAGTGGAATGCCGCCGATGCTTCCGATTCGTCACGAGAATCCGCGCCGAGAACGCCGCGCCGCCGCTCACCGCGTCCATCGGCGCCGCTTCGGCGGGCTGCTACGCGACCGCGCCGAAGATCCGACCGGCGACGGCCGTCACCCCCATGGCGACCGCGCCCCAGAAGCCGACGCGCACGGCGCCTCGCAGCGCGGACGCTCCACCGAGCCGGGCCGCGACTCCGCCGAGGACGAACAGCAACGCCAGACTCGCTCCGATGACTCCAAATGTGAGGGTTCGATCCGGCAGGATCACGGCGAGGAGCACGGGCGGCGCCGCGCCGGCGGCGAAGCAGGCCGCGGACGCCACGGCGGCCTGGATGGGACGCGCCTGTGTCGTCTCCTGGATCCCGAGTTCGTCCCAGGCGTGGGCCCCGAGAGCATCCTTCGCCATGAGCTGATCCGCGACCTGGACCGCGAGGTCGCGACTGAGGCCGCGCGCGACGTAGATTCCCGCGAGCTCGTTCCGTTCAGCTTCCGGCGCGGCTGCGAGTTCGCCTCGTTCCCGCTTCAGATCGGCCCGCTCGGTGTCGGCCTGAGAACTGACCGACACATATTCGCCCGCGGCCATCGAGAGCGCGCCGCCCACGAGGCCCGCGACGGCGGCGAGCAGGACCGCGGTCCGGCTCGGTTCCGCGGACGCCACGCCGACGACCAGGCTGCTGGTCGAGATGAGGCCGTCGTTCGCGCCGAGCACGGCGGCCCGCAGCCAGCCGATCCGGTCGCCGCGGTGCGTCTCTCGGTCCGCATGCCCGCTCACCGCTTCCACCCCCGCCACCCCGGCCCGCGCACCACCTGCCCCGGCTTCTTCCCCGTGTGCTCGCCGTCCTTCAGGACCTGCACGCCGTTCACGAAGACGTCGTGCACGCCGGTCGAATACTGGTGCGAGTTCTCGTAGGTCGCGTGGTCGGCGATGGTCGCGGGGTCGAAGACGACGACGTCGGCGAAGAAGCCCGCCTTCAACCGGCCGCGCTCGCGCAACTTGAGGTTCTCGCACGGGAATGACGTCAGGCGGCGGATGACCTCGGCGAGCGGCGCGAGCTTCTCGTCACGCACGTACTGACCGAGCAGCTTCGCGACGTTGCCGTAGGCGCGCGGGTGGGTGTTGCTCTTCACGAAGTTGGATTCGGGGGCCATCGAGGCGGCGTCGCAGCCGAAGGCCATCCAGGGGAGCTTCAGCTCGCGTCGGACGTTGTCCTCCGACATCAGGAAGTAGATCACGTCGACGCGCGTGCCGTCCTCGACGACGAGGTCCATGATCGTCTCTTCGGGCGACTTGCCGCGCTGCTTCGCGATCTCGGCGAGCGACTTGCCGGTCAGGGGCTTGAGCGCGTCGCTCTTGAAGCCGGAACACAACACGCGGTCGGCGCCGCCCGCGGCGAGGTAGAGGCTCTCCCACTCGTTGGTGGGCGTCACCATCTCCTTCGCGACGCGCGCGCGCACGTCGGGCACGCGCAGGCGCGCCGACCACGCCTTGTACCCGCCCTCCTGAACCCACGGCGGCATCGCGGCGTCGAAGCCGGTCGCGCCCGCCGTGTAGAGGTACATGTTGGCGGTGACGTCGAGCCCGGCCTTGCGCGCGGCCTCGACCTTCGCGATGGCCGCGTCGACCTTCTTCCAGTTCTGGGTGCCGGCCGCCTTGAAGTGGTAGATCTCGGCGCCGATCTTCGCTCGACGCGCGATCTCGAGCAGCTCGTCGATCGCCTCGAGCCAGGTGTTGCCTTCGCTGCGCAGGTGCGAGATGTAGCGCCCGCCGTAGGGCGCCGCGGCCTGGCAGAGCGCGATGAGCTCGTCGGTCTTCGCGTAGAAGCCGGGCGCGTAGATGAGCGCCGACCCGACGCCGAGCGCCCCCTCCTCCATCGCGGCGCGCACGAGCTGCTGCATGCGCGCGAGTTCGTCGCCGCTCGGCGCGCGGTTGGCCGACTCGAGCTCGTGGACGCGCACCGTCGTCGCCCCCACGAACGACGCGACGTTGCACGCGACGCCGCGCTTCACGAGCAGGTCGAGGTACTCGCCGAGCGTCATCCACTCGATCGGGTACCGGATGTCTCCCTGCTGCTCGACACGGTCTCTCTTCATGGAGTCCGTGAGCGGCCCCATCGACTCGCCTTCGCCCATCACCTCGAGCGTGACGCCTTGCCGCAGCCCGCCCTGCGAGCGCCCGTCCTCGATCAGCGCGTCGGTCGACCACGAGAGCATGTTCACGAAGCCCGGCGCGACCGCGAGCCCCTTGGCGTCGACGACCTGCGCCGCCTCGGGCCGCGGCTCGCCGTCGCGCAGGACGGCGACGATCCGCTCGCCCCGGATCGCGACCGCGCCGTCGAACGGCTCGCCGCCGCCGCCGTCGTAGACGCGCGCGTGGTCGATCAGGAGGTCGACGGGATCCGAGGCGACGGCGAGGATGAGCGGGAAGACGAGCGATGCGAGCACGCGCGGCTCCTCGGGAGGCAAGGACGGATCGGGGGCGCGCGCGTCGTAACGGGACGCACGGGCGCGGTCAAGGAAGAGCGAACGCGCGGACGCGCGGTCAACGCGGTCCGCGCTGCGTCACTGCCCGATCGTGAGCTCGAGCCCGTCCGTGAACGACAGCCCGTGCGCCGCGCCGGCGTCGAACTCGACGGCCTGCACGAAGACGTCCGTGCCCGCCCACACGAAGTCGGTCGGAATCGTCGCGGGGAACGCGCTGCCGCTCGGCCCGATCACGACCGGCTGGATCCAGAGGAACGAGACGAGCAGGTGGCCGCCGAAGTGCGTCGGCAGGTCGGTCGACTGGAAGCCGCAGAAGAGCCAGCCGGCGGCGGTCGCGCCCGACGAGCTGGTCACGTCGAGCGTGATGTAGGCGCCGAAGCGCGGCAGCTTGCGCAGCGAGAGCGTCGGCGCGCCGAACGTGCCGGGGAACCCGCTGCCGTAGTTCGACCACGACGCGCGCTCGTAGGTCTCGTGCACGAAGGCGTCGCCGAAGCCGTTCTGGTCGGGCACGACCAGGTCGGAGGAGTCGCTGTCGAAGCCGCAGAAGAGGCCGTTGGCGGAGAGCGAGTGCGCGACCCCGCCGAGCTTCGCCTGCTGCCCCGCCGAGTCGACGCTGACGCGCAGCGTCTCGCCCGTCGACGAGACGCGCACGAAGGCGTCGGTCCCGCCGTTGGTGTCGCCCGCGACGAGGTCGGTCGCGTCGCTGGAGAAGGCGACGATGCCGCCGCCGGCCGAGAGCACCGCGCCGAAGCTGTCGCCGTTCGCCTCGGCGCCCGTCGAGTCGACGCTCACGCGCACCTGCACGCCCGCGCCCCGGCTGAGGACGAAGACGTCGGAGCAGCCGTTCTTGTCGTCCTTCACGAGGTTGGTGGCGACGCTCTCGAACGCGACGAAGCTCGCGTCGGCCGAGACGTACGGATGCGTGCTGTCGCCGTCGCCCACGACGCCGCCGATCTCCTTGCTCAGCAGCACGGTGGTGCCGGCCGAGCGGTCGCGCAGGTAGACGTCGGGGCGGGTGTTCTGCGTGTCGGCGGCGTCGAGGTTGGTCGCGACGCTGTCGAACGCGACGAATGCGCCGTCGGACGAGAGCGAAGGGTGGAAGCTGCCGTGGTTGGCGCCGACGCCGCCCGAGTCGACGCTGACCCGCTCGGTCGTGCCGTTCTGGAGGTCGCGCACGAAGACGTCGCTCGCGCCGTTCCCGTCGCCGGCGACGAGGTTGGTGGCGTCGCTCTGGAACGCGACGAAGCGGCCGTCGGAGGAGATCGCCGGCGCGTCGCTGTCGCTGTTCGCCTGGAGGCCCGCCGAGTCGACGCTGACGCGCTTCGTGTTCCCGCTGCGGCGGTCGTGGAGGAAGACGTCGGTCTTGTTGTTGGAGTCGAACGCGACGAGGTTCGCCGCCGAGCTGACGAAGACGACGAAGCGGCCGTCGGCCGAGATGCACTGCGACGAGTGCAGCGCGCTCGCGCCCCCGCCCTCGACGCCGGACGAGTCGACGCTGACGCGCTCCGTCGTGCCCGCGTCCGGATCACGGACGAAGACGTCGCTCACGCCGTTCCCGTCCTTCGGAACGAGGTTGGTCGCGTCGCTCGAGAAGACGACGAGCTTGCCCCTCGGCGAGAGCACCGTCTCCCGGCTCGCGCCGTCGCCCTCGCCGTCCGACGAGTCGAGGCTGGCGCGGTGCGTGGTCTGGGCCGACGCGTAACCGCCAATGCAGGAGGCGCCGACCGTGAAGACGAAGGCGCACGAGGAGCGGAGCGAATGCAACACGATGTGGACTCCCGGCTGGGTCCGCGCATTCCCCTTGCGCGGACATTCACGCACGAATGGGCCGCGGATTAACCGGCCGGTGCCAGACGCGCAATGGATCGTCCCGGATCGGGCGACTCGTCGACGGGGGATCAGGCCGGAGGCGGCCGCGTCGCCGGGCCGCCCGTGCTGCCGTAACGCTTGCGGGTGTTCGACGCGAGGATCCAGTTCACGAGGAACGGCGCGAGCGTGTTCACGAGGACCAGCACCTTGCCGGCGAGGGTGAGGACGACACGGTCGCGGCGGCGCGCGGCGGCGTCGACGATGCGGCGCGCGGCGGTCTCGGCCGACATGACGAAGCGTTTGCGGTAGCTGCGCGGATGGTCGCCGATCATCACGCGGTGGTCGCCGAAGCCGGTCGCGGTCAGTCCGGGCTCGACGTGCAGGACGTGGACGTCGAAGCGCGCCACCTCGGCGCGCAGCGATTCGCTGAACGCGGCCAGCGCCGACTTCGTCATGCAGTAGGCGCCGAGCACCGGCACGGCCCGCCGCCCGATCACCGAGCCGACGTTGATCACCTGGCCGCCGACGCGCTGCAGGTGCGGCAGCGCGAACTGCGCGGCTTGGACCGGCGCGAAGACGTTCACCTTGAAGATGCGTTCGAGCTCGACCTGCGGCAGCTGGTCCAGGAACGAGCTCACGCCGTAGCCGGCGTTGTTGACCAGGACGTCGAGGCGCCCGAATTCCTTCACGGTCAGGTCGACCATGCGCGCGAGCTCCTCGCGCAGTTCGACGTCGGTCTCGATCACCAGCGCCTTCGCGCCGAGCGCGCCGATCTCCCGCGCGACCTCCACGAGCTTGTCCTGCGAGCGCGCCGCGACGACGACGTGCGCGCGGGCGCGGGCGAACTCGAGCGCGAGCGCGCGCCCGATCCCCATGCTCGCGCCGGTGACGACGACGACCTTCCCCTCGAATGCGCCGGGCATGGCGGGAGTTCATACCGGACGGCGGCGCGTTAGAAAGGCCCGCGCTCCCCTTCCCAATTCGCGCGCGAGAGGATGCCGATGGACGCCATGCCGACCGAAGTTCCGCGCCTGCACGCCGGCGAGCGCCGCGTGCTCGGCGTCCTGATCGAGAAGGGGATGACGACGCCCGAGTACTACCCGCTGACCGTGAACGCGCTGATCGCGGGCTGCAACCAGAAGAACAACCGCGAGCCGGTGACGGCGCTCGATGAAGATTCGGTGATGGCGGCGCTGCACGAACTCGAGGGGAAAGGCCTCGCCGCGTCGGTCATCGCGGAGACCGGCCGCGTGAATCGGTGGCGGCAGGACCTCGGGCGGAAGTTCGAGTTGAACGCCGTGCAGCTGTCGGTGATGGGAGAGCTGCTGCTGCGCGGCGCGCAGAGCGAGGGCGACCTGCGCGGCCGCGCGAGCCGGATGCGGCCGATCGAGACGCTCGAGGCGCTGTGCGAACTGCTGACGCAACTCGGCGCGAAGAAGATGGTGGTGCGACTGACGCCGGAGGGGACGGCGCGCGGCGTCCGCTGGACCCACACGCTCTGTCCGAGCGATCAACTCGACGCGCAGGTCGCGGACGAGGCGCGGGGTGACGGTGCGCCGGCGGCGACCGCGCCCACCGCGTCGACTGCGTCGGTGCGCGCCGCGCCGCGCGCCCCGCCGGCCCCCGACGTGCTCGCCCGCATCGAGCAGCTCGAGGCGAGGGTCGCGCGACTCGAAGAGGAGCTCCTCCGCTCGGGTCGCACTTCCTAGAAACGTGCTACTCATTCGGGGTCGTCCCGGGTCGCGGGAGAAGGAGTGCCCCATGTCGTCGAAGTCCTGGTCCGTCGTCTTGGGCTCCGTCGTCCTCGGATGGTGCGTCAATTCCGCGGCTTCCGGGCAGTCGACCTGGTACGTCGACGACGACACCTGTCCGAGCGTGGGCACGGGGAGCGCGGCCAATCCGTTCTGCAGCATCCAGGACGGGATCGCGGCAGCGGTCGACGGCGACACCGTCCTCGTCCATCCGGGGACCTACGCCGAAGTGATCGACTTCCTCGGCAAGGCGATCACCGTCGCCGCCGTCGATCCCGATCCCACCGTGACCGTGATCGACGCGATGGCGTCGGGTCCGGCGGCGTCCTTCCAGAACGGAGAGACGAGCGCCGCGCAACTCGAGGGGCTCACGCTGACGGGCGGTTCGGGCGTGTCATCCGGCGGAAAGATCGTCGGCGGGAACCTCTTCGTCACCGGCGCGAGCCCGACGCTCGAGAACCTCGTCGTCCGCGACAACCAAGGCGTCGACACGGGGGGAGGCGCCTGGTTCAACCAATCGAGCGCGCTCCTCGACGGAGTCGTCTTCCTCAACTGCAACGCCGGGACGGACGGCGGCGGTCTCTACGCGGTCGCTTCATCGCTCGTGATCGATCGCTGCAGGTTCGAGGCATGCACGGCGACTTCGGAGGGCGGCGGCCTCGCCTTCGAGTCGTGCGCGTCGATCACGATCCGAGACAGCGACGTCACGGGGGGGAACCAGGCTTCCTATGCGGGCGGCCTCTACGCGTCGCAGACGTCGCTCGACGTGTCCGGCTGCACGTTCGACGGAAACGTTGCCGACGAGAACTCCGGCGGGGGAATGGGCCTCATCCTTTGCGACGGCCTCGTGAACGCGTGCTCGTTCACGAACAATTCGGCGCAGCTTGGATACGGCGGCGGGGTCCACGTCTACGGCGACGGGTTGCTCACCATCCAGGACTGCGAGTTTCGAACCAACTTCGCCTCGGTGGACGGGAGCCACCTCGGCGTCGAGAACCCCGGAGGCTCGAGCGGTCCGACGATCACCGGTTGCCGCTGCAGCGACTCGAGCACGTGCGTCTACGTCGCGGGCGCCGCGCTCTTCGAAGACGATGACTTCGCGGGCCTGCCGAACGGCACGGGCGGCGTCTCCGTTTCCGGTCCCGGCGCGACGCGATTCGTCGGCGTCTCCATCCATGGATTCGACTTCGGGATCACCTTCTACAGCACCGACCTCGCCTCGCTCGAGCGCAGTCGACTGACGGACAATCTCTACAGCAACCTCGAAGCCTACGACGGAAGCGGCGGCGTCCTGGACTGCCAGCTCTCCGGATCGAGGGTCGGCGCCTATTGCGACAACGCGGACTTCCTCTTCGACGGTTGCACGATCACCGGCAATTCCCATCCGGCGAACTTCCCCGGCGGCCTGGCAGCCCTGGGTGCATCGGCTCCGACGCTCCGCAACTCGATCATCCGCGGCAACAGCCCGTTCGACATCCAGGACGCGACCGGCGGACTCCTGACGGTGGAGTATTGCGACGTCGGCGGCGGCTGGGCCGGGACCGGCAACATCGACGCCGATCCGCTCTTCGTCAACGCGCCCGCCGGCGACTTCACGTTGCAGGCGACCTCGCCGTGCATCGACACGGGCGATCCCGCGCTCGTGACGACGAGGCGCGACTGCTTCGGCCGACCCCGCCGCCTCGACGGAGCCCTGGTCCGCTCGGAACGCGTCGACATGGGCGCCTTCGAATTCGGCGCGATCACGCTCGCCGTTTCCGGCAATGCCACGCCGGGCGGGACGCTCACGATCGACACTTCCGGGAACTCCGCGCTCGTCGTCTTCCTCATCGTGGGTCTCGATGCCGCGGAGATCGACCACAAGTTCCTCGGGACCCTCTACGTCGACCTCAGCCCGGCCCTGTTGATCCCATGGAGCTCCCCACCGAGCTCGATCCAGCAGCAGGTGCCCCCCGGCATTCCCGTTCCTCTGTCGATCCATTTGCAGGAGGTCGGCATCCTGACGTCGAACGGCTCGGGAGCGACGTCGAACGACGTGGTCGTGACCGTGAAGTAAGCGTCACCGCTGAGAAGTCTCGAATCGTCGGTGGGTCGCGCGGGGGAGGGGACCGCGATGGCGATCGGAACGGCGGGCCCGGATTGCATTCGAAACGTCGCGCACCGCTGGCTCGCGGTCGCGACGATGGGCTTCGGAGTCGTGTCGTGCGGCGACCGCGGCGAGTCGCCGCAAGATGCGGGCGCGCCGCCCGCGGCCGCCGCTCTCGAGAAGGCCGGCGAATCCGGTTCGGCAGACGCCGACCGGCCCGATGACGCGGCGGAGGCTTCCGAGACCGCGGCGCGCGCGCAAATGCTGGCGCCGGCGACCGGCGATCTCGACGCGCTCGTGAAGCGGCGGTACATCCGCGTGCTCGTCCCGTTGAGCCGGTCGCTCTACTACCTCGACCGCGGCGAGCAGTTCGGCCTCGCGTACGACGCCGGGAAGCTGTTCGAGGAGTGGCTGAACCTGCGGCTCGGGAGCGGCGTCATCAAGGTGACGCTCGCCTTCCTGCCGGTCGCGCGCGAGCGGATGCTGCCGATGCTCGCCGAGGGGCGCGGCGACCTCGCGATCGGCAACCTGACCGTCACCGACGAGCGCGCGCGCCTCGCCGATTTCGCCGAACCCTTCCTGATCGGAGTCCGCGAGATCGTCGTGACGGCGAAGGACCAGCCGCCGCTGAAGTCGGTCGACGACCTCGCGGGTCGCGAGGTCCATGTCCGCAAGTCGAGCAGTCATCAAGGAAGCCTCGTCGCGCTGAACGAGAAGCTGCGAGGCGCCGGTAAGGAGCCGGTGCGCGTCGTCGAGGCTCCGGCCGACCTCGAGGACGAGGACCTCCTCGAGATGGCCGACGCCGGGCTGATCCCCGCGACCGTCGTCGACAGCCACGTCGCCGCGATGTGGAAGGAGGTCTACGACGACCTCCGCATCTGCGACGGCGTGAGCGTGCGGGACGGCGGGAGCATCGCGTGGGCCGTGCGCAAGGAGTGCCCGAAGCTGCTCTCCGAGGTGAGCGCCTTCGCGAAGGAGAACCGCAAGGGCTCGCTCCACTTCAACATGCTCTACAAGAAGTACTTGAAGGGAGGAAAGAAGCTCGAGCGCGCCGCCGACCCGGCGGAGACGAGGAAGTTCGTCGCGCTGATCGACACCTTCAGGAAGTATGGAGATCAGTACGACCTGCCGTGGCTGCTCGTCGCCGCGCTCTCGTACCAGGAGTCGCGCTTCGACCAGAGCGCCCATAGCAAGTCAGGCGCGGTCGGCGTGATGCAGCTCCTGCCCACGACGGCCGCCGGTCCGCCCGTCCAGATCGACGGCGTCGAGACCAGCATCGACGCCAACGTCCATGCCGGCACGAAGTACCTGCGCTTCATCGCCGACAAGCACGTCAACGAACCCGAGCTCGACCGGCTCACCCGCGGCCTGTTCATCCTCGCCTCGTACAACGCCGGCCCTTCGCGAATCGCCAAGCTGCGCAAGAAGGCCGCGGCCATGAACCTCGACCCCAATCGGTGGTTCGGGAACGTCGAGGTCGTCGTCGCCAGGGACATCGGCCGCGAGACCGTCCAGTACGTCTCCAACATCTACAAGTACTACGTGACCTACGGACTGCTCGTCGACCGCATGGTCGCGCGCGGCGAGTTGAAGGGGAACTGAAGCCGCCGCTCGCCGACCGACTCGGTCCGGCCGACCGCGAGCTGCTCTACGAACGCGCCGTGAGCCGTGCGCGCAGCGCGGGCAGGTCCTCGTCTCGAACCGCCCGCCGCGGGAGGAAGCCCGTGCGCTGCAGCGAGACCACGAATCCGAAGCCGTCGCGCGTCTCCTCGATGCGCAGGATCTCGCGCCAAGGGAGCTTGCTGACCTTGGAGTCTTCGCCGGAGTAGGTGACCTCGAGCCCGTCATCGTTGATGAGCCAGCGCTGCTCCTGCCGCAGCACCGGAGCGCGATCGAACGTCACCAGCGCCGCGCGCCGTCGCAGCGCCCGAAGCAGCGTCATCCAGACGAAACCGCTCGCGACGAGCAACGGGCCGATCCATGCGACCCGCGGATACGAACGCACGAACAAGAGCGGCGTGCCCACGACGATCAACAGCGCCCCGCCGATCCAGATCCGCGCGCGCAGTTGCGCCCGTCCGCCCGGCTGCGTGATCCAGGGCACGAGCTGCCACCAGATCAGCGGATGCAGGTCGTCGAAGGCGCGCTTGTGCTCTTCACGGGTGAGCGTGAAGGTGCAGGTGAGGTGATCGTCGGGCCGCGGCTCGCTCATCCGACTGCGACGTTCCTGCGGCGGCCGGCGGCGACGCGGTCGTCGGGGGTGAGGATCCCCACGAGGTTCAGCGGATCGGCGGCTGCGACCTCGACGGCGGCGCGCGGCGACTGCTCGTGGTCGCGGCGGACCTTGCGCAGCATGGCGATGGACTCGGGCAGCGCGTACTGCTCGCCGTCGAAGCCGGCGATGAAGCGGCCGCCGCGGATCTCGCCGCGCAGCTCGAGGGTCCGGTAGACGCGCACGAGGTCGCGATACGGGATCGGGATGCGTTCGCGCATGAGGACGCGGCGGAAGACGACGCCCCAACGCTTCAACAATTGTCGCGCGACGAACTCGACGTGCGCCGGAGTGAACGTCCGCGCCTCGGCGGGCGCGGCGTCCTCGCGGCGGAAGCGGCTCCAGCGGCCGACGGTCAGGACCGGCAGGCGGCGGCGGCTCGGCGGGACGATCAGCTGGCGCAGCGCGCCGTAGCTGTCGCAGGTGATCGCGCCGCGCGCGACGAGCTCCTGCAGGCCCGACTCGAAGTGCGACTCGAGCAGGCGCGCCGCCTTCTGCAGGTCGCGCGGGAACATCGCGCCGTGCTGGTCGAGGGCCGCGAGCAGGTCGCGCGCGGAGCCGGAGATCTCCTCGTAAGCCGGCGGCGCGGTGAGCTCCATCCAGTGCGGGAGCTCGGCGCGCGGCAGCAGGCAGATCGGCGTCGTCCGGATCGGCGCCGCGCCTCCGCCCCACAGCCGGCCCCACGCGATCTCGCCCGAGAGCGCGAGCTGGTCGAGCCACTCGCGCCGGAACGTCCGCATCCGGCGCGGCAGCACCTGCGACTCCCACGCGGCGGCGGGCACCTCGAAGCCCGCGAGCTGCTGCACCAAGGTCAGCAGCCCCTGCGGCCCGTCGACCTGGTCCTTGTCGTCGCCGTCCTCGCCCCCAGCACCCAGGTGCTGCCACTTCGCGAGGAAGCGCAGGAAGACCGCGGCGCTGACCGGCTCGATCTCCTTGCGCAGTTTCTCGAGCGTGTAGCGGTGGATGCGCGCGAGGAGCCGGCGCTCGCACCAGTGGGCTTTTCCGTGCACCCGCGTGCGCAGCACGACGCCCTGCTGCTCGAGCGTGTAGAGCGCGGCCGAGTTCTCGCGCGACTCCGCGATCGGGCCGAGCGCTTCGAGGCGCCCCTTCCACATCGCGACGGGGTCGCGCGTCGAGTCGGCAGCGAGCCAGCGGCCGCCGCGTTCCTCGACCGGCTCCTCGTGGACGACACGGCGCGCCGCCGCGAGCTCGTCGAGCCAGCGCCGCCACGGCGCCGCCTCCTCGTCCGTCACCCAGCCCATCCAGCCGAGCGCCTCGTGCACCTCCTCCGCGCTCTCCGGCGTCGGCCACGCCTCGGATCGCACCTGCGCGACGGCATCGGGGTCGAGCGCGCCGATCGTGTCGGCATCCTCCTTCTCGAGGACGTGCCGCTGCAGGACCGCCTGCGTGCGCCGCTCCTCGAGCGGCGCATCGTCGAGGAAGCCGTACGGCTTGATGGCGAGGATGCTGCGCGCGAAGGCCGACGGCTCGGCCGTGTCGACGGCGACGCGCTCGATCGTCTTCTCGTGCAGCCCGCGCACGACCGCGAGGAAGCCGTCGACGTCGAGCACCTCGTGCAGGCAGTCCTCGACCGTCTGGCGCACGATCGGATGGTCGTAGGGCACCGGGATGTCACCGGGCGGCAGCGTCTCTCCGCACGCGATCACCTGCGGGAACGCCGCCGCGAGCCGGTCCTCCGAGCGCATCCGCTGCAGCGGCGCCGGCACGCGCTTGCCGTCCTTCATGCGCTCCATCAGGAGGCTGCGCGTGAGGTTCCAGCGCCAGCGCGTCGTGAACATCGGCTGCGCGAGCAGCGCCTGGATCAGGAGCTCGCGCGCGCCGTCGGGGTGGAGGTAGTCGAAGACCTCCTCCAGCGGGAAGCTGTGCATGGTCCCGAGCGAGATCACGACCGCGTCCTCGTTCGCGGCCGCCTGCAGCTCGAAGCCGAAGCCGCGGCAGAAGCGTTTGCGCAGCGCGAGCCCGAGCGCGCGATTCACGCGGCCGCCGAACGGCGCGTGCAGGACCATCTGCATGCCGCCGCTCTCGTCGAAGAAACGCTCCGCGACGATGCGCGTCGTGGTCGGCACGGCGCCGAGCACGGCGAGGCCGGCGCCGATCTGGTCGGCGACCTGCCCGGCGGCGGGAAGCGGCAAGTGGCTCCGCTTCGCGACGGCCTCCGCGGCGAGCGTGCGGCGCTCCTCGCGCGGCTTCTGGTCGCGCTTCGCCTGCGCGAGCACGTCGGCGCAGAGCTCGCGCACCTGCGAGATCTGCGCGGAGAGCTCGGGCGTGCGCGACGGCGCCTCGCCGATCCAGAAGGGCAGCGTCGGCGGCGCGCCGCGCGCGTCGACCACGCGCAGCGTGCCCTTTTCCTGACGCACGATGCGCCAGCTCGCGTTGCCGAGCTGGAAGACGTCGCCGTGGTTCGCCTCGATGGCGAAGTCCTCGTTCACGGTCCCGACGAAGGTCGCTTCCGGCTCCTGCAGCACCTGCCAGTCGGCGACGTCGGGGATCGCGCCGCCCGACTGGATCGCCGTCATGCGGGCGCGCTTGGTCGCGAGGAGTCGCCCGCCGACGCCGTCGCGATGGAGGAGCGCGTGGCGGCCGTCGGTGTGGAGCTTCACGACCGCGTCGAAGTCCGCGCGCGTCAGCTCGCGGTAGGGCCACGCGCGGCGGCACGCGTCGAAGAGGCCGCTCTCGGTCCACGCCCCGCCGACGCACGCCGCGACGATCTGCTGCGCGAGGATGTCGAGCGGCGCGCGCGGCTGCGGCGTGCGGTCGAGCTCGCCCTCGTGCAGCGCCTTCATGAGGCCGGCCGCTTCCGAGAGCTCGTCGAGCGTGAGCGGGAAGAGGCGGCCCTTGGGGACCTTGCGGATCATGTGGCCCGAGCGGCCGATGCGCTGGAGAAAGGTCGCGATGGTGCGCGTCGCTCCGATCTGGATGGCGAGGTCGACGTCGCCCACGTCGATGCCGAGCTCGAGCGACGACGTCGCGACGATCGCCTTCAGCTGGCCAGCCTTGAGTTTCTGCTCGGTGTCGAGGCGCCGCTCGCGCGAGAGGCTCGAGTGGTGGCAGCCGACCTGGTCCTCGCCGAGGAGGTTCGAGAGCTGGGCGGAGACGCGCTCCGCGAGCTTGCGCGTATTGACGAAGACGAGCGTCGTCTTGTGTTCGCGCACGAGCTCGGCGACGCGCCGGTAGATCTCGCCCCAGACTTCGTGGCTGCAGATGACTTGCAATTCGGAGGGCGGCAGCTCGACCGCGACGTCCATCGCTCGATAGGTGCCCGCGTCGACCAGCGCGCACTCGCGGCCGGCGCCGACCAGGAAGCGCGCGACGTCGGACAGGGGCTTCTGCGTCGCGGACAATCCGATGCGCTGGAATTCACCTGCAAGTGCGACGAGGCGTTCGAGTGAAAGCGCGAGGTGACTCCCACGCTTGTCGCCGACCACGGCGTGCACCTCGTCGACGATGACCGTCTTCACCGTCGCGAGGACCTTCCGGCCCCCTCCCGACGTGAGGAGCAGGTAGAGCGACTCGGGCGTCGTGACGAGCACGTGAGGCGGCCGGCGCTTCATCGCCTCGCGGTCCTTCTGCGGCGTGTCGCCGGTCCGGACCAGGACGCGGACTTCGGGCAGCGACGGGTCGATTTCACGCAGCCGGGCGAGCGGCGCGGCGAGGTTCTTCTGGACGTCGTTGCTCAGCGCCCGCAGCGGTGAGACGTAGAGGATCTGCGTCTCATCCCGGAGTGAACTTCCCTGCTTCAGCAGCCCATCGAGCGCCCAGAGGAACGCCGCGAGCGTCTTGCCCGAGCCGGTCGGCGCCGCGATCAGCGTGTGCTCGCCGGTCGCGATCCTCGGCCAGCCGAGGACCTGCGCCGAGGTCGGCTCGCCGAGGGTGTCGGCGAACCAGCGCTGCACGGTCGGATGGAAGGTGGCCAGCGGCGACATGAGGAGCGGAACCGTACGAAACTAGAACAGGGTTGGGTAGGGGGGCGGAAGGGTGAATCGCGCGGGCGTCGCGTCATTCCCGACGACGCCATTCACGGGAGACATCCCTACCCTCCCACCTCCCGAAATCTCAAGAGGTATCGCGATGGCTGCCCGCATCCGCATTCTCGCCACCCTGTTCCTGTCCATTCCGGCCTTCGCGACGCCGACTCCCGCGCAGACCTACCTCGGCCCCACTCCCTACCTCAGCAAGAGCGACAGTCCGCTCCGGCTGACGAAGGCGGCGCTCGACGATCTCGAGGACGGGGTGCTCGACATTCCCGGCGTGTCGTTCGACCACGGCGCCGTGTACGGACCGGCGGGCAATTGCGATTCGGTGGACGCGGACGACGGCGCGATCGACGGCAGCGGTACGGCGGGCCACTCGTTCTTCTACGGCGCCGGGGCGACCGGCATCAAGTTCAAGTTCGACGATGCGGTGATCGGCAGCTTCCCGACGAGCGCGGGCATCGTGTGGACCGACGGCGGCGCGTTCTGCAACGTCAACTTCGAGGCGTTCGACGCGGGCGGCGCATCGCTCGGAGTGTTCGGCCCGTTCGCGATCGCGGACGGCGGCAACGCCGGCACGACGGCGGAGGACCGTTTCTTCGGGATCGCGCATCGCCAGGGGATCTCGGCGATCAAGATGTCGAACACGAGCGGCGGCATCGAGGTCGACCACGTCCAGTACAGCGTGGGCGCGCTGTCGCTCGAGGCGAACGACACGACGCTCTCCGCCAACGACTCCCTCACGCTCACCGTCGCCGGCGGCCAGGCGAGCGCGCCCGCGATGATGGTCGCACTCGGCGTGAACGGCGCGCCGATCTTCATCCCGATCTACTCGTCCACGTTCGACGGCGCCGGCGAGCTCGCGCTCAGCACCACCGTCCCGTCCGGCCTCGCCGGCATCACCCTCGACCTCGTCGGTCTCGGCATCGTCGCCTCGGGCAAGCCGAAGTTCAGCAACGAGGTGCAGCTGGTCTTCAACTGATCGCGGGGACGATCCCCGCGTGCCCGCTCGCTCGATCAGGTCGCCATTTCCAGGAATCGCTCGGGCGAGAGCGCGATCTGCGGAAACGCGCGCAGGACGTCCCGATCCGAAGTCACGAGCGACGTCCTGAGGTACTGGGCGAGTGCGACGAATTCACAGTCGTAGGCGGAGCAAGGCGACGTCGCGACGAGCTGGAAAACGCGCTCCGTCGGCACGGTGAATTGTCGCCCTTCCAGGAGCTCTGCCGCGAGCTGATGGATCTCCACCGCCTGCTCGACGGAGATCTCCTTGCGCCGCAACGCCCGCGCGAGGACGTTGGCGAATTCGCTGCGCCAGTGGATCGGCGCGGACCACTCGTGGTCGCGGAGGTAGACCGCACGGGCGACGTCCGTGTGCTCGCCGCCGCGCAGCAAGTACGCGATGAGGTTGGTGTCCACGACGATCACGGACGCCCTCGACGCTTCTCTGCGCGAAGCTGGGCTTCGGTCAGGCCGCGCAGTCCCAGCTTCGCGCGCATCCGGTCCGCCTTCGCGAGCCACTCCTCCGGATCGAACGGCTCGAGTTCGACGGACCGCTCGAGGCAGAGGATGACCTCCCGATTCAGGCTGCGCCGCTGCGCCTCTGCGCGCTTCTTGAGTCCGCGATAGACGCGATCCGGGATTCCCTTGATGGTGAGCGTGATCATCGGAAGCTCCGTGGTTCCACAATGGAACCACAAAGGATCCTATCGCGAGATTCTGGGCGAGGAGTCCGATCGCGAAGCTCCTCATCGAGCCTTCCCCGCTCGCGCAGCCGACTTCATTGCCTTTCGAGAACGCCGAACCATGAAACAGGCGGCAAACGCAACGATCGCGACGACGGCGCCGATCAAGGGGCCGTATTCCTCCCAGAAAGGCCGCCGGATGACGTCGCCCGGCGGGATGTACCCGAGCGCGGCCATC
This sequence comes from Planctomycetota bacterium, assembly GCA_036732755.1. Taxonomy (GTDB): domain Bacteria; phylum Planctomycetota; class B15-G4; order B15-G4; family SIAN01; genus DASRRB01. The sequence continues at coordinate 103,693 of DAINBU010000002.1, forward strand.
TGCGCGAGCACCGCATCGCGCGCGCTCATCCGCGGTAGTGCCGCGGCTCGCGCAGCACCTCGACACCCCCCGTGATCATCGCCCGCATGGTCGGCTCGAAGAAGTGATACGGGTGCACGGTTTCGGGACGGCCCGCATCGTCGAGGCGCTTGGCGAGCGCGGGCGGGATCTCGAAGTCGAGGGACTTCAGGTTGTCCTCGAGCTGCGCGAGCTTGGTCGCGCCGAGGATCACCGACGTCACGCCGGGACGGTTCGCGACCCAATTGAGCGCGACCTGCGCGGCCGGCCGCTCGAGCTGCTTGGCGACGGCGACCAGCTCGTCGACGATCTTCCAGTTCTTGTCGGTGAAGAGCTTCTCGAAGCCGGGGTTGCCGGAACCCTGGATGGCGGCGAGGCGACCCTCGCCCTTCGCCGCGGTGCCTTCGCGCTGGTACTTGCCGGTGAGCATCCCGCTCGCGAGCGGCGACCACGGGATCACGCCGACTCCGAGCTCGACCGCGGCGGGAATGTGCTCGCGCTCGATGTTGCGCTCGACCAGGGAGTATTCGAGCTGCAGCGCGCACGGTCGCTCGCTGCCGCGCAGCTCCGCGATCGTGCGCGCGCGCGCGACGTACCACGCCGGCACGTCGCTGAAGCCGAAGTGGAGCACCTTGCCCTCGCGCACGAGGGCGTCCATGGTCGAGAGGACCTCCTCCACCGGCGTCATCCCGTCCCACGCGTGCATCCAGTAGAGGTCGACGCGGTCGGTACGCAGCCGCTGCAGCGAGCCCTCGAGCGCGCGGCGCAGGTTCTTGCGGCCGTTGCCGCCGGCATTGGGATCGCCCGGCACCGCATTGAACGTGTATTTGGTCGCGATCACGACGCGGTCGCGGCGCTTCGTCGACTCGAGGAACTCGCCGATCATCTTCTCGCTGGTGCCGTTGGTGTACCCGTCGGCGGTGTCGAGGAAGTTGCCGCCCGCGTCGAGGTACCGCGACAACAGCGCGTCGACCGCCGCCTTCGGCGCGCCCCAGCCCCACTCGGTGCCGAAGGTCATCGTCCCGAGACAGAGCGGGCTCACGCGCAAGCCGCTGGCGCCGAGGAGGGAGTAGGTCGCGAGCGCGGGCATCGGAGGTCCTCGTGTCGTGGTCGCGCGGGCGTCGCGGTCGGGAGCGGCTCGCGCGTCGATGGAATGGAGGCGACCGTACGAAAGCGTCGCGGCCGCCGAAAGTGACTGGCGCGCTACGCACCGTCGTTTCACATTCCCGTTGCCCCGCCGCGCGCGGCGACCGCGACGCCGCGACCTTCAGCGGATCGTGAGCGTGGCGAGATTCGACCAGGCCGCGTCCCTCTGGCCCGGCGAGAAGCTCGGACCGACGAGCGCCTGGAAGAGAACCTGCGTGCCGACGAGCGCGGGGTCGTTCGGGATCGTGCCGGCCAGGTCGAACTCTCCGAACGGCCAGGTGCCGGGCGGCAGGAACGTCGCGATCCAGAACGGGGAGATCTGCAGCGTCCCGCGGAACGGCGGCGTCGGGATCGAGACGGGCGGCGGCAACCCGACGAGCGCGAGCATCCCGTCGTTCGGGTCCATCAGGTACCGCACGGTCGCGGCGCTGCCGATCGCTCCCGTGCCGTCGATGAACACTGAGCCGGCTGACCATGCTTCGACGGCGCCGACCGGTGCCTCGATGTCGTGGCCGAGCAGCAGGTCGGGCCGGCCGTCGCCGTCGACGTCGCCCACCGCCTTGCAGCCGCTCACGTCCGTGAGGACGAACAGGTCGAGCCACGTGCGCCCGGAGATGAGCCGGACGGCGTCCCCGTCGTCGATTGCGAGGTCGACGATGCCATCGCGGTCGCAGTCGCCGACGAATTCCGCCTGCATCTCCGGGTGGCGCTTGGGCGTCGCGATCCAGTGGGTGATCTCGTTCCCGGTCGCGCCGGACATCAGGTAGATCTCGGACGCGAAGCCGGGATTCGTCGTGATCAGCAGATCGGGGACGCCGTCGCCGTCGAGATCGTGGCCGCCGCGCACGCCCGTGCCGAACAGGCGGCCGTCCTTCGTCCCGTCGATGGTTCGGATCAGGTTTCCGGTCGCTCCCGAATAGAGGGTCACCGAGCCGCGATAGATGCCTGCGCCGTGCTTCCACGGATTCCCGATTACGACGTCGGGCACTTGGTCACCGTCCACGTCGCCGGCTCCGTCCGCCGACTGTCCACCGACGTCGGGCCAGTCGTAGAGATTCACCCCGGTCGCGCCCGAATAAACGCACGCGTGCTGCTGCGAGAGTGAGAAGTTGCCCACGCCTCCAATGACGAGGTCGTCGTATCCGTCGCCGTCGACGTCGCCCGAGTTCGCCGCACGGCCGAACCAGGTGAAGGGCAGCGGAATGGAGTAGAGCACGGTGCCGAGCAGCGCGGAGTAGACGTCGACGTGGTCCTTCTCGGACGTGACGGCGAAATCCACAAATCCGTCGCCGTCGAGGTCGCTCAGCGGCGCGATCCACTCGCCGAGGTACCCGATGTTCTCCGTTCCGTGCACTGACCAGAGCAGCGACCGCGTCGCGCCGGAATAGACGTAGAACGCTCCGAGGTCGATCGACCCGGTCTGCGGATCGGCGACAACGAAATCATCCGCGCCGTCACCGTCGAGGTCGCCGAGCGTCTCGACCGTCCATCCGAACGTCTTGCTGATCGCCGGATCGCCGTCGAGCTGCCAGAGGAACTCCTGCGCGCTCGCGGACGCAACGGCAACGAACATGAACGCGACCGAGATCGACGAGACGGCGGCGGACCGACGACGAACCATGGGCAACTCCCTCTTCCGGTGACGGCTCCGGTCATCTCGTGGACCGGAAGGCATAGCGCCCGACCGGGAAAGGGGCAGGGGTGCGCTAGAGCTTCACATCCTGCCCCGTGATCTCCTTGAACGTCCCGAGCACGAAGTCGCGCCCCATCGGGCCGAAGCTCTGGTAGAGGCCCTTCAGCAGGGCGACGGTCGTGCGCGCGGCGCCGCCGAGCCCGAAGCGGCACTCACGGAAGTTGCAGCCCTGGAAGGTGAAGGTGCCCGACGAGGCGTTGAAGACGACGTTGCACTTCTGGAACACGCAGTCGAAGTATTCGTTGCCCTCCGGGGTGATCGTCTCGCCGGTGAAGGTCGTCTTCTCGAAGCGCATGGCGGTCCTCAGGGGGTTTGCAGCGCGGCGCCGACGATCCGGTCGATCGCCGGCTGGCTCAAGTCGCGGTCGGCGACGGCCTTCGCCGACTTCGCGAGGGCGGCCCCGAACGCCGCGTCGGTGAGCAGGCGGATGCAGTGGCCGGCGAACTCCTCGTCGCCGTCGGCCGCGAGCAGGTCGCGCCCCGGCTCGAGCAGCCCTTCGTACCCGAGCGCGGCGAAGGCCGTCGCGACGATCGGCCGGCCGAAGCCGGCCGCCTCCGCGAGCTTCACGCACGAGCCGGCGCCGTTCCGGATCGGGACGACGACGGCCGCGGCTTGGCGGTACTCCGCAGCGAGGTCCTTCGCGAAGCCGACCACCTCGACGCCCGGCTCGCCCTGCGCGAAGTCGCCGTGCTCGCCGACCAGGCGCAGCCGCGCGCCGGGGACCTTCGCGAGGATCTTCGGGAGCACGCGCTCGATGAAGCGGGAGACCCCCTCGCGGTTCGGCGGCCAGCGCAGGCCGCCGACGAAGAGCAGGCGCGGCTCGGGCAGCGCGGACGGCGGCGCCACGCCGGCGCGCTCGGGCTGCGTCGAGATGCACGGCAGGATCTCGACACGCGGATGCGAGACGAGGGAAACGTCACCGCGCTTGGTGACGTAGACCCGCCGCATCGGCGCGAGCGAGCGGCGCAGCATCGCGGCCTGCATCTGCCCGAGCAGCGCCGGCCGCGTGCGCGTCAGGTTGATCGGCACGTCGTCGAGGTCGACGCAGGTCGGGCCGAGCCGCGCGCAGTCGGCGAGGATCGGCAGGTGGTAGCGGCCGAAGAAGAAGTCGAAGCGGTGCTCGCGATGGAGCTGCCGCACGGCGCCGGCGACGTTGCGATCGGCGCGGTAGTCCGCGAGCAGGTACTTGCGCCTGCGCCAGTACCAGCTCGTCACGGGGCCGTCCGCGCTGCGCAGCTGGACGACGTGCGCGCCCGGTCCGGGCGGGTGGCTCGGTCGCCCCGGATCGACCACGACCAGCGTGTGCAGCTCGCCGAGCTTCGCCAGTGCGTTGCAGATCGAGAGCGAGCGTTCTCCCGCGCCGAAACCGGGTTCCGGACGCTCCGTGCTGATGAACAGGATTCTCATTCGGCAGGAAGGCTCGGGTCGTCGGGATCACGATGCGCCGGCATGCGCCGAACCGCCGAGTGTAGCCGGGGAATTCGTCGTCGCGCCCCTGCGCGGACGCGTGCATGATGCCGCGCCGCGCGGAGGACCGACGCGATGGAACTGTTCGGCAACGCGGCGCTGGTGATCGCCGCGGCCGCCCTGCTCGTGTTCGTCATGCAGCGGCTGCGTCAGTCGGCGATCGTCGCCCACCTGCTGCTCGGGATGGTGGTCGGGCCCCACGCGCTCGACCTCGTGCCGTCGAGCGCCGCCGTCACGCAGATGGCCGAGATCGGCGTCGTCCTGCTCCTCTTCTTCATCGGGCTCGAGTTCCACGTCGCGACGCTCAAGCGCATGGCGGGTCTCGCCCTGCTCGGGACGCTGCTGCAGATGGGGCTCACGACGGCGGCGATCGCGGCGCTCGCGCAGCTGCTCGGGTTCACGGGAGTCCAGGGGCTCGCCTTGGGCTTCTGCATCGCGCTCTCCTCCACCGCGATCGTGATGAAGGCGTTCGAGGACCGGCGCGAGTCGGACACGCCGTGGGCGCAGTCCTCGCTCGCGATCCTGCTCGGACAGGACCTCTTCGCGATGGCGGCGATCGCCGCGACGGCGCTGCTGCCGGCGGCCGCGGGCGCGCCCGTCTCCCACACGGAGGGGGCGGGCGGGCGCAGCCTCTGGTTCCTGCTCGGCCTGCCGGTGCTGATCGTCGTCGCGCGCTGGGCGTTGCCGCGCCTCTTCCACAAGGCGGCGCTCGCGCAGAATCCCGAGCTCTTCGCGCTGTCGAGCCTCGCCGCGTGCTTCCTCGTCGCGGTCGCGGCGGCGGAGCTCGGCGCGAGCCTCGTGCTCGGCGCGTTCCTCGGCGGGATGGTCTTCGCCGACACGCCCTTCGCCCACCAGATCCGCGCCGACCTCGCGACCGTGAAGAACCTCGCACTCGGGCTCTTCTTCCTCTCGGCAGGAATGTTGGTCGACCTCGCGTTCGTCGCGGCCCATCCGCTGCTGCTGGCCGGCGCGCTCGTCGCCGTGGTCGCCGTGAAGCTGGTCGTCACGACGCTCGTGCTGCGGCTCTTCCGCATCCCGTGGAGCGTCGCGGCCGGCGGCGGCCTCGCGCTCGCGCAGGTGAGCGAGTTCGTCTTCGTGCTCGCGGCGGGCGCCGGCGTCACGCTCCTCGGCGAGCCGGCGAAGCAGCTCCTCACGCCGCTCGCGGTCCTCACGATGCTGCCGACGCCGCTCCTGGTCGGCGCCGCCGGGAAGTTCGGGCGCGGCGTCGCGAGCCTGCTCGGCCACCCGGCGGCGGACGCGCCGGCCGGCGCGGCGGCGGCGGCCGCGCCCGAGACCGCGGCGCCGGCGCTCGCGAAGACGCGCGTCATCGTGGTCGGCTACGGGCCGGTGGGCCGCACGCTCTGCCGCATCCTCCTGGGCATGGGCGCGCGCGTCTGCGTGATCGACCTGCAGCCGTCGACCGTCGAGCGCCTGCGCCGGCTCGGCCGGGACGCCGTCTTCGGCGACGCGACGCGGAGAGAGGTGCTCCACGCCGCCGGCATCCACCAGTCGCGCTACCTCATCCTCACGCTGCCGGATCAATCGACGCGCGCCGCGATCCTCGCGACCGCGCGCGCCGTCGCGCCGCGCATCGTCGTGCTCACGCGGGCGCGCTACCTCGACGAGCAGGCGGCGCTCGAGCGCCTCGGCGCCGACCACATCTCCTATGAGGAAGCGGAGGTGGCGATGCAGCTCGCGCGCCTCACGCTCGGCAGCCTCGGCGTCTCCCGGGAAACGCTCGAGGAGGAGGTCCGCGCCATCCGCGCCGAGATCGCGGTGCGCACCGGCTTCACGACGATCATGCCGCGACGCCCTCCCGAGCCCCCTGCAGAGCCTGCAGCGCCGGCCTGACCGTCACCGGAAGCGCCGCGCTCCCAACAGCGCCGGCGATGCGCCGTAGCCATCGCTGCATTGCCCGACTTTTGGGAGGAACTCATGAAGCTCACGAACGGACTCCTCGCGCTCGGGCTCGCGGCGCTGCCCGCGAGCGCGCTCGCGCTCGACGACGGGACGACGAACGGACCGGGATTGCTCCGCGACGACGCGGGCGCCCACGGCGAAGCCGACGAATGGATCAAGAAGCTCGGCGACAAGGACTACAAGGTCCGGCGCGACGCCTTCAAGAAGCTCGAAGCGATGGGCGACGAGGCGCGCGCCGCGCTCGAGGCGGCGGCGAAGGGCGACGACGCCGAGATCCGCTGGAACGCCTCGCGCCTGCTCGACCGCCTCGAAGATGACACGGCGGGTGCGCAGAAGAAGGCCGGCCGCGGCGCGCAGGGCCTGAAGGTCCGCGTCGGCGCGGATCAGGGCGACCACGACAGTGACGACGCCGCGCAGGCCGGTGCTCCGCCGCGCCGTCGCTTCCGCGTCCTCGGCGCCGAGGACTTCGAGCAGCAGATGCGCGAGCTCGAGCGCCGCATGAAGGAGTTCGAGAAGCAGTTCAAGGAGGACGGGAGCAGCTTCTTCCACGTCGCGCCCTTCGGATTCCGGATGTTCGAGGACCCGTTCGGCGGCGGCGGCGGCTCGCTGCAGCTCGGGCCGGGAAGCAGCTTCCAGCGCACGGTGACGAACGACGGCAAGACGGAGAGCCTCTCGATCCAGGTCGACGAGAACGGCCACGTCCGCGGCGAGCAGACGGTCGACGGCAAGACGACGAAGCTCGAGGCCGACTCGCTCGAGCAGCTGCAGAAGGACCACCCCGACCTGCTGCGCAGCGGGCCGGCGGTCATCACGCTCCGGCCGGGCAAGGTCGGGCTGCAGCTCAAGAAGACCGACCCGAACGCTGCGCCGGCTCCCGACGCCCAGGACGTCAAGCCCCGCCGCAAGGTGAAGGCGAAGGCGCAGGTCGAGACGCCGTCGAAAGACGCGCAGGTGCGCGACCCCGACGGCGAGCAGGGCGAGGCGAAAGCGGCCCACGAGAACGCGTCCCATAGGCCCGTTCTCGGCGTCGAGCTCGCGCCCGTCCCGCCGGAGGTCGCGGAGTTCCTCGACCTCGGCGGCGCCGCGCTCCAGGTGGTGCGCGTCATGGACGACATGCCGGCCGCGAAGCGCGGACTGAAGGCGCGCGACATCCTCCTCGAGGTCGACGGCAAGGAGGTGCACGAGTTCGACGACGTGGTGCGCGCGCTCGCAGGCGTCGATCCCGGCAAGGTCCCGCTCGTCGTGCTGCGTCGCGGCGAGAAGAAGAAGCTCTGAAAAGAATCCACGGACAATCCCCCGCCTGCGCAGAACGCGCAGCTGCGAGAGTCCTCTGAACCAGGTCGCCCGCCGCCGATCCCCCTGAGTCGGCGGCGGGCGGCCCGTTTTCCCGGACACGGCCGCGGCGCCGAGCGCTACTTTTCTCGCTCGCGACGACCGCCGCGGCCGTCTCCTACTTCGCACACCCCCCCACATATGGAGCGATGTTCGTGCGATACGAAAGCATCGAGGAGCTCGAAGACGCGATCGCCCGTGCATTCCTGGCCGCGCGCGATCTCGACGCCCAGGGCGCGCTTCCCCCGATCCTGCAACCGCTGACGCTGATCTCGCCGCCGCGCGGCTTCGCCATCAGCGTGGAGCTGCGCCCGTTCGAGGATCCCGACCATCCCGGCGAATTCGCCGAGGATTCGCGCTGGGATCCGCGCCACGGCGACGTCCTGATCAACTACGAGCCGGGCCGCGAAGGCGGCTGGCGCGACGACCGCCGCGAGGGCCGCCGCGGCTGGCGCGACGGCGCACCGGCCGAGCTGCCGCCCCCGCCCGATCCCGAGCTCGCGGTCGAGGACGTGGTGCGCGTCCTCTCGCGCGCCGAGAGCGATCCGGCCTTCACCTTCGTCGCGCTCAAGTTCCTGCGCGATCAGCTCCTGCCGCGCCACGTCGCGTGGGCCGCCATCCCGCACGAGGCGCAGATCCAGATCAACCGCGCGATCGACGCCGGTGCCGTCCACACCACCAAGGTCGAGAACCCGCGCCAGCCGCAGTACCCGGTCACGGCGGTGAAGCTCAACCGCGACAGCACGATCGTCCAGAAGGTGCTCGCCGCCGAGGTGCCGCCCGCCACGCCGGCCACCTGAGCGCGTTCGCGTTCGAAAGCTGGTCCAGGAGCTGGACCTCCGTCGCGCCGCGCGGGGCGCGTCCGCGCCACGCGCCGGCGCCTCGTCCGGGGCACGACCCTTGCCCTTCCGTCGGGAGTCCGCGTCCGCACGCGCGCTGCGCGCGATGCGGCGCCCTCCCCCTCCCGCATGGAAGGAGTCTGCACATGCGTTCGTTGCTCGCTTCGTTCGCGCTCGCCCTCCTCGTCGTCGACGCCTCGGCCCAGCAGGTGACCCTGCGCGGCAAGGTCGAGGACGTGTCGGGGGGCGGCGGATTCTTCGTCGACTGCACCGACACGACGCTCACCAGCTCGACGGTCGACCTCAATGCCTTCAACGGCCAGCAAGTCGAGCTGAGTGGGACGTGGAACGGCTCGTCCGACGCGCCGAACGTCGACGTCGCCGCGATCGCGGCCGTCGCCGGGCTCTTCGAGGTCGGCGGCGGCGGCAAAATCGGCGACGAGGTCCGCTTCAAGGTCACGAGCAACCCGGGCGACGTCGCGATCATGTTCGTCGCGCTCGACGACGGCTTCCTGCCGGCGCACAAGAACGGCGTCCTGCTGCTCGACTTCGCGACGATGCTCCATGTCGCGACCGGCACGGTCGGCGGCGACGGCACGTTCGAGGTGAAGGGGACGATCCCGAACGACCCGGCGCTCGACGGCCTCGTCGTCCACGGGCAGTCGCTCGTCGCCTTCACGGCCGGCGGGGCGGTGCTGAGCAATCCCGACTGCGTGACGCTCCACAACTGAGCGGCCGATTCCGCGACCCCCATCGGCGGCCGCGCATGCGCCTCCCCCCGGAATCCGGTGCCCCGGGAGGCTCGTGTGCGGCCGCTACTCTCGTCGCCATGGGCGGCCGCTGGCAGGTGATCGAACGGTTCGCGGCCGGCCCCGCCGGCGCCGACGGCGGCGTCGCGACCGCCGAGCGCGTCCGCCTCGAGGACGGCCGCGACGCGCTGCTCAAGCGGTTCGCCCCGCCCGCGCCCGCGGCGTTCCGCGCCGAGATCGAGTGCCTGGCGCGCGTCCGCTCGCCGAACGTCACGGCGCTGATCGACGCGGGCGTCGATCCCGACGGCTCGCCGTGGCTGCTGCGCGAATTCGTGGTCGGGACGACACTGCGCGCGGTCGTGCGCGAGCTCGACCCGGAGCGTAGAGCGGCGCTGATCGACGACGTCCTTTCCGGCCTCGCCGCGCTCCATCGGGAAGGGCTCGTCCACGCCGACCTCAAGCCGGAGAACGTCCTCGTCGCCGAGCGCGGTCCGGCACGCCTCACCGACTTCGGCCTCGCCGGCGCGGTCACGGGTGCGGGGCGGCGCGGCGGCGGCTCGGCCTTCTACGTCGCGCCGGAGCGGCTGCTCGGCTGGCCGATCGACGCGCGCGCCGACCTCTTCGCGTTCGGCGTGCTCCTCTTCGAGCTGCTCGGCGGACGGCTGCCCGACGACGCGGCACGCTTCTACGCCCGCTTCCCGCGCGAGCCGTTCGTCGCCTGCGTCGAGCTCCCTTCCGCCGATCCGCGCGCGCTCGAGATCGTCCGGCGCTGCACGCAGGTCGACGCGCTGCTGCGCCCCGCGAGCGTCGCCGCGCTGCGGCGCGAGCTCGCGGCCGCGGGGCTCGTGCGCGCCGCCGCGGCCGACGAGGGCGTGCCGCAGATCCCCGACGACCTCCTCTTCCGCGCCGAGCTGCGCGAGGTCGAGCGGGCGCTCGACGGAGAGCCGTCGGCGCGCCTCCTGATCCGGCTCGACGCCGTCGAGGACGCGCCGGCGCTCGCGCGCGCGGTCGCGATCCGGGCCGCGGTGCGCGGCGTCGCCTTCGTCGCCTCCCCCTCCGCCGCGGCGGCGGCGAGCGCGCCGCGCGGCGCGCTGCTCTACTCCCCCGCCTCGCGCGACCGGCTGCGCGCGCTCGCGCCGCGTCTCGCGCGCGGCGACGCGCCGCGCTGGGTCGCCTGGGCGGCGCGCGGCGACGCGGCGGCCGACGCAGCCGACGCGGCCGACGACGCGGTCGCGAGCGGACTGCTGCAGGAGGTCGAGCTCGAGCCCGTGGCCGACGCGGTGCGCTCCCA